>PBWZ01000008.1 GCA_002727435.1 Chloroflexota bacterium
AAGAAATTAAAAAAGCTACAAGAAAAGCAACTCTTGACTTAAAAATATTTCCAGTTTTTTGTGGATCTGCACTAAAACACAAAGGTGTACATCATCTTCTTGATGCAGTATGTGATTATCTTCCATCTCCAAATGATTTACCGCCTGTTGAAGGCACAAATATTGATGGAAATGAAGTTGTTAAGCGTGAACTTAACGAAAAAGAGCCTTTCGCGGGTTTAGTATTTAAAGTTGTTACGGACGAGCATGTAGGAAGGCTTTGTTACATGAGAGTATATTCAGGATCAGTAAATGCTGGTGACAAAGTATTCAATACAACCATAAATAAGCAGCAAAGAATTGGAAGATTATTAAAAATGCATGCAGAAGACAGGGAAGAAATTCAAGTTGCAAATGCTGGTGATATAGTTGCAGTTGTTGGTCTTAAAGAAATATCTACAGCTCACACTCTTAGTGATGTAAGCAATAGAATATTACTTGAATCTATGTCTTTTCCAGACCCTGTATTATCTGTAGCNATTGAAGCTAAAAGTAAAGCAGATCAGGATAAAATGGATATTGCTGTAACGAAGCTTGTAGATGAAGACCCTACNCTTAAATTTAATACTGACCAAGAAAGTGGTCANATGGTTCTNGCAGGAATGGGTGAATTNCATCTTGATGTAATTGTNGAAAGAATNAAAAGAGAATTTAAAGTAGAGGCAAATGTTGGNGCTCCTAAAGTGGCNTATCGAGAGACAGTTAGAAAAACTGCATCGGCTCAAGGAAAGTTTATTAGGCAATCTGGTGGTAGAGGTCAATTTGGTGATGTAACCCTTCGAATAGAACCTTTGGAAGCAGGGTCAGGGCTTGTTTTTGAGTCTGAAATTACTGGAGCTACATTACCTACAGAATACTNTGGTCCCGTAGAACAAGGTTTTAAGGAAGCTGCCCAATCTGGTGTTGTAGCNGGACATCCTGTTGTGGATATCAAAGCAATNNTAATTGATGGTTCTCACCATGAAGTTGACTCTTCTGAAGTTGCTTTTAAAATTGCCTCTTCAATGGCATTTAAAGAAGCATGNCAAAAAGCNAGNCCATTNATTTTAGANCCAGTTATGTTAATGGAAGTTGTNACTCCTGAAGAATTTTTAGGTGATGTTTTAGGTGATCTTCAAAGTAGGNGAGCTCAAGTCCAATCAATGGANCCTCAAGCTGGACTNCAGATAGTTAAGGCTCATGTACCACTTGCAGAAACTTTCCAATATGCAACNATACTTAGATCAAATACAACCGGTAGAGCTAGCTTTACACAAGAATTAGATCATTACGCACCAGCNCCAATGAAGGATAAATAATGTCAAATCAAGCTATAAGAATNACTTTAAAAGCATATGATCATAGAGTATTNGATCTATCTGCTCAGCAAATTTTAGAAGCAGCTGAAAGAACTGGAGCTGCTGTTGCAGGTCCAATTCCTATGCCAACAAATATAAGAAGATTCTGTGTTTTGAGATCTCCTCATGTAAATAAGAAATCTAGAGAACATTTCGAACTAAGAATTCACAAAAGAATTATTGATATTGTTGACCCAGGTTCTAAAACAATTGACTCCTTAACAAGACTAAATGTTCCTGCAGGAGTAGATATTAAAATGAGGTTGGATTAAATGATTGATGGATTAATTGGAAAAAAAATAAATATGACTACATCTTTTGACGATGATAATGGTTTAGCTATTCCAACTACAATTATTAAACTCGGTCCATGTAAAGTAACTCAAGTTAAAACCATGAAAAGAGATGGATACGAATCTGTGCAAATTGGATTTGATGAGAGCAAAAGACTAAATAGTCCACAAATCGGTCATCAAAAGAGGAGCAACTCATCATACAAAATATTGAAAGAAGTATCTTCAAGCAGTGTTGATTCTGTAGAAGTTGGGCAATCGTTTGATTGTAGTATTTTTGAAGTTGGAGAAAAAGTTTCCATTCAAGGAATTTCGAAAGGAAAAGGTTTCGCAGGTACAGTCAAAAGATATAATTTTAAAGGTGGCCCTAAAACACATGGTCAATCTGACAGGCACAGAGCACCAGGATCGATAGGTGCTGGAAGTTCTCCAGGAAGAGTATGGAAAGGAACAAAGATGTCTGGTCATATGGGGTCAGAAAAAGTCACTCAAAAAGGTCTGAAAATTACGAAAATTGATAAAGAAAATAATATAATNGAAGTTAAGGGATCTGTNCCGGGTTCTAATACAAATGCNGTAATAGTTTTAAAGGAAAATTATGCAAGTTGATTTAAAAAGCTCAAAAGGTGAAGTGATAAAAAAAATATCTGCTTCTGATGATATTTGGAAGCAACCTTTTAACGATGTGCTTGTTCATCAAGTTGTTGTTGCTCAGTTGAGTAATAAGCGNCAAGGTACTAGTAATACTTTGAGAAGAAAAGATGCAAGTTATTCAACTGCAAAATTAAGGAATCAGAAAGGTGGAGGTAGAGCTAGGGTTGGAAGTAGATCTTCTCATGTTTTAGGAAANAGTGTTGCACACGGACCACATCCTAGATCATATAAGAAAAAAATCTTAAAAAAAGTAAAAAANGCTTCAATAAAAATGGCTCTNTCAGAAAAAATGAGGGAAGGGACAGTAACNGTTATTGATAAATTAAATGTAAAAGATATAAGCACTAAGAAACTTAATAAAATAATAAGTGACTTGGAACTTCCAAAAAAAAGCCACATGTTACTTGANAAGTCGGAAATTAATGAAAATATATTGAAATCTTCATCAAATATTTCTAATGTTAAAACAGTTCAAGCAGACCTTATAAATACTTATGATCTNCTAAATTCAAATCATTTGNTAATTACACAAGAGGGTTTTAAAAAAATTGAAGAAATTTGGGGAAGCAAAAAGGTTAAAAAATGAAAGCAAAAACATTGAGTGACATAATAATTTCTCCAGTAATTACTGAAAAAAGTACGATTCTTCAAGAATCAGGAAAATATACTTTCAGAGTTTCAAATGATGCTAATAAATCTTCTGTAAAAAAAGCAATAGAAGAAATTTTTGAAGTTAAAGTTGTTGGAGTAAATATAATTTTTAAAAAAGGAAAACCGAAAACTTTCGGCAGAAATAGAATAATTACTCCTAATTATAAAAAAGCAATTGTTTCACTGGCTTCAGGAGAAACTATTAATATTTCTGAGGGGACTTAATGAAAACTTATAAGCCAACATCTGAAGGACAGCGTTCAAGAATTTCAGCAGACTTTGATGAAATTACAAGATCAAAACCTGAAAAATCTTTATTGGCACCTATGAAACAAAAAGCTGGCAGAAATAATACTGGCAGAATTACAGTTAGGCATAGAGGTGGGGGACATAAAAAAAGATATAGAATAATTGATTTCAAAAGATCAATAGAGGGTACTGAAGGAACTGTTTTTTCAATAGAATACGATCCAAATAGAAGTGCTAGAATAGCGCTTGTTAAATCTAATGATGGAAGAAAATTTTACATGATNGCTCCAGATGGATTGAAAGTTGGAGAAAAAGTTATGAGNGGTGAAAATTCTGATATTANNGTCGGAAATTCACTTCCGTTAAAATCGATACCTGTTGGATATTTAGTGCATAANGTAGAATCCTCTCCTGGAAAGGGTGCAGTTATTGCAAGAAGNGCTGGNACTGTTGTTCAAGTAATGGCACATGAATTTGGTTATGTTTTANTAAGAATGCCTTCAGGCGAAGTAAGAAGAATANTAGAAAATTGTAAAGCAACTATAGGGCAAGTTGGAAATTTAGATCACAAAAACCAGAAATTAGGTAAAGCTGGAAGAAGTATTCATAGAGGCAGAAGACCAACTGTCAGAGGTCTTGTAATGAATCCAAACGATCACCCTCATGGCGGTGGTGAAGGAAAAACCGGTGTTGGAATGAAACATCCAAAAACACCTTGGGGTAAACCAGCGCTAGGAAAGAGAACCAGAAAAACAAAACAAAGTGATAAATTGATTTTAAGAAGGAGATATCAAAAATAATATGTCTAGATCGATAAAAAAAGGACCTTTTGTTGACCCAAAGCTCTTAAAAAAAGTAATGAAAGCAAAAAATGAAGCTAAATCAAATCAAGTTATTAATACTTGGTCTAGGTCTTCAACAATCGTTGAAGAAATGTTAAATTTGACAATTGGTGTTCATAATGGCCGAAAGCATATCCCTGTTTTTATAACTGAAAATATGATCGGTCATAAATTGGGAGAATTTTCACCAACAAGAGTGTTCAAGGGCCACTCTTCTAAATCAGATAGGTTAGGATAAATGACAGTTAAAGCAAAAACAAAAAACGTAGGAATATCGGTAAAGAAACTTAGACCATATGTAAATCTTGTGCGGGGTAAAAAAGCTATAGATGCATTAAACATTTTGGCATACATGAATTCTAGTTCTTCTGAAACTTTAATAGAACTTATAAAATCTGCAATTGCCAATGCTGAAAGTTCACAGTATGGAGACAGAGATGAATTGGTAATTTCAACTATATATGCTGATAAATCTACAACTATTCGAAGATGGCGAGCAAGAGCAAGGGGAAGAGCAGGAACTTTTAATAGACCTCAATCACACATATATGTTGAGTTGAAAGATTTAAACTTTGTAGAGGGAGATGAATAATGGGTCAGAAAACTCATCCAATTGGTTTTAGACTAGGAACGACAAGAGATTGGGTATCTCATTGGTTTGGTGTAAACCCTAGAGATTACAGGGTTCAGGTCTTAGAAGATCACAATATTAGAGACCACATCAACAGTCAGTTAGGTGATTCTTCAGGTATTTCTCACATTCAAATTCAAAGAAACTCTGAAGATTTAGCAATCAATATACATACTTCTAGGCCAGGTATAGTTATTGGAAGAGGGGGGTCAAATGTTGATAAATTACGAAATTCTATTGAAAAAATAACTTCTAAAAAAGCTAACATCTCTATTACTGAAATAAGGCAACCCGATTTAAATGCTAAATTAGTAGCTCAAAATATTGCTGAGCAGATCGAAAGAAGAGTTGCAATTAAGAGGGCAATGCGGCAAGTTGGGAATAGATGTATTCAAAATGGCGCAAAAGGAATAAAGATATTAATTTCTGGCAGATTAGGAGGAGCAGATATAGCAAGATCAGACAAAATGATTGAAGGTAGAGTCCCTTTGCATACACTGAGGGCTGAAATAGATTACGCAATAGCTGAAGCTAAAACAACATATGGAATTATTGGTGTAAAAGTCTGGATTTATAATGGTGAAGTTGGTGCAATTGATAAAGGTCTTTCAGATAGAGCTGTACAAAGAGTTGAGGAAAGTATTTCGCAGAATAAAGAAATTCTTGAGATAACAGAAAATGATGAAAAGCAATCATCAGCTAATGTAAATGAAAACACAAAGGCAGCCCCTATAAGAGAAATTTTAGAAACTTCAGGTGAAAACGCAATTGAAGATAAAGAAACTAAAACTAAGAAGGCCCCAGCTAAGAAAACTACAGCTAAGAAAACTACAGCTAAGAAAACTACAGCTAAGAAGGCCCCAGCTAAGAAANCTACAGCTAAGAAATCTACAGCTAAGAAATCTACAGCTAAGAAAACCACAGCTAAAAAAACTACAGCCAAGAAAACCACAAGTAAAGCTAGCGAGTCTGAAAGTTAAGGATTACTGATTATGTTGCAACCAAAAAGACCAAAATTTAGAAAACAATTTCGAGGAGTTGTTAAGGGAGCCAGAATTAAGGGAAGTAAAATTAATTTTGGTGATTATGGCTTAAAGACACTTGATTCTGGCTGGATAACAGCTAGGCAAATTGAGGCTGCAAGAAAAGCAATAGTTGGTCATGTAAAAAGAGGTGGCCAATTATGGATTAGAGTCTTTCCAGATAAACCAGTTTCAGCAAGACCTGCAGAAACAAGAATGGGTAAAGGTAAAGGTGCTGTTGAGTATTGGGTGGCACCTGTTAATTCAGGAAAAATATTATTTGAACTCGGTGACCTTCCAGATGATTTATCAAGAGAAGCTTTAAGGCTTGCTTCCCACAAGCTAGCGTTAAAAACAAAGATTGTATCGAGAAGTGAGCAATTCTAATGGATATGGCAGATATAAGAAAATTTAATTTAGAAGAGTTATTGTCAAAATTAAAAGAGACAAGAAGAGAGCACATGGATTTGCGATTTAAGAAAGCAAGTATGCAATTATCTGATACTACAGAAATTAAAAAAATTAAAAAGGACATAGCAAGATTGGAAACNAGATTAACTGAGTTNAGATTTTTGAAAGGAGAAAACAATGACTAAAATTGAAAGAATTTTAGAAGGTAAAGTTGTTAGCGATAAAGCTGATAAAACCATTGTTGTTTCTATTTCAACTCGATCAAAAACTCGATATAAAGGAAAAACAATAAAAAGGTCTCAAAAATATTTAGTTCATGATCCTGATAATTCTGCTAAAGAAGGGGACAATGTTCAAATAACNAGTTCACGNCCAATTTCAAAAATGAAGAGATGGAGATTATTTAAAATACAGGAAAATAATGATAATATTCCAGTNTCTTTAAATAAGGATGATAGTAAATGATACANCCTCAAACNAGATTAATAGTNACTGACAATTCAGGTGCCAAAGAAATAATGTGNATCCATGTTGATGGTGGAAGCTATAGAAGATTTGCGTCNGTTGGAGATGTTATNACTGCAGCGGTAAAAGATGCAACACCTGGNGGTAATGTAAAAATGCANGAAGTTGTAAAGGCAGTAATTGTTAGAACCAAAAAAGAAGTGAGGCGTATTGACGGTTCATACATTAGGTTTGATGATAATGCAGCTGTAATAATTGGAGAAGGTAAAAATCCAAGAGGAACTAGNATATTTGGNCCAGTTGCAAGAGAGTTGAGAGATAAAGAATTNATGAGAATTGTGTCACTAGCTCCGGAGGTNCTTTAAATGGCTACCAGAATTAAAAAAAATGATACTGTTGTGGTTAGATCTGGCAAAGATAAAGGTAAAGAAGGNAAAGTAATATTTGTCTCAAAAAGCATGGTNATTGTTGAGGGAATAAATATTGCTACTAGGCATGTGAAGGCTGGAACAGGTGCCAAAGAAACTGGNTTTGTTCAAAAGGAGNTACCTATCCACATATCAAATTTAATATATAAGGACCCTGANTCAGGTAAAAGTGGCAGGGTAAAAATAGAAAAGTTAAGTGACGGAGCTTCATCAAGGGTGATTGTTGAATCAAAAAAAGATAAAGGTAAGAAATAAATGAAAGAGACAACATCAACTACAATGCCAAGAATGCAATCAGTGTACATTAATGATGTGAAAGATAAGCTAATGGAAGAGTTTGGTTACAAAAATCAAATGGAGATACCAAAAATGCTAAAAATTGCTGTTAATGTTGGTATGGGNGAATCNTTAACAAATAAAAATGCTATTGAATCTATGTTGGGAGATTTAACTATGATCACTGGGCAAAAGCCTGTAGTAACAAGAGCAAAANTATCTATTGCTAATTTTAACCTTAGAGAAGGTATGAGGGTTGGNATAAAAGTAACACTAAGGTCAAAAAGAATGTGGGATTTTTGGGATAGGTTAGTAAATCTATCATTACCTAGAATTAGAGATTTTAGAGGTATTTCTGCAAATAGTTTTGATGGAAATGGTAATTACAATTTAGGAATTAAAGAGCATATAATATTTCCAGAAATTGATTATGGAAAAGTGGACAGAATAAGAAGTTTTCAATTGACAGTGGCAACCTCAGCCAAAACAGATCAAGAAGGCTTCAAGCTTTTACAACTACTGGGGATGCCTTTTATGGAGGGAAAAAATGGCTAGAAAAGCAAAAATAGCACGTGAATTGAGAGTTGAGAGAATAATTAAAAAGTACGCAGCAAAAAGAGCTGAACTTTTATCTATATGGAATGATGCATCTCTTCCAATTGAAAAAAGAAGAGAAGCTAGAGTTGCTATAAGCAAGTTGCCAAAAAATTCTAATCCAAATAGGCACAGAAATAGATGTAGCTTAACTGGAAGATCTAGGGGTTATGTAGGGTTTGTTGGCTTATCAAGAATAAAATTTAGGGAAAAAGCTCTTCAAGGTGAATTCCCAGGAATAAGAAAGGCAAGTTTATAAATGAGTGACCCNATTGCAGACATGTTAACTAGAATTCGTAANGCTGTTGCAATGAAAAAGGAATTTGTTGAATTCCCTTCTTCAAAGATGAAGTCTTCAGTTTTATCTGTAATGAAGAAAGAAGGTTATATATCAAACTTNACTTCNACAACAAATGAAAATAAATCTTTCACAAAAGTTGATCT
Organism: Chloroflexota bacterium; assembly: GCA_002727435.1. Lineage (GTDB taxonomy): Bacteria > Chloroflexota > Dehalococcoidia > Lucifugimonadales > Lucifugimonadaceae. Next base: position 8,337 of record PBWZ01000008.1, read on the forward strand.
TAAGTATGATTCGGATAAAAATTCTGCGCTAAAAGGCTTAACTAGAGTCAGCACTCCTGGGTTGAGATCATATTCACGAAAAGATGAGATACCAATGTACATGGGTGGATTAGCAATTTCAGTTATATCAACATCCAAAGGTGTGATGACAGGCAAGGAAGCGTTTAAAAGCAATCTTGGAGGAGAAATTATCTGCTATGTATGGTAGGTGGAGAAAATATTATGTCTAGAATAGGAAAATTACCAATAAAAATACCTAACGAGGTAACCGTCAATATTAACGGGAATGAAGTTTCTTTTAAAGGNCCAAAAGGTGAAGAAAAAGTAAATGTTCATAGTTCAATAAGTATAAATCATGAAGGTGATCAGATAACTTGCCACAGAGATAGNGAGGACNCAGAGATAAAGGCATTTCATGGCCTAGTTAGAAGCTTGATAAATAACTGTGTAATTGGAGTTAGTGTCGGCTTTGAAATTGTGTTAGATATTATTGGTACTGGTTATCGAGTTACTAAGAAAGGTAAAGACTTAGAGTTCAGTCTTGGTTTTAGCCACTCAGTTCTAGTTAACCCTATTGGAACTAACGAGCTTACAGAAGAAAATCAAAATATTGTGTTTGTCAGAGGGTCAAATAAGCAATCAGTTGGGGAACAAGCAGCAAGAATAAGAAAATTGAGAAAACCAAATCCTTATACTGGAAATGGGATAAAGTATCGAGATGAAATAATTAGAAGAAAAGCTGGAAAGACAGCTGTAGGTGGTGAGGCATAATGAGTCCAGTTAAATTNAANAAGAGAAAAATNAGACACATTAGAGTAAGAAAAAAGATTTCAGGCACTTCTGAATATCCAAGATTATCAGTTTTTAGAAGTAATAAATTTATNTACGCTCAAATTATTGATGATGAAGCTAGCAAAACAATTGTCTCCTGTAGTAGTAAAGACAAAGATGTTTCNTCTGATAAGACAGAAAATAAGTCAGGATTAACACAAAAAAGTTTTGATGCTTATAAAGTTGGNNTGATTATTTCTAAAAAATGTAAAAAGTCTGGCATTACTAAGGTTGTTTTTGATAGAGGTGGATATAAGTATCACGGAAGAGTAAAGGCTTTAGCTGAAGGCGCAAGAGAAAACGGATTGGAGTTTTAATGGTATCTCAAACAAATAATGATACGAATAGAGGTAGAGGTANAGGAAGGGATAGAAGAAGAAATGATGAGGAAAAAAACCCTTACATCGAAAANGTTGTAAGTGTCAGGAGAGTATCAAAAGTTGTAAAAGGTGGTAGAAACCTTTCATTCGCAGCNTTTGTTGTTATTGGTGATGAGAAGGGNAAAGTTGGTTTTTCTTCTGGAAAAGCTGCAGCTGTTCCAGATGCCGTTAGAAAAGCTGTCACAACTGCAAAAAAAGAATTAGAGNAAATTAATTTAAAAGGNACTACNATTCCTCATGAGGTAATTGCAAAATTTGGTGCTTCAAAGGTAATGATCAAGCCTGCAGCTCAAGGAACTGGAATTATTGCAGGTGGTGGAGTTAGAGCGGTAATGGAGGCAGTTGGGGTAAAGGANGTTATATCAAAAACTCATGGCTCAAATAATGTTTTTAATGTTGTTAAGGCAACAATGAAAGCACTTAAAAGTATGGAAAATTTAAATAAATCAAAAAATAAAGATGAAAATAAAGATAAAACAAATTAAAAGTTCAATTGGTGCTAAAAAAAATCAAAGAGACACNATAAAAGCTCTTGGATTGAATAAAATTGGAAAAACAGTTGAAAAAACTTTGAATCCTTCAATTGAAGGTATGATAANTAAGGTTAAGCACCTTGTTGAGGTATCGGAGGTAAATTAAATGTCTAAATTAAATAGTTTTAAATTACCTGAAAAGAGAAAATCAAGGACTAGAGTTGGAAGAGGTAATGGTAGCAAAGGAACTTATTCTGGAAGAGGCTTGAAAGGACAAAAGTCTCGATCCGGTGGTGGAGTTCCACTTTTCTTTGAGGGAGGACAGCTTCCTTTAGTAAAAAGATTACCTTTTTTAAGAGGATTTAAGAACAGATTTAAAAAGGATTTCAGTATTGTTAATCTTTTGGATATTGAAAATAAATTTAATGAAGGTGATGAAGTAAACGCTGAATCTCTTTTTAATCATAACTTGATTAGAAAGAAAAGCTCGAACGTGAAAATTTTAGGAAANGGNAATTTGAAAAAAAGTTTAAAAATAAAAGTTCANGCAGTAACAAANTCTGCTGAAGAAAAGATAAAAAAATCAGGCAGCACNATTGAGNTATTGAATGAAATAATTACTGAAAATAAAGATTAATGACTACAAATNCAGATAATAAATCAAACATGCCTGCATTAATAACAGCAGTTATGGATGCAATGAGAATTCCTGACCTAAGAAACAAAATNTTATTTACTTTTGGTATTTTGGTTGTTTTTAGGTTTTTAGCTCATGTTCCGGTGCCAGGTGTAGATAGAGATGCTTTGGCTGCGGCATTTGATAGTGCTCCATTACTTGGATTTTTAGATTTATTTTCTGGTGGCGCNCTTAGAAACTTAAGTATNGCAGCNCTTGGTGTTTATCCTTACATNACTGCNTCAATTATAATGCAGGTTATTACCCCTGTNTTNCCTTCGNTAAAAGAATTGTCACAAGAAGGTCAGCTTGGTAGACAGAAAATTAATCAATATACTCATTATTTGATGATACCAATATTAAACCTAATAAAACTGTAATAAAAAAAATAAATGATCAGGATTTATCTCAACTTAATGACAAAGAATTAATTAAATTTACATATTTAAAAGGAGAAACAATTTTTGAGTTAGATAATGGTAATACTATTTCTATTTCATCTAAGCCTTATAAATTTAATAATTTTAAATTGGCTAATTTTGAAATTTTAAGTATTCAAAATATTGATACCACGAAAGGTATTTTGGAAATGTCTTTTAATTCAAAATTTACAAATATAAGAAGAGATCTCACTAAAACTTTAAAAGGAACAAATTTTTATACTGATCAGTTAATAGATATTTGTCCAGAGGCTAGAGATAAAAATAATTGGCCATTGGAGACTGTTGAATTTGATGAATTTAAATATGATGCAGATGTTAGAGAAGGACTAAAAAATAAAGAAGTTTTAGCAAATCCAGTTTTTCAAATTACTATTGATAATAATTTATTAAGGACCTTAAGAACAGAAAAAGGAGTTGGTTTTTTTAGACAGTCTTTTGATTTTAAAAAATTTCCATTTGATACACAAAAGCT
>PBWZ01000003.1 GCA_002727435.1 Chloroflexota bacterium
GCTTAAATACTTCTTTTTTAAATTACTTATTTTTAATTATGCTTTCTCTTGCAATTATTGGTTCTCTTCAAACTGTTGGAATAATACTTGTGTTGAGTATGCTAATTATTCCTGCAGCAAGCGCTAAGCTTTTATCTAGAACTTTTAATTACACAACTATAATTGGGGTTGTTTTTGGGGTTATATCTTCAGTAAGTGGGTTGCTATTGTCATATTACTTTAATTTACCATCCGGACCTTCAATGGCTTTAGTTGCAACAGGAATTTTTATATTATGCTTTTTATATAAGAAATTAAGAAAACCAGTCTATTTTGGTGCACCCGAAGCATAAAATTTAACTGGGGTGAGCGGAGGGATTCGAACCCTCGATCTTCAGGGCCACAACCTGACGTGTTGACCAACTACACCACGCCCACCATTTAGACAAATAAGAATTTATCAGAGTTTCAAAATTTTAGAAATTAATTTTGTAATCTTAAAACAGTTTCAATCAATGTTCTGCATGGAAATCCAGTAGCTCCTTGAGGAATCCAACCTTTAGAGCTAGAACTCATTGCTGTTCCTGCAATATCCAAATGCACCCATGGAGTGTCTCCTACAAATTCTCCTATAAAATGAGCTGCAGTCACAGACCCTGCTGGCCTTCCACCAGTGTTCTTTATGTCTGCAACTTTAGATCTATTTTGCTTCTTTGAAGCTTCATCAAGGGGCATGAACCATATTTTCTCACCAGTAATTTCACCTGATGCTTTTAAGGTATCTAATAGATTGTTGTCATTGCCAAATGCACCTATTAATCCATGACCTAGGGCAGTTACCATAGCTCCAGTTAATGTGGCAATATCAATAATTTGTTTTGCCCCATTCTGCTTTGCGTATTCAACCGCATCAGCTAAAGTTAATCTTCCTTCAGCATCAGTATTTTCAATTTCTATTGTTTTTCCGCTCATAGACTTAACTATATCCCCTACTCTTTGAGCACCTCCATCAGGCATATTTTCTGTTGCTAAACACAAGCCCACCACATTTATTTTTGGATTTAACTTTGAAATAGCTTCCATTGCAGTTATTACAGCTGCCCCACCAGACATATCAGATTTCATTTCAATCATTCCAAATGAAGGCTTCAAAGACAATCCGCCTGAATCAAATGTAATTCCTTTTCCTATTAGCCAAATATTGTTTTCTTTATTCCCAGGGTCACCGAGGTGAGTTAACTTTATTCCGTAGGGATCTGCTGTGCTACCTTGGGCTACTCCCAAATAAGCCCTCATCCCAAGGTCAGATATTTTATTTTTATCAAAAATTTCTATATCTAATTTTTCATTCTGATTTGCCAAATCAATACTGAAATCCTTTAAGTATTCTGGATTAACAACATTTGGAGGCCTATTAACAAGATTCCTTGCTTTAATTGATGCACTTGATGTAATAAGTGATTTTTCTAAGGCCTTTTCATACTCTTCTTTAATTTCTCCAACAAGAAGTTCTGCATTTATTGATATTGTTTTTTCTTTATCAGTTTTAAATTCATCAAAGGAATAATTACCTAGCATTAATCCTTCAGAAATAGAATTTATTGATTCTTTTACATCGCCCAAGGAAGATGATTCTATAATTAATGAAAAATCCGTTAAAGATAATGATTCAACTTTTTTAGCTATTTGAGCTGCACTATTTCTTAAAGTTTCATTATCTGCTTTTTTAGAGTCTCCCAAACCAACAAATAAAATTCTTTTAGGGTGCAATTTTTCATCAAGATGTTGGGAATTAAAAGTGAAATTTTCTATTAACAAAGAATGCAATAAAGTCATTTCCCCCTTTTTCCCTGATATTTCTCCAGAATCTTTTAATTCTTTAAGAAATTCTTTAGAACCATTAATTTCAAACTGATTACCGAAAGGAACATTTTCAGGTTTAATTTTATCACTGCAAGTAAAAACAACTAATAAGGAATTACCGACTTTTGGTGATTTCATAAGTTTTATATTCATTGATTCTCCTTAATTTTTTGTACACATAAATTATATATTTTATGAACTAAAAATGAAAGAATTAAACTCAAAATTGACAAAATATTATATTAGTATAAAATTTTTCTTAATTTTTAATTTACATTATTTTATTTTTCTTGGAGGTTAAATGAAAAACGACAAGGTAAGTGTTGGAATCGTAAGCGATGGCACTTTTTTATTAGATGGAGGAGCGGTATTTGGTTTAGTTCCTAAAACTTTATGGGAAAGGAATATGAAACCAGATAGGCGTAATAGAGTTAGATTAGGCTTAAATTGCATGCTAATTAGAACTCTTAACGCAAATATTTTAGTTGACACTGGAATAGGATCTAAAGAACCAGAAATTACAAAGGAATTTTATGGTCACAGTTCAAGTAAATTAGCTACTAACCTTAGAAAAGAAGGTATTAGTGCAAAAGATATTGATTACGTAGTTCTAACTCATCTGCATTTTGAAAAATGTGGTGGAGCAACAAAGATGGATAGAGAAGGTAACATAATCCCATCTTTCCCAAAGGCAAAATATGTTATTCAAAAAGATGCATGGAATGAAGCTTTCAATCCTAACGAATGGGCAGTTCCAAAATACAGTAATGCTGTAAAGCATTTAAAAGTGATTGAAGAAAGAGATCAACTACAGCTTATTGATGGTAACACTGAAATAGTCCCAGGTGTTGAAGCAGTTGTTCTTGATGGACCAAGCATTGGCCACATGATAGTAACAGTTAAAGCAGGTGGTGAGAGGGTTGTTTTCCTCGGTGATATTATTCCAACACCTAACCATCTCCCTCTTGCTTTTATTACAGCTTTCGATAGGTCCCCAGAAAAAACTCTATTNCAAAAGAAAAGGCTTCTAGAAAATTGCGAAAAAGAAGGATCTCTTATGGTGTTTTCTAGAGGATATGAGGTTAACGCGGCATACCTTGAGAGAAAAAAGGGCAAAGTAGACATTAAACCTGTCGAAGTATAAGTACAATAAAGGCTTAGAAATTATATGTATAACTTATCTTTTTCTAAGCCTTTTATTTTTTGTCTAGAAATAANCTCGCTTGGATANTTTGTGGTATTCCTCACCACCCTNTAATAATCCTCAGTTAAACCTGAATCCCTGTCTTTACCTTCCCATAATATAGATCTTTCCTTGCCAATTATATTTTCCATTGATTTAGCAGTTATTACTTTAGAAAGCTTAATTAATTGGCTTGATCTATTTTTAATTATTTCTGGAGAATTATGCTCATTCGAATAATATGCTGAAGTTTTTGGTCTCACCGAATATGGAAAGACGTGCAAATTGTTTAAGTGTGAATTATTTATAGTTTGTATAGTATTTTCAAAATCTTTTTCTTTTTCAGATGGAAAGCCAACTATAACGTCAGTTGTAATAGAGGCTTGAGGGAGGTGTTTTCTAATCATTGAAGTAATATTAATAAAATCTTCAGAACTATATCTCCTCCTCATTTTTTTTAGTATTTCATCGCTTCCACTTTGTAATGGTAGGTGGAAATGGGGACATAAACGACTATTAGATTTCCATATGCCTAATAACTCGTTATCAATTTCTTTAGGCTGCAGAGAACTTACTCTGATTCTTTCAATACTCGTTTCATTTAAAACTAATCTTATTAATTTCTTTAAGTCTATATTTTTTAAATCAAATCCATAGTTTCCTAATTGAGTTCCTGTCAGAACAACTTCTTTAATGTTATTTCTCGAGGCATTATTTATTTTATTTATTATTTCATTAGGATCTATACTCTTTTCTCTACCTCTTACGAAAGGTATTATGCAATATGAACATACTTGATTACACCCTTCTTGAATTTTTATACTTGCCCTTGATCTTCCAATTAATGGATATGTATCGAGCTCAGGGATTTCACTAAGATCTTCATTGAGATAATCATAAACTTTTTCTAATATATCTTTTTTTTCTTGATTTGTTATTACAAGGTCAACTTCATTAATTTCTTTTATTTTCTCTTTATCTCTTTCTGCATAACAACCTGTCATTATTGTAAGTGCTTTAGGGTTGTTTCTTTTAACCTTCCTTATTGATTGTCTTGCTTTTGAATCTGCAACATGTGTCACTGTGCAGGAATTCAAGATATAAATATCTCTTTGGCCTGTTTTGTTGTCACTAAAAACATTATGACCTGCGGAATAGAATTTTTTTGCAATAGACTGGCTGTCAGCAAAATTTAATTTGCAACCATGTGTTTCTATTTCAATATTTAGTTTTTTCATACATTTAATATGTTGAACGAAGTTAACAATGTGATTATGATTATACATACAAAGGAGGCAAATTATGACAACAAGAGTAGCTGTAACGGGAGTGGGAGCCATATCACCGGTAGGACTAGATTCAAATGAATCATGGAATTCAATAAAAAAAGGTGAACTTGGAATTTCTAAAATAACTTCTTTTGATTCTAGTAATCTTGCAGTCCATATTGCTGCTGAAGTAAAAGGATTTTTACCAGAAGACAAATTAGGCAAAAAAGATTCTAGGAGACTTGATAGATTCTCTCAGTTTGCCTGTGTTGCTTCTATGGAAGCTTTCGATATGTCAGGTCTTGACGCAGAATCCCTGGATATGACCAGATTTTCTTCAATTGTTGGAAGTGGTGTAGGTGGNATTATGACTCTTTCAGATCAGTTTGATGTTTTTTTTAATAAAGGACCTGAAAGAATATCTCCTTTTTTAATTCCTATGATGTTGCCAGATATGGCCTCTGGAAATGTATCAATGAAGTTGGGTTTGAAAGGCATAAATTATTCACCTGTATCTGCATGTGCAACTGGCACAGATGCNATTGGTCAAGCATTTGATTTGATTGTGAAAGGTGATATTGATTATGCCGTTGCTGGTGGTTCAGAAGCCGCTATATGCCCAATTGCTGTAGCTGGATTTGATTCNTGTAGAGCTTTATCAAGCAACCAAGACCCTGAAAGCGCTTGTAGGCCTTTTGATAAAGAGAGGGATGGTTTTATATTAGGCGAAGGTGCAGGAATTTTGCTTTTAGAAAATTATGATCATGCAGTTAAAAGAGGCGCAAATATATTAGCAGAAGTGATTGGGTACGGAGCGTCTAGCGATGCACATCACATTACACAACCTTCTCCTGGCGGCGAAGGTGCTGCTAGAGCTATGAATTTAGCTTTAACTAGAGCAAAAGTTAATTCTGAAGAAATTAATTACATAAATGCTCATGGGACCTCAACCCCCTTAAATGATAAATTTGAAACAATGTCCATTAAAACTGTTTTTGGAAATGATACAAAAATTCCAATTAGCTCAACAAAATCTATGACTGGTCACTTACTAGGTGCCGCAGGAGGAATAGAAGCTGTTTTTTGCATTAAAGCTTTACAGGACCAAGTTGCACCACCAACAATAAACTATAAAAACCCAGATGATGATTGTGACTTAGACTACATTCCAAACCAATCAAGAGAAGTTGTTTTAGAAAAAGTTATGTCTAATTCATTGGGGTTTGGCGGGCATAATGCCTCATTGATATTTTCAAAACCTAGTTAGAAGAATTCCTATTTAATTTTTTTCTTCTGCCACTTAAAACTTTTTTTTCAGTGGATTCTACTTGATTGACACTTCGGGGCCTTACAAATAAAACCATTAAGATTGTGGAAATTATAAAAAGTGCAAAAGTAACTATATGTGCTTCTTGTATGTGTAAACCTAAAATAGAGAATTTAACATCATCCATTCTCATAAATTGAATAAGGAATCTGCCTATAGAGTACAAGAACATGTAAATTATCCATAGGCTACCATCAAAATTAAATTTATTTCTGGATTTAAATAAGAATAATACTATAAATGCATTCCAAATCATTTCATACACAACAACAGGGTGCACAGCTATGTTTGGGTCATTAAATAGCCTTTCAGCTCCTTTTCTACCAGGCGAATCTGGGTGAGTAAACACCCAACCCCAAGGTAAAGAAGTAGGTATGCTTAGGTGCTCACCATTCCANATATCACCAATTCGGCCAATTATATGAGCTATGGCCATTGCAGGAGCTGCGTAATCTGCAATCTTACCAACAGGATAATTCATAAATTTAGCATATAAACCCCCAACTAAAATCCCACCTATCATGCCACCAAGGAATCCAATTCCCCCGCTCCAAACCATGATGATTTTTGAAGGTGTTTCCAAGTAATACCCTAAATTATCAAAAACATGCATTAATCTGGCACCAATAATACCTCCTAAAATTCCCCATAANGCAACATCATAAGCAATATCAGTGTTAATCCCATCTCTCTTTGACCACCTAACAACTAAATAAACAGCCACAAGAATGCCAATAAAACTCCAAAATCCGTGCCAACTCATGGCAAAAGGACCAATATTAAACATCATTGGGTTAAATGGTATTGAAATCATAAATTCAATTCTATTCAACAAAAATTTTTGAGTCAATGAATAAAATGTNAACTNAAAAACATATAAATNTANNCATATATTTAATAAAATTTCNTTATATGAGTNTTATTTACAAAGAAGATAAAAATAGTGAATTATTGAATGAATTTATTGACAGCAATCTTGTAGAAAAAGGTAATACAAAGAATACTGCACTTGCTTACAAAAATGACTTAATTCAGTTTATTGATTGGTTGAATATAAAAAAAATTAAACTTAATAATTTAACTGAGAATAATCTTGAAGCTTATTTAATATTTCTTGGCAAAAGAGGTTATAAACCTTCATCAATTTCAAGAAAAACAGCATGTCTGAAAGCATTTTTTAAATTTTTGCTAAGTGAAAATTATAAAAATAAGAACTTAATGAAAAACATTAAGAGAAACAATTCGGTTAAACCTTTACCAAAATCTTTACCAAACAATGAAATAAATTTAATTTTTAAAAACATAGAAAAAACAAATCATAATAAGTTTAGAAATAAAGCTATTTTTGAGATTTTGTACGGTTGTGGATTGAGAGTATCTGAATTAATAAATTTAGATGTAGAAAATATTAACTTTGAGGATTCTGAAGTTAAGTGCACTGGGAAAGGAAATAAGCAAAGAATAGTCCCCACAAATGATAAATGTCTCGATTCGGTAAATGATTACATTGAATTTGAAAGAAATTTTATAAAAATTAAAGATTCTAAAGCTCTTTTTTTAAATAAAAACGGAAGAAGATTAACTAGGCAATCTATTTGGTCAGTAGTCAAAGAATGTACAAAGGATTTAAAACTATCTGTTGAAGTAACGCCCCACACTTTAAGGCACTCATTTGCAACTGAACTATTAAAAGGAGGTGCAAATATCAGAGAGGTGCAAGAATTAATGGGTCATTCAAGTCTATCAGCTACACAAATTTATACTTTTTTAGACAATGATTGGGTAAAAAAAGAATATTTTAATTCTCACCCTAGAGCCTAAAAATGTGAAAAACTTTTATGAGTGATAAAATAAAATAATTAAACCTAAAAGGATAATTTATGCCTACAATTGCATTTGAAGGAAGACATTGCTCTGGTCAGAGAGATCCGGGAAGATTAGTAGCAAAAGAATTGGGTTTTGATTTTGTTGACAGAATTATGCTTGCTGAGATAGCAAAAAAGGTTGGGTCAACTGTTGAAGCTGTGTCTATGAGAAAGCTTAAAAAGCCATCAATAATTGATATGTTTGCAAAAGGCATTAACCAAATTTTAAACAGTTCCCCTACTGTGGGTGTTGGAGGCGATCCTTATTTTGGTCCTGGCATAGAAAACGCTATGTCTAAAGAATTTTATGAACTTGATGAGACTATCATTAAAAATCCTGAAGATCTTGACTATAAAAGAATGATTGAAGCAACTAAAGAAGTNATTAAAGATATATCTGACTTAGGTAAAGTATTGGTAATTAGTAGAGGTGCATCTGCTATTTTAAAAGATAAAGAAAATGTTTTGAGGGTATTTTTTTCGGCAAACGAAGATGAAAGAATATCTAGAGCAAAAAAAATGCATAATCTGGAAAGTGATGCTGTAGCAATTGACTTATTAAAACATGCTGACCATGCACAAGATGAATATTTTAAGAAAGCGTTTAATTTAGACTTCAACGATCAAAGTATGTATCATCTCACTTTAAATACATCTAATTTAACACCAGAAGAATGCTCAAGTATTATTCTTAATTTATCAAAAGACAAACTAACNTATTAATAGAGGAAAAGTGGCAAAGAAAAATTCAAAAAAAAATAAGTTTAAGGCTAAAGATAGGTTTAGAAATTCAATTATTTCTAACGAATCAATTTCAAATAACTCAAATCAAGAAGATGCAAATAAATCGGTCATTGCACCAACTTCAGTAAATAATGTAAGTTCAGTTAGGGTTCATTCTTTAGGAACTGAATTAAAATTAATTGGAATAATTGGGTCTGCATTGGTAACGATCTTAGTAATAACATCATTCATTCTTTAATAATCGTTGACATTAGAATATTCAAACAACATCTATATAGACCCAAAAAAATCTGCTAGTTTGCTGCCAAAATCAAATGGTGTTTACATTTTTAAAGATAAAGACGATCAAATAGTTTATGTTGGAAAAGCAAAAAATCTAAAATCAAGAGTATCTTCATATTTTACTTCAAAAGAAACAAGGGCAATTAGAATTAAAAATGAAATTTACTCCATTGATTTTATTGTAAGTGAAAATGAGGAAGATGCCTTAATTCTTGAAAATGATTTAATTAAAAAGAATAAACCAAAATTAAATGTTCGATTAAAAGATGATAAATCTTTTCCTTTTATAAAAATAAACATTAATGAGGATTTTCCTCAATTCTTTGTAACTAGAAACCACACTGAAGATGGTGGAAAATATTTTGGCCCATATGCAAATGCATCAAATGTAAGAAAAACGCTTAATCAACTAAGTAAATTATTTCCTTATAGGTCTTGTGCTGAAAAATTACCATTTAAATTATGCATGGACTTTCATATAAAAAGAGGCAAAGAACCGTGTTCAAGCGATTTAAATAAGATTGAGTACATGAAAGTAGTTAAACAAACAATTTCATTTCTCGAAGGAAACACTAAAGAGACAATAAACTCATTAAAAAAATCTATGTGGGAGGCATCTAAATCACAAAGCTATGAAAAGGCAGCACTAATTAGAGATAATATTTCAGCTATAGAATCAATTTTTGAAAAACAAAGCGTAATTACATCAAAAAATACAAATTTAAATTTAGACGTTTTTGATGTTGCATCAAATAATGTTGAAACCTGGGTTGATGTAATGCAGGTAAGAAGTGGAAAAATAAAAACAAGAGATCATTTTCAAATGGAAGTTCAAGACTTTCATGACAATAAACTTATATTATCTTCATTCATAAAATCGTATTACCTTAAAAATAATTACCCTCCAAAAGAAATATTAGTAAGCAATCTCCCTTCTGATAAAACTGAAATTGAAGAGTTCTTAAAAATTAAATTTGGTAAAAAAATTCTTATCAGCATTCCTAAAAAGGGGTCAAAAAGGGAAGTGGCTAGCTTCGTTAGCAAAAATTTAAAAAGATGGATTGAGTATAGAGAAAACAGGCTTAATGATAATGAAGAAGCAGCTACTAAATCTCTTATTGATATTAAAAATCAACTCAAACTCAACAGAAAACCTAAAATAATTGAGTGTTTTGATATTTCACATATTCAAGGTACTTCAGTAGTTGCAAGTATGGTTGTTTTTGATAATGGAAAACCAGATAAATCAAAATATAGAAGGTTTGAATTAAAAAATTCTCAAAAAAATGATGATTATTCTGCTTTAAAAGAGATTTTTACAAGAAGATTAAAAAGGCTTGANGATGAAAAAGTGCTGCCAGATTTAATGCTAGTTGATGGAGGAAAAGGCCAACTTAGTGCAACTAACGAAATATTAAAACAAANCATATTTAAAGATATTAAAATTGCAAGTATAGCTAAACAAANAGAAGAAATATTTATTCCGGAAAGAAAAGAATCGATAATTCTAAAAAATGGNTCATATGGAAAACATTTAATTCAAAGAATAAGGGATGANGCTCATCGTTTTGCAGTTGAATACCACAGAAAAAAAAGATCTAGAAAAATGGTTTCATCAGAATTAGATTCAGTTGAAGGGATTGGTCCTAAAAAAAAGAAATCTTTAATGCTTTTTTTTGGGTCAATTAAAAATATTAGAAATTCTTCAATTGAGGAATTATTNCAAGTTAAAGGAATAAATCNTAAAGATGCTGAAAAAATNAAGGATTTAATTAATTANTTTATAATTTTTGATACTTTTAATGAATTTAGTAAATTNATGGCNGCATTTAANCCTTCATCATTGAATTGGAATTCAACANTTATNCCAGGNGATGATATTTTCAANACATTNNTNGGAACTTCTTTATCTACTTCATTATTATTATTTTCANTATTTAAATCTAAAGATGATTTTACAAGTGGGTTAATCTCAAAAAGTATTTTTCTTAATAAATTTTCATATTTTATACTTAATGATCTATCTGCACCTGTAATTTCTTCAATAGATTGTAATAGTGATGTTTCAGAATGCTGAATATTTGGAAACTTTTTATACAATTGATTAAAAAAAGAGTTGGATAATATTAATTCTTTTTTTGAAATTATAAGTTCATTGCTATTAGCAGGATTTAAAACTTTAACTCCAAGTGGTGTAATTGTATAAAATTCTCTACCTTCGATTAGACCCCAAGATTTACAAGAATTAATTAGTTTTGAATATTGACCACCCCTTGCACTCATATTAATAAGCACAGATAGCTCTAATCTGCTTATAGAACGATCTTTATTGGAATTAATGATATTACATACACTAATACATTTATTAAGCGTTATTTCGGGTATATTGTGATTTCCAATTTTTGCCATACTTTCTCCATCCTTATTTTGTTTTACGGCGTTTATTACGGCGTTTCGCTTTTACATAGGTTAGCAATTTAAATTTTTGGTGTCAATATTATATAAATATGTGTATACAAATAAATTCATCAATATAAGTAATTTACATTTAATTTACTCAATAAATTTCATTTTTATTTAAGTATTTATTTATATTAATTTTTATTATTTATATAATTATTTTTACTAAAAAATATTTGTATAATATAAATTTTTAGACGGCGTTTTTTGTGTTAAAAAAAGGTTGTAATTTAATTGTAATAATTAATCTTACTTCAAACCTAATTAATTTATTATTGGATAATAAATATTTTTTGATTATTATATAAACACAAAGTGAGGTTTTATGAAGAATATTTTACAACAAAATAGACCATTGATAGGAACAGGTATTTTTAGCAGTGATCAATTTATTGCTAAAAAGATTTTTCAATGTAAACCGGATTGGTTATGGATATGTTTAGAACATTCGCCGTATTCTTTTGAAACAATCGCACCAATTGCCATTGATGCAAGATTAAATGGTATTATGCCAATAATTAGGGTTGGCTGGAATCATCCTGACCTAATTAAAAGAGCATATGATATAGGAGCTTCTGGAGTTATGATTCCTCA
>PBWZ01000009.1 GCA_002727435.1 Chloroflexota bacterium
TTTTCATTGCTTTTTAATTGTTCTTTGTCAATGTTTAAGCTTAGAGTTTTTTGTTCTTTTGCTGATGATGTAGCTTTGAGATCTTTTTCACTTATTTCATTTCCTTCATTATCAGTTTTAGTAACATTACAACCAATTAAAAGAAACACTAAAATTATTAATTTAAAAAAAACAGAAATCTTTTTATTAAACATCATTTTTTACCTCTTTAAAAATTTAATACATACTGGATATGGTATGTCTATCTTGAAGCCAGTTGAGTCAAGTTTTCCACTTTCATTGTTAATTTTAAAAGTAAATATATCACTCGAATCTTGGTTTGCTGCTAATAAAAAATTTCCTTTTGGGTCTATTGCAAAATTTCTTGGTGTTTTACCAAGTGTAGACTGATAGTCAATATTTTCTAATTTTCTACCTTCATTTGATACTTTATAGATCGCAATACTATCATGACCTCGATTTGATCCGTATAAATATTTTCCATCAGGACTAATGTGAATATCCGCACAACTTTTTTGATCATAATCTTTGGGCAGAGTTGATATAGATTGAATTTCATTTAATTTTCCATTTTGGTCATCAAAATCAAACACAGATATATTTGCCCCTAGCTCATGAATGACGTAAACCACTTTTCCGTTAGGATNGAATTCTAAATGCCTTGGACCCATTCCNGGNGTTACTTTTNCANATTCTGGCACATTAGATAAAAGTTTTTTTGATTCATTATCAATTTTATAAATAATCACTTTATCNGTCCCTAAATCTGGCACAAGAGCATACTTCCCTGAAGGGGATATGTTTATAGAATGCGCGTGAGGCTCCATTTGTCTTTCAGGATTAATACTTGANCCTTGATGCTGTATTACTTGAACATCTTCATTTAAACTTCCATCATCATTTATTTTAGCTAAAGTAGATGCCCCTCCTGCATAATTTGCAGCTAGCAAAATAGAACCGGATGCATCTGTCATTAAATGACATGGACCATTTGAACCTGTAGAAATAGAGTTAATTATGTTTAGAGATGCATTTTCTTTATCAACTAAGTATGAAGATAAAGCTCCACCTCTTTCATCATCTATTTCACCAACAGAATAAAGATATTTTCCATTAGGAGAAACTGACAGAAAAGAAGGATTGTCTTTTTCGTAAGCTGTGTTCAGTTTTTCTAATTCACCACTATTAGAGTTGTAACCTAATATATAGATTCCTTTGCTGCTTAAACCTTCATTAACAACATTACCTTTTGTATAGGTACCAATAAATGCAAGGTAATCAAAATTGTCCAAAAACATACTCCTTTAAATATTTAGTAATTAGCATACATTAAAATAAGAAATTAAAAAAAGAGCAAAAAAAAAGTCCGGTTTTTGACCGAACAATAAAAGTATTATAGCACAAATTTTCTTTCACTGTCAATACCTTAGGTTTGATAATTAAAATTTTATAAGTTTATTCCTGTTAATTCAGAAGTTTTCCCCCACAATAATTCCCTTAAATTATCATTATTACAAATAGGGTTAGGCTCAACAATTTTTGGAGTACCTTTCCATTGGTTTTTAGTATCAAATCCAATAAATTCCCCTCCTTTTAAACTTTGATTAGATATCGATTCATAAATAGGTTTTATTCCAATAATTGTTGGAGGTAAAATTGGCAATGAATATATAAGCTTTGAAATCCAAACATACCTTCCTAAGCTACTTTTTACTACACCGGGGTGAGTGGCAATTGATTTAGTTTTAAAGCCTTTCATTTTTAATCTTTTTGAAAGTTCTATAGAAAACATTAACCTAAAAAGATTAGTGTAAGAATACAATTCTCTTTTATATTTCAAACTATTATTAGTGTTTTTAGGGTTAAAAAAATTCCAATCTAAATTTTTGACACTATAACTGGAAATACTTGAAATGTTGATTATTTTAGAATTATTATTTTTTTCTAAAAGATCAATTAATTTCATTGATAAGTAGTAATATCCGATGTAATTTATAAAGAAAGTTACGTTTATCCCATTTTCAAGAAAATAATTTGGATGGAACATCACTCCAGCATTGTTAACTAAATAATTTATTGTTAAATTTTTATGCCTTAGGTAATTAGAAAAAGCATCAATACTTTTATAACTTGATAAATCTACCTCAATAAATTTTGAATTTATACCTAGTATTTTTTCCGCTTCCAGTCCTTTATTTCTGTTTCTGCATGCCAAAATAACAAAGTAATTTTCAGAGATTAATTTTTTAGCTAATTCAAATCCAATTCCACTGTTAGATCCTGTAATTATTACTGTTTTTTTCATTTTTTGTAATACTATAAAAAATATTAATACTATATAATTTATTTTATAGTAATTATATATTATTATTTATGTCGTTATAATACTTTACTCATGTTTAATAATAAACTACCAACTTATATATTTGTAATTGCTGCAATTCTCGATGCATTTTTTATAATATTGATATTTAGTTACTGCCTATAAATGAATATTAAAATAATTAAATTTATTAATAAGTATCAAAATGAAGTTAAATCTATGGTTTTTAATGGCCTTATGGATACTGCTAAAAATCATAATAGTAATGTAAAACTTGCTATTAAAAACTATTTAAATAGATCTTTAAATGAAGATTTGGGTTCAATTTATGCGCACTATAATAATAATGGTGTTTTTTATGTTGCTTTAAATGAAGAAGATGAAGTTGTTGGCTCGCTTGGAGCCGAATACGTAGATGGAAATAAATTTAGACTTAAGAGGCTGAGTGTAAAAATTGATTTCAGAAATAATGGCATTGCAAAAAAACTATTACATAAAGTTGAAAAATGGGTTTTAGACAAAAATGGAACTGAATTAATATTAGGTACCTCAGAAATCCAAGAAAAAGCTTTTAATTTTTGGACATCTAATGGTTTNAAACTAATTAATACAGACATATCTGATACTGGTATTAAATTATATTCTTTAAATAAAGTTCTTAAACCTTAACTTTATTTATTGATAAGTAAATTGTAATTGCAAGGCTTATTAGCCAGTAAAAAAAGTCAACTTGGAATCCAAATGAAATTATTAAATGTCCTGCTGCTGCACTTAGACCAGCGATTAANGTTAAAGTTAAACTTTTTTTATATCTTGAAGTTCTTTCAATAATATTTCCTATTGCCCAACCTAATAATGGAGGCACTAACAACAAAAGATAAAAAACTATTATTCCAGGAGCAACATTATTTATGATGTTCAAGGTAGCATTAATTCCTATTGATATAGTTATTGAGGCTGTGCTACAAACTGTAAAACTTAAAATTAATTCTTTTGGGCTTGGGTTAAAAGCAGGATTTTTTTTCAATTTTGCACACTTTTTGCATTTNGGAACAGTCTTTGTNTGAACCATACACTTTGGGCATATGAAATTTTGACAATCCGAGTCTCCACATTTGAGATTTGTATTTACTTTATTTCCACAATCACATTTGCTCACAATTATTCTTCCTTTTTAAAGTCTCTATCGTAAATAATTCTATTGAGAATGACATTTATATCAAATTTAAACTCATTTCCGGATACTCTTTTCAATATTGTCAAAAATATACAAGCGAGATAACAATAAAGTACATTTAAGGAGAAACTTATTGATATTATTGCAACAANAGCCAAGGATATTATCCATGTTATTCCTCCATCTTTAAATTTACCAAAATAAAGTAATATATATGTACAATATAGAATTAGAGCTAATACAAAGTTAATTCCGAGCAAAGAGCCAATAGCTATTGCCATCCCTCTCCCGCCTTTTAATTTTAAAAAAATTGACCAATTGTTACCTATCATCTGGATTATTAAAATATACAAGAAAATATATTCATTATTGATATTCAATATGTACTTTGATAAGAAAANAGGAAAAAATCCCTTAATTACACTATCTCCAAAAAATATAGTGAGCCCTGCAAATTTTGAATGATTTTTCCAAATATATGATGATCCAAGATGCTCATTTTTGTTAAATTCTAAATTTTTATAATTAGATAGATATTGGGTAGATAAATTTATTGAAGATAAAATAAAAATTGATATAAAAAATATTATAAGTTCCATTTTATTTTNCCCTTTAATATTTTTTTTGCATTTGAATAAAATTTAATAAATTCATCCTCAGATAAATTATTTTTACCTAAGTATGAATTTTTTCCTGGCTTGTGAAAATCACTACCAGCAGTTTTAATCAATCCCATTGAATTAAATTCTNTTTCATCTTTGTAAATTTTTTTATTTTCTATAACCTCTATCCCTAATAAACCTTTTTTTGCTAATTTNGGAATTATTTTTTCAGCATTTTTAATTGTATGAGGATGCGCAACTGAACAAACTCCGCCAGCAGAATTTAATACGCTAATAATTTCTACTGTATTAAATTCATATTTTTCAGAATAATTACTTTTATATTTATTCAAATATAAATCAAATGCATCAGAAACTTTTTTGACTATTCCTTTCTTCTTCATCGCATATGCAATGTGAAGCCTTCCTAACGAACCATTCACATTTACTAGCAAATCACCCCAATTGATATTAAATCCTTCTTCCTTGAGATTATTTAGAACATATTTTGCAAATTCAATTCTCCTTAGTTGAAGTTGTTTTAGAATATCATTTAAACCAGTATTTTTAACGTCAAAAAAATAACCTAAAAGATGAATATTTGATCCTTCAAAAGTTGTTGAAATCTCAACCCCAGGGATTAATATAATTTGATTTGAGTATGAATTTTTAATGATTTTTGTTGCTTTTTTATATCCTGTTAAAGTGTCATGATCTGTTATAGAAAGATATTTAATTTTTCTTTCTATAGCTTCATTAATTATTTCAATTGGGCTCAATTTGCCGTCAGAAAAATTAGTATGTGTATGAAGATCTGCTAAACTCAAATTACTGTGCTGTTTCTATAGATCTAGACTCTCTAATCACAATAACTTTTATTTGGCCTGGATAATTCAACGAAGATTCTATTTTTTCGACAATTTTTTTGGCTAAAATTGATGTTTCGTCATCATCAATAACAACTGGATCAACAAGTACTCGTAGCTCTCTTCCAGCTTCAATAGCAAAACATTTGTCAACACCTTCAAATCCTAAAGCAATTTCTTCAATATCTTTTAGTCTTTTAACATATGCTTCAGCTGAATCTCTTCTTGCCCCTGGTCTTGATGCACTAATTGCATCTGCTGCAGCTACTATAAATGATTCAGTAGTTGTGAATTCAGAATCATGATGTTCTCTTATAGTTGTGACAATTTTGGAATCAATTTCATATTTTGAAGCTAGCTGAGCCCCTATTTCAGCATGAGGACCCTCAATCTCATGAGTCATGGCCTTACCTATATCATGTAAAAAACCTCCAATCCTGCAAACTTTGACATCTGCACCAATTTCTTCAGCCATCAAAGCACTAAAATTTGCAACTTCAACTGAATGCTGCAATACATTTTCACCATAACTGTACCTGTATTTTAGTCTACCAATGATTTCAATTATTTCAGAAGGTAAGCCTTTGACATTAGAATCAAATGTTGCATCTTCGCCAGCTTTTTTAATAGTTTTATTTATTTCACCTTGAGCTTTCTTTGCTAAAGATTCAATTCTTGCAGGATGAATTCTTCCATCTTTTATTAGATCTTTGAGCAAATTAATTGCCACTTGTCTTCTAATAGGATCAAAGCATGAAACAGTGACAGAATCAGGAGATTCGTCAACAATTAAATCTACCCCTGTTGTTTTTTCAATGGCACGAATATTCCTTCCATCTCTACCAATCAACCTTCCCTTCATTTCTTCATTTGGAATCGATACTGCCTGAACAGTTTCTTCTCCTACAACTTCCGAAGCAAATCTTTGTATTGCTTCAGCAATAACATTTTTGGCATGATCTTCAACTTTTTTTTNAAGTTCCTCTTCAGCAATTCGATATTTTTTGGCAACATTATGCTCTATATCTTCTTGTGCTTCTTTTAAAAGAATTTCTTTTGCCTCTTCCAATGTAATATCAGAAGCTTGCTCAATTTTTTTTGCATATATTTTTCTGTTNTCTTTTAATTCAGATTTTTGATTATTAATAAATTTTAACTGATCACTAATCTTTTTATTTTCCTTATCAATAAACTTTAATTTGTTATTAATATCTTGTTTGGCTGACTCTAAATTATTCTTTTCTTGTAATAAATTATTTTTTTGATTATTTATTTCTTTTTCCGAATCTGATCTAATTTGAAGAGCCTCTTCTTTGGCTTCAATTAAAATTTCTTGACTTCTCTCTTGAGCCATATTGATTTGTTGGTTTATTGCATTCTTGGAAGCTAATTGTGACCTTTGATCNATAATAAGTTTTATAGAATAACCTGCAATTCCAAATAAAATTCCAGATGTCAAAGCGGCAATAATTATGAGTGTTAAATCACTCATTTTTTTCTCCTTTAATTCTTAAAATAATTAAAAATTAAATTTAAAAAACAATAATATTCAAATTTTAGTTATCTGTATCTCCAGATTCATCAGATTGTGATGAATCTTCAGTGCTTTGCTCTTCACCTNCCTCAGCACCNTCCTCAGCACCTTCTTCAACNGCAACTTCTTCNTGCACTCTAGGTGGCTGTATCCATGCNACAGGAATATCTGGATCTCCCACTAATTCAACTCCATCAGGAAGAACCAAGTCACCTCTCTTTATGTTAGTTTCTAGATCTACTAGAACAGAAAGATCAGCCTGTATTTCACTTGGAACAGTAAANGGTTTTGAAAGTACAGAAAGTGAATAAATTGCNTGTGTAACTGTACCTGCTCCACCTCTTGTACCTGGAGCTTCACCAATTAGGACAACNGGCACTTCTACTTCAATCGCTTTATTCTCATCAACTCGCATAAAATCAACATGTTGAAGTTCTCCAGTTGCTGGGTGTTGATCAACATTTCTAACTAAAGTAGTGTGTTCCATATCAGAGTCAATTATTTTAACTGGGTTTGTTCTTCCAGCTGCTTGTAGTACTTTTACAACGTTATTAGTCTCAGATTGAAGAGCAATTGATTCCATACCTGGGCCGTATACATGGATAGGTAAAATCCCCTTTTTTCTCAAAGACCGTAATTTTTTACCGTATATTTCTCTTTTTTCAGTATTTAATATTATTGGATTCATAATTTTAATTTTTTGCAGANCGTATATTACACAAATATGGATGAATAATCCAATNACGTGTTATTATTCAATTAATGATTATGGAGATAAAATTATGNTAGTNCCTATGAAAGTTGATTATGGAGTAAGAATACTTGTGCATCTTGCCTCTCTTGAACCTGATACTATTGTAAAAGCAACTGAAATTTCAAAAAAAAGACATATACCAGAAAAATTCCTTTTTCAAATATCAAATGAATTAATTGAAAAAAAATTTATAAAAAGTCTTAGAGGNCCAAATGGAGGATATTCACTTGCAAAGAATCCTTCTGANATATCTATTGCTGATATTATGGAAGGTCTCGATAAAANTAAGTCGCTAGTATCCTGTTTATATAACTCTGATATATGTGTTATTTCTGGTCACTGCTCTCAACAAGATATGTGGTCAGACGTAGAACAAACTCTTATTTCTAAGTTGCAAACAATAACTATTAAAGACTTAGNAGATAAGGACAGANCAATTATCAATNCGGCAAAGTTGGAAAATTAAATGAATTTTGCTAAGTTGTGTTGCATAAATTGTTGTATTTTATGAAGGGTATTTAAATTTTTACTCAAATGCCCCGATTATTCGGGGTTTTTTTTTGAAAGGAAAAAATGTTTAATAAATTAACTCCAGACGAAGTAGATAGGTATAGCAGGCATATTATTATGCCTCAAATTGGTTCAGAAGGGCAAAGGAAGCTTATAGATTCAAGTGTACTTATTATCGGTGCAGGAGGGCTAGGCTCTCCAGCCGCATTATATTTAGCTCTAGCAGGCGTAGGAAAAATAGGTGTTGCTGATTTTGATGTAGTTGACCGTAGTAATTTACAAAGGCAAGTTTTACACAGGGACTCAGATATTGGTAAAAGAAAAGTCGTCTCTGCTATGGAAACATTAAAATCTTACAATCCTAACGTCGAGGTGATTATGCATGATGAACCGATAAATTCATCTAATGCCTTAAATATAATTAAAGACTATGATGCAGTAATTAACGGAGCTGATAATTTTCCAACAAGATATTTAATTTGTGATGCAACATTCTTTTTGAAAAAACCATTATTTGACGGTAGTGTATTAACTTTTGACGGACAAGTAACAACTTATGTTCCCGGTAAAAATTGCTATAGGTGTATTTTTCCTGATCCACCACCACCCGGATCAGTTCCAAGTTGTTCAGAAGCAGGAGTTATTGGCGCTTTGCCAGGTCTAGTGGGAAGTATTCAAGCAATTGAAGCAGTAAAATATTTAGTGGGTATTGGTGAAGTATTAGAAGGGAAGATGATCTTAATTGACTCGCTAAGCATGGAGTTTAGGACTGTTAAAATTAGAAAAAACGATGATTGTGTTTTATGTGGCAAAAATCCAAAAGTTACTGAATTAATTGATTATGAAGTTTTCTGTGGAATGCCAGCTGTTGAAAGGTAACTATGCAAAAAAATATTGTTGAAACTATTGGTAATACTCCATTAATAGACATCAGTGAGATAAGCCCTAACAGTGTAAAAATTTTTGCAAAACTTGAAAGTGCCAATCCTGCTGGGAGCATCAAAGATAGAGTGGCAAAATACCTTATTGAGTCTGCTGAAAAAAAAGGCAATATAAAAAAAGGTTCAACAATTATTGAGCCAACAAGTGGAAATACAGGAATTGCGCTTGCAATGATTTCTAAAGTAAAAGGCTACAAGATGATAGCTGTAATGCCAGATAATGTGAGTGATGAAAGGAAATCACTTCTTTCATCATTAGGTGCAGAAATCATTTTTTCAAATGGGGATGAAGGAACTAACGGNGCTATAAGGCTTGCTCAAGAAATTGATAAAAACAATGATGACTACTTTATGCCATATCAATATGGTAATGAAGCAAATCCAAGAGCTCATTATGAGACAACGGGACCTGAAATTATAAAACAAATGCCTGATATAAATGTGTTTGTAGCAGGACTTGGCACAGGTGGAACATTAATGGGGGTTGGAAAAGCTCTAAAAGAATTTAATGAAGATATAAAAATCGTTGCTGCCGCACCTCATCCGGAAGAAGTTGTGCCTGCCTTGAGAAGCATTGAACATGGATTTATTCCTCCTATTTTAGATCTAGAAAAACTCGACTCAAGAATACTTGTTGGAGAAGAAGAATCATTTTATTGGACAAAAGAATTAATGGATAAATGTGGAGTTTTTGCGGGTGTATCTTGTGGGGCAGTAACAGCTGCTGCAGTAAAAGTTGCAAAGAAAATTGAAAAAGGAAATATTGTTTTAATTATTGCAGATTCAGGTGAAAGATATCTTTCCAGCAGATTATGGGACATGGAGTACAAAGAAATCAAAGAAATCGGTGATCAAAAAATTTGGTGGTAAATTATTTTTTTATCTTTTTCAAAAATAAAAATTTTTAAACCAATATATTCTGTTTTAGGCATAGGTTATATTAAAATTGGCTCTGGTACTGTTTGCAGCTTGATACCATGTGCAATAATATTTTTTTTAGGAGAAAACATAAGTTTCACTAATAGACTCATATTCTTAGCAATAATTTTAATGCTTTCATTTATTTCATTAAATATAAACTTTGAAGAAAATGGTATTGAAAATAAAGATCCAAGCTTTGTGGTCATTGATGAATTTGCAGGTATGTGGATTTCTTTAATTGTTTCTGACCAATTATTTCTTGTAATAATGTCATTTTTGTTATTTAGATTTTTTGACATTACAAAATTTCTGGGCATTAATAAAATAGAAAAGCTCAATGGTAGTCTTGGAATTATGCTTGATGATATAGTTGCAGGGTTTTATACATTGATAATTGTTATTTTAATAAAAATATTTTTAGTTTAGTTGAGGATACAAATTGCAATTACACGAATATCAAGCAAAAGAAATTCTTAATAGTAGTAAAGTTCCTATTCCGGATGGCAAAGTAGCAAAGTCTGGAATTGAAGCAAAAGAAATAGCCTCATCATTTGGTGGAAATTGCGTCGTTAAAGCACAGGTTCATGCAGGCGGAAGAGGGAAAGCTGGCGGTATAAAGCTTGCGAATAATCCTGATGAAGCGTTACAGCATGCAGATAATATGATTGGCTCAACTTTAAAAACTTTTCAATCTGGTGACACTGAATTTCCTATAAACGAAGTGTATATTGAGGAGGCTTCTAGTATTTTAAAAGAGTATTATTTAGCTGTAACAATGGATTTTGATTTTAAATGCCCCGTAATCATTTTTTCTAGTGAAGGAGGAATGAACATTGAAGAAGTTGCTGAAAAATATCCTGACAAGATAATCAAAATTCATGTTGATCCTCTTGTTGGCCCTTCACCATACAAGATTAGAAATCTAGTAAGTTTTTTTAAATTTGATAAAGAGGTTTCATCTCAATTATTTAAAATAATTAATCAGTTGTATGAAATTTTTATTTCGCGTGATTGTACACTTATTGAAATTAATCCACTTGCGCTTGTTGATGGTAATAATTTAGTGGCCCTTGATGCAAAAATTACAATTGATGATGATGCATTGTTTAGGCATAAAGATTTAATTGAGTTGTTTGACGAATCGCAAATAAATAATTCTGAACTCAATGCTCAAAAAAATGATCTTGCTTATATTAAATTAAATGGGGGTGAAGTCGGTTGTATGGTAAATGGTGCTGGACTTGCTATGGCAACTATGGACATAACAATGAAGGCTGGAGCACTTCCTGCAAACTTCCTAGATGTTGGAGGTAGTGCATCAGAAGAAAGAATAACCGAAGCGTATAACATTATAACCTCAGATTCTGACGTAAAGTTAATTTTGGTAAATCTATTCGGGGGAATACTGAGGTGTGACGTTGCTGCTAAAGGAATTATTGGAGGGTTTAAAAAATATAATAAATCTGTTCCTATGGTTGTTGTATTAAGAGGAACAAATTCAGAAGAAGCTAAAAGTATTTTAAAAGAGTCAAATATGGAAATTTATTTTTCTGATGATNTGCCAAGTGCAGCAGAAGAAATTAACAAAAGGTTAGGAAAATGAAAAGTATTTTAAATAAAGATTCGAATAAAGTTTTAGTTCAAGGTTTAGGAAGAGATGGGAGCTTTCAGACTCAGAAATGTATTGATTATGGAACTCAAGTTGTTGCAGGTGTTCATCCAACTAAAGCTGGTGAAAGTTTCAATGAAATACCAATTTTTGGAAGTGTAGAAGATGCAGTAAAACAAACCTCTCCTGNTATTGGCCTAATCTTTGTGCCTGCACCATTTGCATCAGATGCAATAATTGAGCAGGTAGATGCAGGAATNGAAACAGTTGTTTGTATTACNGAAGGGATTCCAGTAAACGATATGTTAAAAGTAAATAATTATATCCAAGGAAAAAAAGTTAGACTCATTGGNCCTAACTGTCCNGGATTTTTAATACCTAGCAAGAAACTNAAAGTAGGCATAATTCCAGGAAGCATTGTTTCTGAAGGAAAAGTTGGAGTTGTATCTAGAAGTGGTACTCTTACTTANGAAGCAATTGTTCAGCTTACTATGNTAGGAATAGGTCAAAGTGCTTGTGTTGGAATTGGAGGCGATCCTNTACATGGAACATCCTTTGTTGANGTATTGCAAATGTTTGANGAAGATCAAAATACTGAAGCAATTGTTATGATAGGNGAAATNGGAGGAACTAGAGAACAAGCNGCAGCAAAAATGATAAAAGAGTCAATTTCAAAGCCAGTTGTAGCTAGTATAGTTGGNCAAACTGCGCCNGAAGGAAGAAGAATGGGTCACGCAGGGGCTGTAATTACAGGAAAGTCAGCTTTAGCTTCAGAAAAAATTAAATCATTAAAATCTGCAGGGGTTTATATAGCTGATTCGCCGACAGAAATCGGATTAAGACTAAAAGAATTAATTTAAAGGTCAAATAAAATTATTCCTACAGTTGCAAATCCTATCATCAAGACGGAAGAAAATAGAACTGCAAATGAAATTTTTAAGGCTGATACTTTTAAGTCTTTGAAAGCAACTGTAAGTCCTATACCGGCCATAGATATAGAAAACAATATCTTGCTAATATTATTTATAATATTAATTAAGCTTTCTGGAATTATCTCTACTGAACCTATTATTGATGCAAGAATAAATCCAACCACAAACCAAGGTATATAGGTACTAATCTTGTTATTTGAAAATACATCTGCATTATCTTTTTTATAAAACAACCCAACCATTAGTATTAAAGGCCCCAGCATCAATACCCTTAGAAGTTTTACTTGTGTTGCAATTAAACCCGCTTCATTTCCAATAACAAAT
>PBWZ01000010.1 GCA_002727435.1 Chloroflexota bacterium
AAAGGTCAAAAAATAATTATTGGAAACGAAACAAATTTAAATGGTAAAGCAATTAAATTAAATGTTTGGCCAGATGGAATATCTAAAGAAGTAGGTAAAAGTAAACAGATCTTTCTTGATGACGGGCTTATCAAGTTGAGTATTGATTCAAAGAGAGGTAAGAATATTTATTGTACTGTTCTGAATAATTCTAATCTTAAATCAAATAAATCAGTTACTATCCCCGGTTCTGTAAATAAACTTGATTATTTTACAAATGAAACTAAGAGTGGATTAAATTTTGCTAAAAAAGTTAATGCTACTTTTGTTGGGTTATCTTTTATCAGAAACAGTGATGATATTAAAAAAGTAAAAAAATACTATTCAAAATCTAATTTCCGCCCGCAGTTCATTTCAAAAATTGAACTACCCAGCTCTGTGCCTCATTTAAAAGAAATTGTTAAAGAATCAGATGGCGTNATGGTTGCTAGAGGNGANTTNGGGGTTCANTTGCCAATAGAAAAAGTTCCAGGCATACAAAAGAAAATCATTAAGGAATCAAACATTCAAGGAAAGCCAGTAATTACAGCTACTCAAATGCTTGAATCTATGATTGAGTCTCCCTCACCAACACGTGCAGAAGCAACAGATATACACAACGCAGTTATGGATGGAACAGATGCAATAATGCTTTCTGCTGAAACTTCTATCGGGAAATATCCAGTTGAATCAGTAATTAATATGGCAAAAATTTCTTCTGAAGCTGAATTAAACTACAACTATGATTACTATTTAGAGAAAAAATCTAATTCTATGGACTTCTCTTCTGTAGATGATGCAATTGCATACAATGCTTGTAAAACTTCAAACTTAGTTGATGCAAAAACAATTCTTGCTTTCACAGAATCTGGAAGTACTGCTGGAAGGGTATCTTCATTTAGACCAAAAGCATTTATAATTGGCCTTATTCAAGGAGAAAATATTGANACATTATTGNTAAGGTGGGGGGTTATTCCTATACATGCATCTAAATTTAAAAATGTGCAAGATATGTTTAAACTTGGATCTAAAGTGAGTCTAGAAACAGGTTTAGCCAAGAAAAATGATTTAGTNGTAGTTATTGCAGGAATGCCAATTGGTATTCCAGGCAACACAAATCTTATGAGAGTGATTCAACTTCCTGAACATTAAAGTAAATTGAAATCTAAATTCTTAAATCTTGGCAACCTCAAACTGCATTATCTTAATAATTCAAATTATAAAAATAAAATAAATATATTAATGATTCATGGATTATCATCGTCATCATTTCTTTGGGAACCATTAATTGATCAATTAGGAAAAAACTATAATTATTATGCTTTAGATTTAAGAGGTCATGGATTATCCGATAAACCTAATCAAGGGTACNAATTATCCCAACTTCAAAAAGATGTAAATTTATTTATAGAAAAGTTAAATCTAAAAAAAATAATTATTGTTGGTCAATCAATGGGTGCGGAAGTTTCAGTACTCTCATCAATTAAAAATAAAAATATAATTGGTTGTATAGCTGTGGACGGAGGAATAATTAATTTAAGAAATAAATTTAAAAGTAAAGATGAATGCTTAAAAGCCTTAAAACCTCCAGATTTAAATGGAATAAAAAAAGAAAAAATTCTCAAACTTTTAAAAGATAATCATCCTGATTGGTCAGAAAAAGCAATATTAGGGCAATTCAGTATTTTTGATGTTGATAAGGATAACAAGGTTATTAAACGACTTGAATTAAAAAATCATTTAAAGCTATTGGAAAGCCTGTGGTCAAATAACTCAATAAAAAATTTAAAGTCACTAAGCATACCAATATTATTTATACTTGTAAGTTTCGATATAAATTTTGATGATTTTGAACATGATAAAATAGACATTACNGTAAAAAAATTAACTGGAGATCATGATATTCATGCTCAAAAACCAGAAATTGTTTCAAAAATAATTAATAGTTGGATAGAAGGTAAATTCATTGAAAGCCAAAAAATCTAAAAATAGAATACTTACTCTTTTTGGATCTGGTGAAACTTCTCCCCATATGGCTAAAAATTATAGGCATATCATAGACGGGCTAAGCTACGATCTTCAAAAAAATCTTCTTCTCGATACACCTTTTGGTTTTCAGGAAAATAACATGATACTTTCAAAAAAGATTCAAGACTATTTTGCTAGTAAAATAAATTTAAAATTAAAAAGTTTAAATCTTACAAGTGAAGAATCATATAGTAATGAACATACTGCATTATTATCTAATGCTGATTTTATTTTTTCTGGACCAGGTAGCCCAACTTACGCATCAAAAATTTGGCTTAAACATAATTTAGGTGATGTGTTAAAAAATAAATTAAAATCTGGTGTTGTAATGGCTTTCGCAAGTGCTGCTGCACTTACACTTGGCAGNTATGTNATTCCNGTTTACGAAATATATAAAGTTGGTGACTTACAAGGGTTAAATGAAGGGTTAAATGTTTTAGATTTTTTAGGTAAAGATACTGTAATTGTTCCTCATTTTAATAACCAGGAAGGTGGGGATCATGATACTTCGCATTGCTTTATTGGTAAAAAGAGATTTAATAATTTAATNGATGGACTTGATGTCATTACAATTGGGATAGATGAACATACTTCATTAACATTTGATTTAGATAAATCAATTATGAATGTTAGAGGGCTTGGAAATGTCTATTTTATATCAAGAGAGGGTGAAATTTGCTTGAAAAATGGTGATTCAATGGACATTAAAAATATCAANTCAAATTATATCCCTAAATTAGTAGAAAAAAAGGAAGACTTGGTAATTGAAAATGACCCAATTANTGACTATGTAAACATTGATATCGAAAGTCTTCTTGAAATTAGATCTGTTGCTAGAAACTCAAAAATGTATGAAATTTCAGACAAGATAAGAGACTTACTTATCAGATACGGCATAGAAATAGAAGATAAGGAAAGTATAACTAGCTGGAAAAAATTAGACTAAAGCAATCTTATTTCTCAATATTCCTATTTTCTCAATTTCTATTTCAACTACATCATTTTCTTTCAAAGTAAAATCTTGTGGAGGAATAATTCCAGTCCCTGTCATCAATACAGCAACTTCAGGCAGATCATTACTTCTCTGAAGCCACTCGACAAGTTCGTAAACATTTCTTTTCATTTCTGAAGTATTTGAGTCACCATTAAATACAACTTTCTTATCTCTTAAAATTTTTAAACTAACTTTTAAGTTTTGTGGATCAATTCCTTCTGAAGAAATAATGCATGGACCAATTGAAAATGACTTGTTGTAAACTTTGGCTTGAGGTAGATATAGTGGGTTCTCACCTTCAATAGACCTACTACTCATATCGTTACCAATAGTAAATCCAGCGATTTCTCCATCAATAATTATAACTGCAAGCTCAGATTCAGGAACATCCCATCCAGAATCTTTTCTTATTCCCAATTCATCTTCAGGAGGCTGCATTCTGTCACCAGTACCTTTAAAAAATATTTCTGGCCTTTCAGCATTATATACTTTTGCATATACATCTGGTGATTCACTTTCTGCTTGCCTTTCTCTCATACTGTCACTGTATGTAACTCCAGCAGCCCAAACTTCTTGAGGATAGATTGGAGATTGTAANGATTGCTCAATTTGTTTTTCAGTCAATGTATCAGACTTAAATAATTCACCATTACTAATTAATGACTCTACATAAGAGTTTACAGAGATGGCCTGATTTANTTCAGCAGANTTTTCTTTAGCTAATGAATATAATTCTTCAAATTCTANATCACCTAAAGAGTAAGCAACATCTTTATGNAATGCTATCAAAGACGAATCGAAGTATGATTTTTCATTACCATTTAGATAAAAATTATTTATCCTGTAAAACTTCATTTAAACCTCCTTATATTCACCTTCTATGGTATCAGAATCATCGTTGTTATCATCATTGTTACCACTTTCAGGTTGAGGTTGAGAATAAATGTCTTGGCCTACCTCCTGCATTTTTGTTTGAATTTCGTTTGTTAGATTTACAATTTCTTCAGTATTTTCTTCTTCGCTATTAATTAAAGTAGNTAATTTTTCTTTCATTTCATTCAATTCATTTTTCTTATCTTCAGAAATCTTNTCCCCGTTTTCATTAATTAATTTTTCTGTTGCATAAATAGTACTTTCTGCATTATTCCTTGCTTCAACTTTCTCCTTCTTGGCCTTATCTTCTTCAGCAAATTCAGAAGCTTCATCAACTAATTTCTCAATTTCATTTTCATCAAGACCAGACCTTCCAGTAATGGTGATGTGTTGTTCTTTTCCAGTACCCTTATCTTTAGCAGAAACTTTTAAAATTCCGTCAGCATCAATATCAAATGTTACTTCAACTTGAGGAACTCCACGTTGAGCTGGAGCAATGCCATCTAAATTAAATCTCCCAATCGAAACATTATCGTTCGCCATTTCTCGTTCTCCCTGCAATACATGAATTTCAACACTTGTTTGGTTATCTGCAGCAGTTGTAAATGTTTCACTCTTGGAAGTTGGTATTGTTGTGTTCCTTTCAATTAAAGTAGTTCTTACTCCTCCTAGCGTCTCAATACCTACTGATAACGGGGTTACATCTAAAAGTAATACATCTTTAACATCACCTTCGAGCACTCCAGCTTGAATAGCTGCACCCATAGCAACAACTTCATCNGGATTAATGCCCGCTGAAGGATCTTTACCAAAGATTTCTTTNACTTTATTTATAACTGCAGGCATCCTTGTCATTCCGCCTACAAGTATTACATCTGAAATATTTTTTAAATCTATTTCAGAATCTTTGATTGCNTGTTTACATGGACCAACTGTCCTTTCAATTAAGTCGCTTGCAATTTCTTCTAATTTTGCCCTTGTAATATTGGATACAAGGTGCTTTGGNCCATTAGCATCAGCAGTAATAAATGGTAAATTAATTTCAGATTGTGTAACAGTTGATAATTCAATTTTAGCTCTTTCAACTTCCACCCTTAATCTTTGTAATGCAGCAGGATCTTTTTTTAAATCAATTCCTTCAAGATCTTTAAATTCTTTTGCNACATGATCAAGTAATAAATTATCAAAATCGTCTCCCCCCAAGTGAGTATCCCCATTTGTTGATTTAACTTCAAAAACACCATCACCAAGCTGAAGAATTGTAATATCAAAAGTTCCTCCACCCAAATCATAAACAGCAATTGTTTTATCTCCTTTTGAATCAAGTCCATATGCAAGAGATGCTGCAGTTGGCTCATTAATGATTCTCATGACTTCTAAGCCTGCAATCTTGCCAGCTACTTTTGTTGCTTCCCTTTGACTGTCACTAAAATAAGCAGGAACAGTTATGACTGCCTGAGTAACCTTTTCTCCTAATTTATGTTCGGCATCTTCTTTTAATTTCTGCAAAACCATTGCAGAAATTTCNGTTGGAGTATGTTTTTTACCACCAAGAACAATTTGCACATCCCCATTTTTTGCTTTATCTAACTTATATGAAATTCTTTCAGCATCATCTTTTACAGATTTATCATCATGCCTTCTTCCAATAAAACGTTTCGCAGAATATATTGTATTTTCAGCATTTGTAACACTTTGCCTTCTTGCAAGTTCACCAANAAATCTTTCATCTGTCTTNGTATTAATTGCAACTACAGAAGGTGTAGTTCTCTTGCCCTCTTTACTTTCAAGTATATTTGGTTCTCCAGCNTCCATTACTGCTACAGCTGAATTTGTTGTTCCTAAGTCAATTCCAATAATTTTAGGCATTTATTTCTCCTTATCGTTATTTTTATTCTTTAAATTTTCTGCAATTTCTACTTGTGCAGGCCTAATGACCTCATCATTCATAACATAACCATTTCTTAATATGTTTAATATACTTCCGTCTTGAGAATCAGATTCAGTTTTTAGAACAGCTTCATGAATGTAGGGATCAAAATTTTTATTTTCTTCAATNACATTTATATTTTTTTGTTTCAATAAGTTTTCAAATTTATTTCTTATATTTTTTAATCCCTCTTCAAGCAATTCTTTTGATGCTTCTTTAGAATTATCAATTGCTAAATCAATATCATCTATAACTGTTAAAATTTTTAAAGCGAAGTTCTTGATTGTTTTTTTCTCAATTTCTAATAGCTCTATTTTCATTCTATTTCTGTAATTAACTAAGTCTGCTTGAGCTCTTGCGGCAATATTTTTCAAGTCACCAACCTCTTTCTCAAGNGCCTTTAAATCTAAATCTTCTTTTTTATCCTTTTTTTTGCCCATCACACAACAAAGTTTTCTAATAAAAGTTTNACTTTTTCATTTATAATTGCTTTTCTTGAATTGAAATTTGTTTCATCAGTGGTGTTTGAAATCATAGATATTTCATCNATGCCTTCTATAAGGTCCATTATGATTGCAATACCAGCCAAATTTACTCCATAATCATCTACTANTGTTTTAATAATTTTTAACCTAATCAAATCTTCTTCTGAATATAGTCTTAACATACCAACAGATCTTGAAGGCCTTACAAGACCATATTTTTCATACTTCCTCAATGTTTGAGGATGAACTTCTAACAGCCTTGCTGCTACACTAATTATGTATACACCACTTTCCAATTTATATATTTCGTATTCTGTTTCTTATATCAATTAGTATATTATAACTTGATATGATTCATGTCAACTAATAAAATATTATATTTCAAGTTAAAATAATCATTAATGAAAAAAAATATCTCAAATAAATCATATATTAATTCAGAAATTCCTTCGATTGTACTTGATCGAATGGCAATATATTTAAGAGTCCTAAACCAATTGCAGCAAGAAATGAAAAAGTTAACAAGTTCCAAAGAACTATCAAATTACCTACCCGTTGAACCTGGCCAAATTAGAAAAGATTTAAATTATTTAGGAAAATTTGGTATTAATGGAAAAGGTTATAATGTAAAAAATTTAAAAAAAACATTGCAAAAACAATTAGGTTTAGAAGCTAAATGGAATGCAGTTATAATTGGTGGTGGAAGATTAGGTAAATCTTCTGTTGAGTTTATGAAACAGAAAAAATCAGAAACTTTCAGAATTGTTGCAGCATTTGATCCAAATAAAAGACTAATTGGTAAAAAAATATCTAACTTAAAAATTCAAAATATGAAAGATTTAAGTAGGACAGTCAAATCAAGAAATATAAAAATTGGCATAATTGCAACTGAAAATAACAACTCTCAAATTGTTGCAGAAAGTTTAATTGAAAATGAATTAAATTACATACTTAATTTTTCTAGCTTTGCCCCAAAAGTACCTGACTACGTAATATTAAAGAATATTGATCCTGGGCTACAAGTTGAATCAATGTCATACCACTTAAGGCAAAGCAGTTTGTCAAAATAAACTATTTAACAGAACCATCAACTAAAATAGTTACTTTGTTCTTCATAATTTCAATAAACCCGCCTTGTATTGAAATATCTTGCTCTTTATTTCCACTCCTCCAAAGNAGGCTGCCCTTATCTAATTCTGAAATAAGAGATATATGGTTTGGTAAAATACCAATTTGCCCATCAACACTTTTTGCAGATACGTAATCAACATCCCCGCTAAAAACTGTTTCTTCAGATGTTACTATTTCTAATTCTAAAGAAGCCATGATTAACCTTTTAATGTTTTTGCTTTTTCAACTGCTTCATCAATAGTNCCTATCATGTAAAAAGCTTGNTCAGGAAGGTCGTCATGTTGACCACTAAGAATTTCCTTAAAGCCCTTTATAGTGTCTTCAACTTTTACATATTTTCCAGGTATTCCAGTAAATACTTCTCCTACATGGAATGGTTGGGTNAAGAATCTCTGTATTTTTCTTGCTCTGAATACTACTTCCCTATCTTCTTCAGATAATTCTTCAATTCCTAAAATAGCTATTACGTCTTGCAAGTCTTTAAATCTTTGTAATACTTCTTGAACCTCTCTTGCTACGTTATAGTGCTCTTCACCTACTATNCCNGGCTCCATAATTCTTGAACTTGATGCTAGTGGGTCTACTGCAGGAAATAATGCCTGTGCAGCNAAAGATCTTTCAAGNGATATTGATGCATCTAAATGACCAAATGTAGTTACAATACCTGGATCGGTATAATCATCAGCAGGAACATAAACAGCCTGAAAAGAAGTTATTGAACCATCAACAGTTGAAGTTATTCTTTCTTGGAGATCACCCATTTCAGTAGCTAGTGTAGGTTGATATCCTACAGCAGATGGCATTCTTCCTAATAATGCTGACACTTCCATCCCAGCAAGTGTATATCTATATACATTATCAACAAATAATAATACATCCTGTTTTCCGACTTCTCTAAAATATTCAGCCATTGTTAAACCGGTTAATGCAATTCTTGCTCTTGTTCCTGGAGGTTCATTCATTTGTCCAAAAACTAGTGCAGTACTATCTAAAACACCATAATCTTTCATTTCGTGCCATAGATCGTTACCTTCTCTTGATCTCTCACCAACACCAGCAAAAACAGAAACCCCGCTGTGCTCTTGAGCAATATTTCTAATTAATTCAGTAATGATTACTGTCTTGCCTACTCCTGCACCACCATAAGCTCCAACTTTTCCCCCTTTTGCAAAAGGAGTAATCAAATCAAAAACTTTAATACCTGTTTCTAATATTTCAGTACTTCCGCTTTGTTGTTCAAATGTAGGAGCAGGCCTATGTATTGGCCACTTTTCTTCAGCTTTAACATCCCCTAAGTCATCAAGAGCATCACCTAAAACATTAAATATTCTTCCTAAAGATGCTTCTCCAACTGGAACAGATACTGGTGCACCTGTGTCACTTACTTCTAAACCCCTGGATACACCTTCTGTTGCTCCAAGAGCTAAACATCTTGCCCAATTATTACCAACATGTTGCTCTACTTCTAAAACAAGCTTTTCACCATCTACATTTAATTCCAATGCATTATAAATTTCTGGTAAATTTTCTTGCGGAAATTCAACATCCACTACAGTTCCAATTACTTGTACAACTTTTCCTANGTTACTACTCATATCTATCCTTTCAAATTATTTCTTTATTCTTCTAATGCTAAGGCCCCGCCAACAATATCTAATATTTCTGACGTTACCTGTTGTTGTCTTGCTTTGTTCAGGTCAAGAGTTAAGTCCTGCTTTAATTCATTTGCGTTGTCTGTTGCATTCTGCATTGCGACTAACCTTGCTGAATGCTCACTTGCAACAGAATCTAAAATGGAATTAAAAATACTAGTTTCAACATATCTTGGAATTAAAGCCTCAGATACTTTATCTAAACTTGGTTCATATAAAAATTCATTATTAACTTTTTCATTTTCATCAAAATTAATTTCTACAGGTAGAAGTTGCTTTATCTTTGGCTTTTGAACAGCAGTGCTTACGAATTCAGTATAAATAATAAATACTTTTGCAAAACCAATTAAATTAATATCATTTGAAATGCTGCTAGTTATTGGAGAAACCTCTTCAAAAGTTGGCATATCTGATACTTTATATGACTCATAATTATCAACTGTTTTTGAAATAAAACTTGTTCCTTTTTTTCCAATAACTCTAATTTCATAATCATTATTAATTGATTCAATGAAATTTGAAGCTTCTTTCAATATATTTGATACAAGAGCCCCACATAATCCTCTATCAGGAGTCACAAGTAATACTAAAATTTTATTTTTTTCATCTTCCGAAATTGAAGAAAAAACTTCAGGGTTACTTTGGTACACATTTCCAATAATTGCATTCAATTTTTCACTGTATGCCCTGCCATCAAGAACTTTATCTTGAGCCTTTTTCATCTTTGCAGCAGCAATCATTTGAAGAGCTTTAGTAACTCTTGATGTACTTTCTATACTTCTTATTCTACTTCTTAGTTCTCTTAAATTTGGCATTAATTATGCATTAAAAGTTTTATTGAAATCTATAGCTGCTTTTTTAATTTCAGCCATATCCTCATCTTTTAAATCTCCCGTTTCTTTAATGTTTTGTAAATTTTTTGCCACAACTGTTGAAGAATGATCATTCCATGCCTCTTCATATTTAGATATGTCACTCACATCAATTTCATCAAGCAATCCCTCTGAAGCTAAGTACAATAAACATACTTGATTTTCAAGAGGAACTGGTTTGTATTGAGGTTGCTTCAATAATTCAACAATAATTGCACCTCTACTGAGTTGCTTTTTTGTGACATCATCAAGATCATCTGATCCAAATTGAGCAAAAGCAGCTAATTCTCTGTATTGAGCAAGTTCAATTTTTAAACTTCCGGACATTTTTTTCATTGCTTTTGATTGAGCTGAACCCCCCACCCTACTTACTGAAAGACCAGTATTTAATGCTGGCCTTACACCAGAATTAAACAAATCAGTCTCTAAATATATTTGTCCGTCTGTAATTGAAATTACATTTGTTGGAACATAAGCAGAAACATCNCCAGCAAGTGTTTCAATAACTGGAAGAGCAGTTATTGAACCGCCACCATATTCCTCTTCGACTCTTGCTGCTCTTTCTAGAAGCCTAGAGTGCAAATAAAATACATCTCCAGGATATGCTTCTCTTCCGGCTGGCCTTCTNAGCAATAATGACATCTGCCTGTATGCCCAAGCATGTTTACTTAAATCATCATATACAATAAGTACATCTTTACCTTTATCCATAAAATACTCTGCCATAGCACAACCAGAATATGGGGCTAAATATTGTAATGGAGCAGAATCAGAAGCATTAGCAGCTACAACAAATGTATGACCTAATGCATCATTTTTTTCCAAAGTTTCAACAACACTTGCAACTTTAGATGATTTTTGACCAATCGCAACATATATACAGATTAAATCTCCNCCTTTTTGATTTATAATACAATCAATAGCAACNGCAGTTTTACCAGTATTTCTGTCTCCAATTATTAATTCTCTTTGACCTCTTCCAACAGGNACAAGAGCATCAACAACTTTNAGNCCAAATTGAACTGGCTGATCAACTGATTTTCTACTTACTACATCAGGTGCTGGTTTTTCAACTGGCGCAGTTTGTGATGTTTTAATAGAACCCTTGCCATCCAATGGCCTTCCTAAGGGATCAACAACTCTTCCGATCAATTCNTCACCAACTGGAACTTCAACAATTTTTCCTGTTGCTTTTACTTCATCACCTTCTTTAATGTCTAAATAATCACCTAAAACAACAGTTCCGACGGTATCTTCTTCAAGATTTAAAGCCATACCTAAAGTTCCATTTGGAAATTCCAATAATTCACTGTATTTAACATTTGATAATCCATGTATTTGCGCAATTCCATCTCCTGCCTCAACAACAGTTCCTACGTCAACCATAGATGAATTGTCTCCATATTGTTCAATTTGTTTTTTAATTACTGAAGAAATATCTTGAGTTGCCATTTTAATCTCCTATCATTCTAAAATTTTATCTTTAAGTTCAGACAATTTTCCTTTTGTGCTCATATCTAGCATTTGGTCATCGAATTTAGCAATAAATCCTCCTAAAATTGATTTATCAACTACATTATTTCCAATTACTTTAGTTTTTGTAATATTACTTAGTTTATCGTTAATTTGATTTAATTGAGTTTCAGTTAATTCAAAAGCAGTTATGATTTCAGCTCTCTTCACTCCGTTATTTAAATCAATAAGTTTTTTATACCTATCGTGNATGCTNTCTATAAGAAAAAGTTTGTTTTTTTCAATCATTAATCTAAGGAAATTGATTTTNTTGTCATCACTTTCAATATCTGATTCAGAAATCAATGCAACTTTATCATTATTGTTGATTTTAGGATCAAGAAAAAATTTTTGAATTTTCCTATCCTTAAATATTTCTGACAAATCGTTAAGAAAATCACCCCATTCATGCAAATTATNGTCCTGAGATGCGATTTCAAAAATCGCATCTGAATATCTATTTGATGACGAGGTGTTTTTCATATCAATTACTCATTCTTTAATGATTCTTTTTCTAAAGCTTTTTTAATAAGTTCAGAGTGAACATTTTCGTCAACTTCCTTTTCAATAACCTTCCCTGCAGCATCAATAACAAGTTCACCAAACTTATTTTTTAATTCAGAAATTGCAGTATCTCTTTCACTTTCAATTTCTTTTTTAGCTTTCTCCATCATTTGGGAGATTTCTGATGAAATTTTTAATTTTTCATCTTCTCTTAATTGATTGGATGCATCTTTGGCTGACTCAATTAACTTTTTTCCCTCTTGACGAGCTTTNGCTAACTCTTCTTCTATTTTTTCTGCAGCATTTTCAGCATTTTTTGAAGCTGTTTCTGCNTCATCNANNCCNTTNTTNATTTTTTCAGCTCTNTCNTCAAGAAGCTTTACAACAGGTTTNTANAAAAACTTGCTNATTAAAAAAAGAAGTATAGAAAAACTNATTAATTGAGTTATNAAACCCGGTAAATTTATACCTAATTCACCTAACATATTTTCATTCCTTTAATTTTTTTATTTTGCATNTGCAATANACGTTTGCAGCATCTGTACTACCAACGAATAGTATAATGATTGCGATTACTAAAGCATAAATTGCTATTGCTTCAGCGAATGCAATTGCTAAAATCATATTCTGCTGAATAGGCCCAGCAGCTTCAGGATTTCTTCCAATTGCCTCCATTGCTTTTCCAGCTAGCATTCCAATTGCTATTGCTGGTGCAAAACCACCCAAACCAATGGCAATTGCCGCTGATAAGGTTCTTAAATCACCAAAAATAAAATCTCCCATTTTATTTCTCCTTTATTTAATTTTGTTTATTTAATGCTCACTATGGTCTGCTATTGCAGTAACACCAAAAATTAAAGTAAGCATTG
This sequence comes from Chloroflexota bacterium, assembly GCA_002727435.1. Taxonomy (GTDB): domain Bacteria; phylum Chloroflexota; class Dehalococcoidia; order Lucifugimonadales; family Lucifugimonadaceae. The sequence goes on from PBWZ01000010.1 coordinate 12,869, forward strand.
AAAAAATAAATGCTTGTATAACACCTACAAACAATTCTAGCCCCATAAAAGGAACTATTCCAATAAATGGCAACAAAAACATCATAGCTATGAGTAAGACTTCACCTGCAAACATATTTCCAAATAATCTGAAAGTAAAACTCACTACCCTGGCAAATTCTGCTATCAATTCTAATAAACCTACAAATAGCATTATTGGAGATGAAAAGTTTATAAATTTACTACCGTATTTTTTTAATCCAAGCTCTGATATTCCCCAGTATGTTACAAAGAACATTGCAACTATAGCTATTGCCAATGTTGTATTTAAATCTGTATTTGCACCTCTAAATAATGGTAATAATCTGCCAGCTTTTTTTCCTTCGTGCTCTCCTTCAACAATTAAACTATCATTTTTAATTACATCTTTAACAAGAACAACTCCACCACCTTCTTCTAGGCTGGACTCACCTCTTCCTGGAGGAAGATATTTAATACCCATAAAAGCATCATTAAATATCACTAAATGTTCTTTCAAAGCTTTTTTGCAAGTAAATTCTTTTTTCTCTGAACCGTGATCTGAGCCGTGATCTGANCCGTGNTCTGAGCCGTGATCTGAGCCGTGACAATCTTCTGTATCTAATTTATGTTTTTTATGTTCATAAACTACTTCAGCAGATTCAACAATCCCAATTGTTCCNACTCCCGGCAAAACACCAACCCAGTTTGATACAACAACACACAGAAAAATTGATAACACTACTGGAACAAATCTTCTACCTTTTTCACTTCCGGAAATACTTTTTGCTAAATTAAGGAAAAATTCAACAACAACTTCAGCAAGATTTTGAAGTCTGCCTTCAGGTATTTTTTTCAAATTCCTAGTAGATAAGAAAACAAACGATAACAATACAAGAATACTAACCCAAAAAGTCAAAGAAGTATTNTAAATTCCTAATCCGGGTATAGCTTCAGCTGGCAATTGTATGTGAGCAATTGGNCTCTGAAAAAAACCTCCAATTGGCAGTACTCCGCCAATTGCTCCTCCCAAAACAGAAGTTATGAATAANACCAAAAAAACTGGCAGAACTAATGTTTTTATCATCAATTATTTCCCATTTAANATATCTTTAATTGAAGCCCTTATACCTATTAAAGATATAATTACTCCAATAATTCCACTTACTGAAGCAAACAAGATTGGCATACCAAGCTTATTGCCTATCCACCTGCCCAAAAGAACAGAAATTAAAGTTAAAATCACAACAAACCAGCCAATGCCNGTAATTTTACCAAAAACAATTATGTTTTTTTTCATGATTTATAATAGTTTAATTCTATTTTTCAAGAATGAAAACCAAGATAAATCTAACATATTGAAAAATAGTTAACAAGCATTTTTTTTATGTTTAACTTTATTGAAATAATTATTTGCCCAAATTATCAAGATCTAGGCTATCTAAGAAGTCTGCAAACTCTGAAATATCAATATCTCCAGACTGGTTTTTATTTTCTTTATTTAAGTATTTTTGAGATTTATTTTCAGCTGTTTTTGCCATGTGATCTAAAGAAACTCCAACATTATTAACTACGTTATCGTTGGCATAGATTGGGCATGCAGCCCTTACTGCTAGAGCTATTGCATCCGATGCTCTAGAATCAATAAATTCGACTTTATCATTAATTTTCAATGCTAGTTTTGCATAAAAAGTTTCATTTTTCATTGAATCAATTAAAACATATTCTATAGTTACGTTTAATTTATCTAATAAAGTTATAATTAAATCGTGTGTTAATGGCCTTGGCAGATTTACTTTTTGGAGTTTAACTGCAATAGAATCAGCTTCATTTGAGCCAACCCAAATTGGTATGTATAAATCCTTTGTTTTCAATTTAAGAATTACTACTCTTTGGTAGTTTGATAAATTTACTCTTATGCTTTCTATAGTAATNTCTTCCATAATNTTTTAATTTTACNAGTTNAGCTTGAAACTAAATTAATATTTTTAATAAATTCAATAAGTGCTTTTTGAATTGACTCTGAATAATCAGATATAGATTCAAATCTATCCTTTGGNAAACATATTCCTCTTGATGAATTTAAAATATTTTTTCCACCTTCTGCAGCTTGAATTGTAGATTTAAAGTCACCACCCTGAAAACCTAAACCTGGTATCAGTAACGGTAAATTTGTGCTTGATCTTATTTTTTTTAATTCTTTTGGATATGTTGCACCAACTACAATTCCAAGATTATTAGAANTATTACATTTTTNAACTATTTCAATTACTTCTTCATAAATATATTTATCGCCACTTATTTTATTTTGTATTTCATGAGAACTTTTATTTGAAGATTTGCATATAACAATAGCGCCATTTTTTTCTGAAAAAGGAACAATCGAGTCTGTACCAAAGAAAGGGTTAACTGTGGCTACATCAAAACCCCAATAGTCATACATTGAATTCGCGTATGCTTGGGCAGTTGAACCAATATCTGCTCTTTTTGAATCGCCAATTATAATTTTTGCTGGATACTTTTCTTTTATATATTCAACAATCGATTTTAAATTAGNTAAACTTTCAATCCCNCCTTCTTCNAANTATGCAAATTGAAACTTNTAAATATNNCAGTATTCTGCNGTTGTATCAATTACCAACTTGCACCAATCAAACAAATCTAAACCTAAATTATCAATTTTTTCAATCAGAGGATCTATTCCAACACAAANAATATTATTTTCATCAAAATTATTTAATTTATCTACCCAATTCATTTTAATTTTCTCAAAAGATAATTATGTATTGATATTGATAATATAGCCAATAATATTGAATATGACGATAATCTGATAATTTCATTTGTATCAAGNGAAGATATAGATGAATATATTGCNGTTGATAAATTTTGNGTTTCTCCAGGCATATTTCCAGCTACAACAATTGTTGCACCAAATTCTGAAATACTCCTAGCAAAACATATCAATAGNCCTGCATAAATGCCTCTTTTTGAAATTGGNAATATTATCTTGGTAAATATTAATTTATTCGACATACCTAAGCTTTCAGCCGAATCAATAATATTCTTATCAACATTTGTAAATCCTAATTGAAAAGANCGAATAATTAATGGAAAAGATACAATAGATGCCGCTATCGATCCAGCAACCCAAGTAAATGCAATTGTGCNTCCAGTTAAATCATAAATAATTGAACCTAGNAAATAATTTGGGCTAAAAATTATTAACAATGCGTATCCTGTAATTACTGGAGGTAAGCCTAGAGGTAAAATTGTGAAAAACTCAACAATAAACTTTGNTTTAAAGTTTTTAAAAACTAAAATATAAGATATTGGAAGTGCAATAATTGTAGCAATTATTGTTGAAAAAACTGCCCCTCGAACAGAATTGTAAATTAGTACTATATCTTCTGATAACATTTAATTANGAGTATTTTTAGATAATGATACACCTTATTTATTTTTAAGATATTTTATGAANNCTAAGACATTTTTTTTCTTNTCTAANCTNANATCCTTATTTANAAAGAAAGAATAATTTATATCTTTCTGNAAGTTGTATTCNGAAGCTTTAAAATTAAGGTTTTTATTTATTTCNTTNATATCATTTTCATAAATGANCGCATAATTTAAATATTTTAAATTNATTTTATTTATTAGAGCNGAAGCATTAGCTGCAACTTTAGTATTATATTTTGGTTGCAAACAATCAAAATTAATTAAAATTTCTGAAGATAATTTTCCTAGGGGCGCCCTTGATGGATCTGCAATACCAATTTCNAAATTTTTTTCACAAATATTATTAATGTCAACTTCATGATTTTGATTGTGAACAAGAATCACTTTNCTACTGTNGTAATTATCAATTTGCTCATAATCATTAAAAAAGTTTTTTTTCAATTTATAGTTTGCAATTAAAACAAGGTCAGGTTTTGCTCCCAAAATTATTTTATTTACTAAATCATATGATCCTGATGAGTCAATATTTACATCTCTATAGTATGATCCAAGGCTATTTTCTACTTTATCTAATAAAGAAGCAGCTAAATACAAATTGATGTGATCTTTTTCTGAGTTTTTACAAGTAGTATTAAAAACTAAAATGATCATTAAAAAAAATATTTTTAAATATTTATACATTTATATTTCTATTTAATTAAGTGTAATCATTAGTGTATACTTATTATTATGAAAAATAACGATTCAGATAACTTTAATTTTGATAGCTTTTCAAATTTAGATTGGTATAAAAATGTAAACTCTAATCTCCTTGATCTTGCTGACCTTAATTCAAGTAATAAGATTATTGATCTTGGCTGTGGCAATGGTGGGATTACTGAAATGATTTTATCAAAAGTTAAAGACGTAAGTAATATAGTAATTTTTGCAGTAGATAGCTCTTCATCAGCAATATCTCTTGCTCTCAAAAGATTTAGCAACAGAAAGGATGTAATAATTAATTATATTCAATCTGAAGCACAAAATTTACATGAAAATATCAAAGAGAAAGTTGATACAGTAGTTTATTGCAACTCAATTCATTATGTTGAAGAAAAGGATAAAGTACTTCAACATATTGGTAATGGTTTAGAAAAGGGTGGAAAATTTGCTTTTAACACTTCTTTTTTTGACGGCTCTCACCCTAAAGAAACTGAAGCATTTTTAAGAAAATGGATGCTTAAAAGCTTAAGACTTTTGAGATCGGAATATAATCTCAAACCTGTAAAAAGTAAGGTGCAGTCTAGAATACAATTAACTCCAGAAAATTATGAAAACTTATTGTTAAATAATGGATTTAAAGTTAAAGAAAAAAATATAGAAAACGTTCATGTGCCTTTGGATGGATGGTATGAAATTAGTAGTTTTAAAGATTGGATAGAAGGGGTTTTACCAGGTATACCATTAGATATAGGAAAGAAAGTTTTACAAGAAACTGTTGAATCTTTGTTTAAAGAACTAAATATTAAAACTTTAGACAGAAAATGGCTTTCTATAGTAGCTTCAAAATCTTAGATACTCATCAAGAGAATTAACCGAAAGCTTATCTTCTTTAACGTCATCTTTAAACACTGCTTCAGCAGTATCAAGTGAAGTGAAGCATGGTATTTTTCGCTCACTTGACTCTCTTCTTATTTTAAATCCATCATGCAATGTCTTACTGTCCCCACTTACAGTATTTACTACAGCAACAACTTCAGAACTTCTTAATTTATCAATTACATTTGGACTTTTATCAAGACTTTTTTCAATAACTGTTGCATTAAATCCAAGATTTTTAATTAATTTNGCTGTCCCNGGAGTTGCAATCAAATTATAACCTTTTTCATTAATTAACTTAATTAAATTTTTAGCTTTTTCTTTATCTCTATTTGCAATACTTANTAATACAGATCCTTTAGAAGGTATATTNATNCCGGAACTTAAAAATGCCTTNGATATTGCTTCCTCATAATTCTTTGAAATACCCATTACTTCTCCAGTTGATTTCATTTCTGGGCCAAGGAAAGTATCAACATCAGTCAATTTTGACATTGAAAAAACAGGGGCTTTTACAGCTGTAATATTTCTTTCTTTGTAAATACCTGTGCCAAATTTGGAATCTTTGAGTTTTTCNCCATTCATACATCCTACAGCTAAATCGATCATTGGNATTCCGGTTGCCTTGGANATGAAAGGTACTGTCCTGCTTGATCTAGGATTAACTTCNATCACGTATACTTTTGAATCATTTTCAGACCTATCTAAAATAAATTGAATATTCATTAANCCAATAACATTTATTTCTTGTGCAATTTTTTTTGAGTATTCCAAAATAATATTTTTTTCTTGTTCTGTTATTCCTTTTGCAGGATATACAGCTACAGAATCACCACTATGAACACCGGCCTTTTCTAAATGCAACATTATTCCAGGTATAAGAATATCTTTACCGTCTGAAATAGCATCAATCTCTAATTCAATTCCCTCTATATATTTATCAATTAATATTTCAGGATTAATCAAATTAGAAAAATCATGTTCTTCAAAATAACTTTTCAAGTCATCTTCATTATCAATAATATTCATTGCCATACCACCTAAAACAAAGCTCGGCCTAACAATTACAGGATAATTTACNTTATCAGCAATTTTTTTTGCTTCTTCNAAATTTAATGAAGTNCCGGCNGGCGGCTGAGGNACACCAATANTTGATGTAAGTTTTTCAAAATACCCTCTGTCAGATGCCAGTTCAGTTGATTCTGCTGATGTTCCTAAAATAGGGTAACTTACTTTTTCTAGTTTTTTAGTAAGATTTATTGCAGTTTGACCACCAAATTGCACAATCGTTGATGGAAAAGAATTGCTTGTTTCTTCATTTTCTAAAATATCAAATACTGATTCTTGATCAATTGGCTCAAAGTANAATCTATCTGAAGTATCAAAATCTGTAGACACAGTTTCTGGGTTTGAATTTATAAAAATTGAATCAATTTTCCTTTTTTGTAGTGACCATGCAGCATGAACAGAACAATAATCAAATTCTATACCTTGCCCAATTCTTATAGGGCCACTTCCAAGTACCACAGTTTTTTTAGTTTCTTCTGGGGCTGCTTCGTTTTCTATTTCATAAGTTGAATAATAATATGGAGTTAATGCTTCAAATTCTGATGCGCATGTATCCACCATTTTATAAGTTGGTAATATTGACCATTTTTTTCTTAAAGACCTAATATCTTCGACACTTTTTTTTGTTAAAAGTGAGATGCTTTCGTCAGAAAAACCAATTTTTTTTGAAAATTTTAATGTATCTTTATCTATTTCCTTTGCATCACTTAATTTTTTTTCTTGGTCAATAATCTTTTTAAGTTTTACAAGAAACCATTTATCAATTTTAGTGAAATTGTAGATGTCTTCTAAGTCGACACCTTTTCTTAGCAATTTAAAAATTTTAAATAATCTTGTGTCATCGGGTAAAAGATCAGAAATATCGTTAGCGACAATAGATTTATCATTTAAGTGAGAAATATTTGAAATGTCTAATGCCCTAATAGCTTTCAATAAGGCACTTTCAAAATTTCTTTCAATTGACATAACTTCTCCAGTAGCTTTCATTTGAGTTCCAATTTTTCTGTCACCTTTATCAAATTTATCAAATGGCCACCTTGGGATTTTTACAACACAATAATCTAATGCTGGCTCAAAAGCAGATGTTGTTACACCTGTAACCTGATTACTTATTTCATCTAATTTTTTACCAAGGGCTATTTTTGCTGCTACTCTTGCAATTGGATATCCTGTTGCTTTTGAAGCTAAAGCAGAAGATCTGCTTACTCTCGGATTAACCTCAATTACGTAATAATTTGGGCCTTCATAGTCTTTAGAGTCATAAGGCCTAAATGCCAATTGAACATTACAACCTCCCTCAATTTTTAATCCTTTGATTATGTTTAAAGATGAAGTTCTTAGCTCTTGATAATCCTTATCACTTAATGTCTGGCTAGGAGCTACTACAATTGAGTCACCAGTATGAACACCCATAGGATCAAAATTTTCCATATTGCAAACTGTAATAGCATTATCATCAGAATCTCTTATTACTTCATATTCAACTTCCTTCCATCCAACTAAACATTTTTCAACAAGGATTTGCCCGACCATACTTGCACTAATCCCGGAGTATGATATTTTTTTCAATTCTTCTTCGTTATATGCAACACCTCCACCAGTACCTCCTAAAGTAAATGCAGGTCTAACAATTACTGGATAGCTAATTTTATTTGCTGCTTCAACTGCCTCTTCTATAGTATTGCAACTAAAACTTGGAGGAACTGGCTCTCCAAGCTCATTCATTAAATTTCTAAAAAGCAATCTATCTTCGGCTTTATTTATAGATTCCACTGATGTCCCGAGTACTTTTACACCATGTTTTTCAAGAATTTTTTTATCATATAAATCTTTGACAAGATTTAGACCAGTTTGACCTCCTAAAGTACCTAGAATTCCGTCAGGCTTCTCCCTGATAATTATTTTTTCAATAATTTCTATTGTTAATGGCTCAACATAAACTTTATCTGCTGTATCTACATCAGTCATAATTGTTGCAGGATTTGAATTAACTAAAATAACATAACAACCCTCTTCTTTAAGGGATTTACAAGCCTGAGTCCCAGCATAATCAAATTCTGCAGCTTGACCAATCACAATAGGCCCAGATCCAATAACTAAAATTCTTTTATTATTTTTCATTTTTTCCTTTAATTAGTTCTACGAAGTTATCAAAAATATATTCAGAATCTACAGGCCCGGGGCACGCTTCAGAATGATATTGAATTGAAATTATAGGTTTATGTTTATGCTTTAGTCCTGAGACAGTATTATCATTTATGTTGATATGTGTTATTTCNAGATCTAATGGAAAATTTTTGTCACTTACTGCATATCCATGATTTTGTGAAGTAGGATATACCNTNCCTGATTTAAGTTCTTTGACAGGCTGATTACCTCCTCTATGCCCAAAAAGTAATTTGAAAGTTTCACCACCATAAATGTGGGCAATAATTTGATGACCAAGGCATATTCCTAAAGTTGGTATATTTTCAATCGATTTTTTTATACCTTTTATGTCATTTAGTAAAGTTTTTGGATCACCCGGACCAGGNGACATTACTATTCCGTCATACTTGTTTAAATCTAAATTATTGAAATCATAATTCCATGGATATACCTCAACATCGCACCCCCTAGAATTCAANATTCTAATAATATTCCTTTTAACTCCAAAATCAATTAAAGCTATCTTGTATCGTGNTTGATTTACTTTATAATTTTCTATGCTTTTAACTGATACTTGATCAACATAATTATTATCTTCATATGACCCAAAATTATTAATTTTAGTCAATGCAGTGTCAATGTTTGGATTATCGGTTATGATAGCCATCTTAGAGCCAAACTTTCTAATTTTCCTAGTTAAAGATCTTGTGTCTACAGAATGAATACCAGGTATCCTATTTTCGAATAAGTATTCATTTAAATCTTTATTATTTGAAAAATGAAAAGGATAATCACACAAATCTCTTACAACATAACTTTTTACTTGTATTTTTTTTGATTCACTAAAATTTATATCTATTCCATAATTACCGATAATTGGGTAAGTAGAAACTAATATTTGCCCTCTATAACTAGGATCGGTNAGCATNTCTTGGTAACCAGTCATAGAAGTGTTAAAAACTATTTCACCCAAAACTTCTTCATTTGACCCAAAGCCAATTCCNTCATAAACAGTNCCGTCACTTAAAATTATATATTTTTCATTTCCTGTCATTATTAAATTATTTCTCCTGAATTATAAATTTGATTTCCTGAGCAAATGGTCATTATAGGTTCTCCCTTTAAATTTACATTCCCTTGTTTTTGAGTATTAAAAATATAATTTGAACTCTTTGAAGCNAATTTATCTTTATCTAAATTCCATTCATGATCATCTATGANAAAGAAGTCTGGAGAATACCCTTCTTTAATGATGCCGATTTTTTTATTAAAGCATTTTTCAAAAATCTTTCCAGGCATATATGACATTTTATTCACTGAAAATTCATAGCCTGCATTTTTTGAAACAAATCCAAACGCATTTTCAAGCCAAGATATTCCAGACATACATTCTTTAAATTCATTTTCTTTATCTTGATGACTATGAGGAGCATGGTCTGATGCAATCACATCTACAATTCCATCTTTTAATGATTTCAAACAATAATCTTTATCTNTATTTGTTCTTATTGGAGGATTTACCTTTAACTTTGGGTCAAGAAAATATTCAAATTCNTCTTCATCCAAAAATAAGTGATGAGGTGTTACTTCGCTTGTTACTTTATTATTATGTTTAAATGAACTNATTTCTTTAATTGCTCCCATAGTTGATAAATGTTGAAAATGGATCCATCCACTATGATTACTAAGAACATCTAAATTATTTTTTACAGCGTTTATTTCAGCTGAAGCAGGACGACCAATTAAATTGTATTTTTCCGACATTTTTCCTTCATTAATAGAGCCATTATAATTTTGATTTGTTAGNAATTCAGGATGCTGCATCAAAGGAAAGTTTTTACCTAATATATCTAATGCATTAGCAATTAATTTTTGGTCATCAAAAAAATCACCATCATCTGAGAATCCAAAAATTATATCTTCGAACTTATTAATCAAGTTTTCGAAATTTACCAATTCCTTACCTTTTCTTCCAACTGAAATACAAGGNGATATATAAATATTTATATTTGACTCATTGATATTTTCATATACCCCACCAATTGTTTCCTCAGAATCAAGGGGAGGATAAGAATTAGGCATCATTACTACAGTAGTATAACCACCTTTCGCGGCAGCAGCTGAACCTGAAGAAATATCTTCCTTGTGTGTTTCTCCNGGCTCTCTAAAATGAACATGTATATCAATAAGACCAGGAAAAATAGTTCTTCCTTTGATATCTATTTGATCAAAATTCTCATAATTTTCATTTGATGATTTTTTTATATTTAATATGTTTTTGTTGTCATAAATAATATCTTGATTAAATTTACTTAACCCAACAATAGGATCAAAAATTTTACAATTCTTTAAAACTTTCATTTAGTATCTTCTCTCAAAATTTTATCCAAAACTGCACATCTAACCCATACACCATTTTTTACTTGTTCATTAATTAATGATTTTTCAGAGTTTTGAAGTCCATATGAAATTTCTATTCCTTCATTTACAGGGCCAGGATGCATCAAATATTTGATATTATATTCATCCAAAATTCTTTTATTAATTTGATATTTTGATGCATATTCATCAAAGTCAATATTTAAATCATTTAATCTTTCTTTTTGGATTCTTAAAGCCATGATTACATCTGAATTTTCTAGACATTCCTTGAAATCTTCATAAAAATTAACCATTTCTAAATTTAACTTTTTTGGCTTAAAAAAAGGTGGTGAAAATAAATTTGTTTTTTGTCCATATTTTCCAAATCCTTCTATAAAAGATGCTGCCACCCTACTATGCAATAAATCACCAACAATAGATATTTTTAATCCATTAAAATCTTCAAATTTTTCACTTAAAGTTTTTAAATCTGAGAGTGTTTGGGTTGGATGAGAATTTATTCCTGAACCAGCATTAATTATTGGAAATTTTAATATATTTTCAGCAATTTCAAAGTCCTCATGATTAGCACTTCTTATAACAATTCCATCAACTGGATATGAATTTAATGTGCTCAAAGTATTTTCTATTGATTCACCCTTAACTATTGATGAATTTTCTGGAGAAACATCTATTACATTTATTCCTAAAATAGAACATGCAATTTTAAAAGATGTCTTAGTTCTTGTGCTCGGTTCTAAAAATAAAAATATAAAATTTTTATTATTATATTTATCTAATTTATTTTGATGGAAATTTCTTTCAAAAATGAAAGATTCAGATATTATATCTTTTAACTCAGATGAATTTAGTTGATTTATATTTATAAAATTACCCACTAAAATTCTAAATTAGCACTTTTCTAAATTTAAAACAAATTTAATTTAGCTAAAGATTTCCTCATACAGTTTTTGACCCATACCTGGACCAAGTTTTATTCCATTTCTACCNGCACCAGAACCATAAAAAATGTTCGAGAATTTATGTGATTTTTTNATAATTGGAATATTGTTTTCAGAGTATGGTCTGAAGCATGCTGTATGATCAACTAAATCTAAATCATTAAAACCATCAAACATTTCATAAAATGAATTCAGAATTTTAATTTTCGCATCTTCTGTCTGTCCTTCTTGAAATTTTACATCTTCTTCGGTTGTGCCTATCCACAACAAATCATCCATCTTCTTTGTTGCATAATCTTTTCCCCATGAAATAGAGTTGTCAAAATCTTTGGATGTTTTAAATTTTAAAAGTTGCCCTTTTAGNGGCTTAACATTAATGAGGTCATTATTTTTTGCNATTTCACTTGTCCAAGGCCCAGCAGTTATAGCAACATTTTTAATTAAAAATTTTTCATCATTAGTAATAAATGTGTCTACCTTTCTATTTTTAGATCCTAAATTTTCAAAATTAAAATCATNATTAATAAATTTAGCACCCATATTTAATGAAGAATTCAGATATGAATTTGTCAGATTAAATGAATCAACTTCCATATATTNATCAAAAATAATTGCTCCGTGATTTAATTTTTTTAATTTTGGNTCAAAGTCTTTAATTGAATTTAAATCGNTTATTACTTTGCCCTCAAAATTATCTAAAAGTGACTTTTTTTCTTCAGNACTATTAATAATATGAATTAATCTCTTTTCATTATAATTNGGGTCAATTTCAGTATAATTTTGAAATATTTTTTTAAATTCTTTGTGCAAAAAGTAAGAATTNTCATGAAATTTTTTTACATAATTATCATTCCCTAAGTATGGNGCTAAGCCACCTTGGGCATTTCCTGAAGAATTGAATCCGGTAAAGTTTTTCTCGACAATTAAAACTTTTTTATTATTTTTTGAGCTNTAAAAAGCTAAAGATGACCCAACAATCCCAGAGCCTACTATTAATAAATCATATTTTTCCATAATTTAATGAAATCTTTTAAATGAATTATAACCTGAGTTTGATATTTTCTTNCTTGATAAACTTTGTTCACTTACNATTGANGTNATTGAGTCAGATATTTTCTTTACAACGTTACCATCAAACATGCTCGGCATTATAAAATCCTCACTTAGATTTTCATTTTCAATAACTGATGCCAATGCTTTAGAAGCAGCAATTTCCATTTCAACTGTAATCTTTTTTGCTCTTGAATCTACAAGTCCTCTAAAAAAACCTGGGTAAGCCAAAGAGTTGTTTACTTGATTTGGGTAATCTGATCTTCCTGTAGCAATAATAGATACATTTGATGGAACATCTTCAGGCATAATTTCAGGATTAGGGTTTGATAAAGCNAAAACAATTGAATTTTTTTTCATTTTTTTAAGTTGGCTTTTCTTTATTAAGTTAGGNCCAGCAAGTCCAAGAAAAAAATCAGCGCCTTCTAAAACTTTAGTCAAATTACCTTTTTCATTGTTTGGGTTTAAATTTTGTTCNAACCAAATAGAATTTTCAGATTCATCATTTTCTTTTCTCTGGTATAACCCTCTGCTATCAAAGCCAATAATATTTTTTACTCCGAAATTCTTTAAAATTTTCGCACATGCTGAACCNGCTGCCCCTAATCCCAAGATTANNACTTTCAAATCACTCTTTTTCTTATTNAAGACCTTCAAAGAGTTTATTAATGCAGCCAATACTACAATTGCAGTTCCATGCTGATCATCATGAAAAACTGGTATATCAAGTTCATTTTGCAGTCGAGACTCAATTTCAAAGCATCTTGGNGANCTAATATCTTCAAGATGAATTGCCCCAAATCCTGGAGAAATTAATTTAACAGTTTTTATTATTTCTTCAGTATCTTTAGTGTTTANGCAAATTGGCCACGAATCAACTCCGCCAAATTCTTTTAAAATAACTGCCTTACCTTCCATTACAGGAAGAGCTGCTTCAGGNCCAATATCACCTAATCCTAAGACTGCAGAGCCATCAGTTACTATAGCAACTGTGTGAGATTTGCTTGTTAAAGCCCAAACTGATGATTTATCTTTTTTTATTTTTTCTGAAATTTTAGCAACACCAGGGGTGTATGCTCTTGACATTTGATCACGATTAGTAATTTTTTCTTTGCTTCTAATCTCNATCTTTCCTCCAAGATGCATTAAAAATGTCTGGTCAGAAACATTTAAAACTTTCACATTTTTTNTTTTTCTTAAAGTTTCTAATATTTCTTCTTCATGATTAGAATCTACAGCGTTAATGGTTAAATCTCTAACAATATTGTTACCTTTTATTGAAATAACATCTATTCCAGCCATNTCACCATTAACATCGCTTATTTTTTTCAAAATTTTTGCAAGCATTCCTTTAGAATTAATATATTGAAGTCTTACGGTAATACTATTTGCTCCGCCATAATTATTAACTAACATTTAATTTTTTACCCCTAATTTTAGATTGANTGTATGATACCATTCAATTTAAATTACTCAAAAGCTTAAATTACTCAAAANCAACATGGATAAGAAAAAAAGATTTACTACTGGAGAAATTNTAAANAGAGNAAATGTTACTAATGATCTTTGGAAAATATGGCTAAAAGTTGATGAAAAGTTTTCTTTTGATCCTGGTCAATACTGCACAGTAGGCTATGAAGGAATAGAAAGNCCTTATTCAATTGCATCTTCACCTGATGAAGATTTGGTAGAACTTTTCATTGAGCTTGTCCCTGAACCCGACGGAATCCTTACTCCACTTCTTTATAATCTGCATGAAGGTGAAAAAGTAACTCTAAGAAAGCGTGCAAAAGGCCTATTTAAATTTCAAAATGATTATGAAAACCAAATAATGCTTACAACTGTAACTGGAATAGCTCCCATTGTGAGTATGATGAGGTCAAAAAATTTAGATAAAAGTGAACATAATATATGGATTTATGAGGGTGCAAGCTATATTGACGAATTTGGGTATCTTGAAGAATTAAGTGAAATTTCAAGTAAATATTCAAATATTCAATTCATACCTACTTGCAGCAGGCCTGATGATCCTAAAAACAAAGATTGGAACGGAATGACAGGAAGAGTTAATGACATATTTAATAATGTATTTGAAAAAATTGAAGGAGCGAATAAAGATAATACAATAATATATGCTTGTGGTCACCCTGAAATGGTTTCAGATATATCTAAAAAATATTCAGATAAATATAATTTTATTGAGGAAAAGTTCTGGACTACTTAGGTCAAATTTCTTAAATCTAGTATTAGTAAATAAAATGAAATATAGTGTTTATAATACTTAAAAAGAGAGGTTTTATGTCAGAGAAAATTGGATTTATAGGTTTGGGAATTATGGGCTCTCCCATGGCAAAAAATTTAATTAACGCCGGCTTTGAAGTTTGTGCTTACGATATTATTGAAAAAAACTTAGATCATGTTGTGGATTCAGGAGCAAAAAAAGCATGCTGCCCTAAAGAAGTGTCTGAGAACAGTGACATAATAATTATAATGGTTCAAAATTCACCACAATCTGAAAAAGCTATTCTTGGAGATGAAGGAGCACTTGAAGGGGCAAGCAAAGGAGACCTGATTATTGATATGAGTTCAATATCTCCCTTAGTTTCTCAAAAAATTTCAAAAGAATGTTTAAAGTCTGGAGTAAGTTTTTTAGATGCACCTGTTTCAGGAGGAGAACCTGGAGCGATTGAAGGTACTTTAGCTATTATGACTGGAGGTTCTTCTTCAGACTTTGAGAGATCAAAACCAGTTTTTGATGTTTTGGGAGGTTCTTCAGTTCTATGCGGTGAAGTAGGTGCTGGAAACTTTACAAAATTAGCAAATCAGATGATTGTTGGTGCAAATATTCATATTTTAGCTGAAGCTCTAACATTAACAACTAAGGCAGGTCTTGACCCAGAAACGGTTTTTAATGCAATTAAAGGTGGTCTTGCTGGAAGTAATGTAATGAATACCAAAGCACCAATGATGTATGAAAGAAACTTTAAACCAGGATTTAGAATTGAACTACACTTAAAAGATATTACTAATGCAATGGAAACAGCAAATGAGATGCAAATACCTTTGCAAGTTACTTCTAATTTACATCAAGTTTTAAAGTCATTAGTTCTTGATGGTAAAGGAGTTGATGATCATTCAGGTATTTTAAAATTTGTAGAAAAACAATCTGGAGTTGAAGTAAAAAAATAGATGTTAGAAAGATTTCACGTTCCTCACGATGAGGAAATAAGAATAGAATATTCTGAACTAAAAAGGTTGTCTGTAGAAATTTTGATAAAAAGTGGAATGAATAAAAAGCATGCCGAAATTGCTTCAGATGTTCTTCTTAAAGCTGATGTAAGAGGTGTTGATACTCATGGAGTTTCAAATATGCTTAGAAATTATGTTCAATATTTTAATGAAGGATCTGCAAACCCGAGACCAAATTGGAAGATTACTAGAGAAACTGAATCTTGTGCAACAGTAGACTCAGATAAAGGCCTAGGCGTAGTAGTCGTACCATTATGCATGGAAATTGCTATTGAAAAAGCTAAAAAAACTGGGGTTGGATTGGTTAGTATTGGAAATGGTAGGCACTTGGGAATGGCGGCATATCACGCAATGATGGCATTAGACCATGATATGATCGGAACCTGTATGACATCATCTACAACTAATGTTGTACCTACACATGCAGCTATACCAGGAATTGGAACAAATCCAATTGCTGTAGCAGCACCAGCATTAAAAAAAGCTCCATTTGTATTTGATGCTGCAACAAGTGCAATTGCAACAAATAAAGTTAGAGTTGCTCAAAGGATAGGTGTTCCTCTTGCACCAGGATGGATTACAGATGAAAAGGGGAACCCAATAATGGTTGACACTCCTTTAAAACAGTCAGATGACCCAAATGATGTAGCTGGAATTATGCAAACACCTGTTGGCGCTACAAGAGAACTTGGGTCTCATAAAGGTTTTTCTTTAGGAATGGTAGTAGATATTCTTGGATCTATTCTTAATGGTAGTTTGGCAGGACCGTTAAGAACATTTAAAGCACACCAAAATCACTTTGTTGCAGCATATNCAATTGATGCCTTTACAGAACTAAATAANTTNAAAGAAATGATGGATGAATATTTACAGATCCTTGAAGATTTACCTCCAGTGGAAGGTCAAAAAAGAGTTTTGTATGCTGGCTTGATGGAAGAAGAGACAACCATAGAAAGGATGGAAAAAGGGATCCCTCTCCATCCAGAGGTAGTTAACTGGTTTAAGGATATCTGTAGTGAACTTTCAATAAATTTTGATATTACTGGAAAAGGGGTTGGGGATGCTTGAAAAATTTCATGTTGCAAAAGAAGATATTATACATATTGAAGAAGAAAGGTTGCGATCAGTTACTAAGGAAATATTAATGACACAAGATATTTCTGAAAAAGATGCCTTATTAGCAACAGACGCATTAATAAAAGCTGATTTGAGAGGTGTCGAAAGTCACGGTGTTTCTAACATGTTAAGGGCTTATTTAGGTGCATTTAAATCTAACAGCCTTAACCCTAAGCCTAATTGGAAAATTGTAAAAGAAACTGCTTCTTGTGCAACAATAAACTCTGATAATGGATTAGGAATTGTAGTTGCACCTCAAGCAATGGAAATAGCAGTTGAAAAAGCTAAAAAAACTGGGGCTGGTATTGTAACTATGAATAATTGTGGTCATCTTGGAATGCTAGCCTACCATTCAATGATTGCTTCGGATAATGACATGATTGGCACAACAATGGCAGCTTGCTCACCTAGAATGGTACCCACATATTCATCAGTTCGAGCACTAGGCACCAATCCTATTTCATATTCTGCTCCTGCAGATAAGTTGCCAGACTTTGTCTTTGACGCAGCAATGACTTCAGTTGCAGGCAACAAGATTGTTTTAGCATCAAGACTTAATGTTCCATTGTCACCTGGTTGGATTGCAGATAAGGATGGAAACCCAATCATGGAAGAGGTGAATATAGAAGAATTAAATCACGAAGATGAATCAAAAAACTTAGAAAATCGATATAACAAAGGTTACATTTCTAGTTCGGTTGATTTATTACCCTTTGGCGGAACAAGAGAAATAGGTTCTCACAAAGGTTATTCAATGGCTGTAGTTGTTGATATTTTAGCAGGAATACTTAATGGAACTAGAACTGCCCCTACAGGTGAATATAAAAATCAGGGCCACTTTGTTGCGGCATATGATATAGATGCATTTATGGATAAAAAGGAATTTAAAGAATTAATGGATAGATATCTTCAAAGTTTTCTTGATTTACCTTCAAATTCAGAAGGGAAAAAGGTTGTTTACGCCGGGTATCTTGAAAGCATCGAAGAAAGTAAAAGGTCTGAATTCGGAATACCATTACATAAAGAAGTTGTGGATTGGTTTAAAAAAATATCTGTAGAATTAAATACTGAAACTTTATGAAAAAAGTCGATATAACTTTCTTGCCATCAACAAAGGGTAATTATTTTGATGACCCATTAATTATTGATTGGTGTAATAAGTTGAAAGATACTTTAGATTTTGTAAATATATTTGTACCTAAAAATGCAGAAGAGGCCAAAATATTTCTAAAAAAATCAAATGCTGCATATGGAGCTCTTTCAGAAGATTTAATTGATTATTGTGAAAATATTGAATGGCTTCAAGCGCCTCAAGCAGCCCCTCCACCAGATTTTTACTACAATAGGCTTATTGAGCACTCAATGACAGTTACAAATTTTAGAGGAATTTACAACGACCATATTTCTCACCACATATTGGCAATGGTTTTGTCATTTTCAAAAAGTTTAAATTTATATATTCACCAGCAAAGCAAAAATTTATGGAATCCAATAAAGTCTGAAAATGGATCAACTAGATATTTACCAGAAATGAAAATATTTATAATTGGTCTTGGCGGAATAGGAGATGAAACAGCAAGGTTGTGCAGTATATTTGGATCTGAAGTAATTGGTGTTGATGAAAGAAGAGAAGATAAACCTGAATATGTTTCAATGTTACTTAAACCAGAAAATTTAGAAGAATTCATAAATGAAGCTGACTTCGTAATTTCTACAATTCCACATACGCCTAATACAGAAAAAATTTTTAACTATAATTTTTTCAAAAAAATGAAAAATTCATCTTTCTTCATAAATATTGGTAGAGGAAAAACAGTGGTGTTAGATGACCTTGTAAAAGCTTTAAAAAATAAGGAGATAAGTGGAGCAGGNCTAGATGTTTTTGAAAAGGAACCGCTGCCCGAAAATCACGAATTATGGAAATTTGAAAATGCTATTATTACTCCTCATATTGCAGCATACGATGTACCTTATCTCGANGAAAGAAGATATGAACTAATTAAAAAAAATTGTATAAATTTTCATAAAGGAAATGAATTAATAAATATAGTTGATAAAAACTTATGGTATTAATTGAAAAGCATTTCACATCAACTGCATTTGTTTTNCATCCAATTGAAGATAAGGTTCTTTTNCATTGGCATAGCAAAGTTAAAGCTTGGCTTCCTCCTGGTGGCCATATAGAGAATAATGAAACTCCTGTTGAAGCAGTAAAAAGAGAAACTTTTGAAGAAACAGGAATTCATATTAAATTATATAATTTCAATTCATCTATGTCTGAAATTNCTTTCAGTGATGTAAAAGAAATACCTGCTCCNTACACCATACTTTTAGAAAATATNAATGACCCAGAAAATGGTGAACATATTCATATAGATATGATATATTTTTCAGAAGCATTAAAAATTNGCGATTTAAAAGATGGCTGGTTTTGGGTGAATGAAAATGACTTAAAAGGAAATGTTAATTTAAATTTCGATAATTCAAATAATGCGAGAATACATGATGATGTGAAANATTTTGGATTGAAATGCATAGAATTAAGGAGAAGATATGGCAACTAAAAAAGAGCAAAAACGTGCTTTAGGAAAAAATAGGAGTTGGGAAACAACTGAGGGTGCTGTTAGAGCTCCTCATCGATCNATGATGAAAGCTATGGGGCTAACCGACGATAATATAAATGCTCCATTCGTTGGAATCGCATCAACTCATAATGAAGTTACTCCATGCAATGCTGGAATTGAACCACTTGTTGAACAAGTAAAAAGAGGTGTTTTTGCTGCCGAAGGAACTCCNTTNGTTTTTGGGACAATAACTGTTAGTGATGCAATATCNATGGGCCACATTGGCATGAGAGGGTCTCTTGTNAGTAGAGANGTGATAGCTGATTCAATTGAAACAGTAGTATTTGCAGAAAGATTTGATGGTCTTGTAGCTGTAGCTGGATGTGATAAAAGTTTNCCGGGAGCTATGATGGCAATTGCNAGACTTAATGTTCCATCTGTATTTATCTATGGAGGATCAATTNTACCNGGAAATTTAAATGGTAAAACAATACAAATTCAAGATGTTTTTGAAGCNGTTGGAAAGCATCAGAGTGGAGAAATTAACGATAGTGAACTTTATCAGATAGAGTCTAGGGCTTGNCCAGGGCCTGGTTCATGTGGAGGAATGTTCACTGCTAACACTATGTCTTCTGTAGGTGAAGCTTTAGGGTTAAGCTTGCCAGGTTCAGCATCTGANCCAGCTGTCGATCAAAGAAAAAGTGCATCGAGTAGATTAGCTGGTGAAGCAGTGTTAAATTTATTGAGNAATGACATAAAACCTTCTGACATTTTAACTAAAGAAGCCTTTGAAAATGCAGTGACAGTAGTAACTGCAATGGGTGGGTCAACTAATACCTGTCTTCATTTACCAGCAATAGCTTATGAAGCAGGGATAGACCTTACTNTGGAAGATATCCATGATATTTCCATGAGAACACCTCATCTAGCAAATATGAANCCTGCCGGAAAATACCTAATGTATGACTTAGATAATGTTGGTGGAGTGCCGCTTGTTATGAAAAGATTATTAGATTTAGGNTTAATACATGGTGAATGCATGACTGTAACTGGAAAAACAGTTAGAGAAAATCTTGAAAGTATTAAAGACGACGGTACAGAAAATGAAGTTGTTAGAAAAATTGATAACCCTATTAGCTCAACTGGCGGATTAGTAATTTTGCATGGTAACTTAGCCCCAGATGGTGCGGTTCTAAAAGTGGCAGGTCATAATTACGGAAAGAAGTGGTCTGGGCCAGCAAATGTTTTCAATCAAGAAGAAGAGTGCATGGAAGCTTTAAAGAATAAGCAAATTAAACCTGGTGACTTTGTAGTTATTAGGTATGAAGGACCTAAAGGTGGCCCAGGAATGAGAGAAATGCTCTCCATAACGAGTGCTATTGTTGGTCAAGGTTTAGGCGATAAAGTATTTCTAATGACCGACGGAAGGTTTTCTGGAGCTTCACATGGCCCAATGATTGGTCACGTGGGTCCTGAAGCAGCTGTCGGTGGACCAATAGCTGCAGTTGAAAAAGGTGACATAATAGAAATAGATCTTGAAACTTTTGAATTAAATTTAAAAGTGAGTGATGAAACTATTAAAGAAAGATTGAAGAAAGTTGTAAAGCCTGAGCCAATGTTTAAAAGTGGTGTTTTAGGCAAATATACAAAGTTAGTTCAACCTGCATCCAAAGGTGCAGTTACTGGTTAACTGAATATTTTTTTTAGCCATCCTTTTCTTTGGCCTGATTTAGTGCCATTGAGTGCTGGTGGTTCAGTAGAAGGTGAAACTTCTCTCCTTGATGAATTGTTCTTTGCTGATTTAGTTCTAGGTTTATAACTACTTTTATATTGCCTAGTGCCAACAGGCCTTGGAGAAGGTTTTCTTTTTGGTTTTTTATTTTCTCCTTCTGGTGAAGAAAATTCATCTGATACTTCTTCTTTGTTGTAAGATTTTGCTGCATTTTTCTGGTCAGTCTTTGTCATCCATAAATTAGAAAAATATGTTTTATTAAGTTTAATGTGAAGGTCTGCAATCCTAGCTGTCTCAGGTGAAATATTAGTATCAAAAGCTGCAATTTCAACGTGCTTACCTTGGTCTTTAGCAGCTTGAAGGGCAGGATAGAAATCTCCATCCCCACTTACAAGTATAGCTGTGTCACATAAATCTTCGTAAGCATTTTTTAAAATATCGACTCCTATCATCATGTCAACACCTTTTTCTACCATCGCATCCCCTCTTTGTTTCACAATTCCAAGTTTGACTTCTAAATAAGGAATGTCATACAAAGCAGAAAGGAATTTTTCTTGATCTTCAGATCCTCTTCCTTTTTGGTCCTGCTTAATATTGTAGTAATAAGTTCTGACTAGGTTTCTATCACCTGCTAATTTTTCGGCAAACTTGCCAAATTTTATATCATTTCTTGAAAAGTGCTGATTTAATACATGATATAAATTGCTACCATCAATAAATACCATAACTCTTTCTTTTTTTGCTTTTTGTTTTGTTTCTGCCATTATTTCTCCCAAGTTAAATAATCGATTTGATGAAATAAAAAATAAATAATATTGTAATTATAAGCTTTTATTGTCTAAGTAATACAGCATTTATTNATATAAATTAGGAAAAAATAATGAAAAAAGTTGAATTTTTGCCAATAATGACAAAGATTGAAATGCCCAATGGACTACAGTGGCATGATGAAAAATTGTATGTAATTGATCAAAAAACTGACAATATTTTTATACTTGATGAAAAAGGCCAAATAATAGATGAATTCAGTACTTTATGTGAAAATGGCTCTGGGATAACAATTGGGGATAATTGTATTTGGCTGGGCTCAAATGGAAAAACAGAGGCTAGGCCATTTAGAGGCAGCGATACACATATTAGCTGGATACTGAAATTAGATATTAAATCAAAACAATTGATTTCCAGATTCCCCACTCCTGACGGTGGTGGTGTTCATGGGTTAGAATGGGATAAAGGTATGCTCTGGATAACTGCATTTAATCCAACAGCTTTAATACTTGTAGATCCCAATAATTTTGAAGTTAAATTTAAATTTGAAATTGATCAGAGTCCACATGGTTTAGCAATTGATGGAGAAGGAATTTGGTGCTCCGATAGAGTTGATAGAAATATAATTAAATATGAAAAATCAACCGGAAAAAAATTAGATAAAATAAATATTCCCGAAGATGGACCTGACCCTCACGGATTATCTATTAAAAACAAAGTATTATGGTATTCAGATGCAGCTTTTCCAAACCCTATGAGGCCTTTTCCGGAAATTGGATCGATAAAAATAAAATGAAGATTTTAGATACTCATCACCATTTATGGGATCTTTCGATGAGGTCCTATGACTGGATTAGTGAACTACCAGAGAATGAATCAGTAAAAATTAACAAGAATTTTTTACTAAATGATTTAGATTATTTAGCAAAAATAAATAAAGTTACTGGCACTATATGTGTTCAAGCACATCAATCTGAAGAAGAAGCATTATGGCTCTTGGAGATAGCCAAAAATTCAGATTTAATAAAAGGGGTAGTTTGCTGGGTAGATTTAAAAGATTCTGATATCGGGTATTCTTTAGATAAATACCAATCTTATGATAAATTTTGTGGAATTAGGCATGTTTGGCATGATGAAAAGAATGAAGACTGGATTATGGACTCAAAAGTAATTGCCGGCTTGAAGGTATTGTCTGAGAGGCTAATTAATTTTGATTTTTTAGTTAGGCCTAATCATCTAAAATACATATTTGAAGTTTACGAAAAAATACCTAAATTGAATGGAGTTATTGATCATATAGCAAAGCCAAATATTAAAGATAATACTTTTGATCCATGGGCTAAAGATATTTATGATTTATCAAAAATAGATTCTTTGAGTTGCAAGGTATCTGGAATGGTTGAAGAAATGAACGAATCACAAAGTATTTCAGTTCTTAAAACATATACTAACCACATAATTAAAAGTTTTGGCCCCAATAAAATAATGTATGGGAGTAATTGGCCAGTATGTTTAACAAAGAAAAGCTATTCAGAAGTTTTAGATATAGCAAAAAAAATATCAATTAATGTTGATTCGGAAAAGTTTTTTTATACAAATGGAAAAAACTTTTACCTTAACTAAACATTGTTTGTTCCTATATTAAACACAGGTTCATTAATAGGATAAATTTCTCTTTCTATATTTTTAAAATTTAAGTTTTTTAAATCTGCAGTGGTTGTGCCTTTAGTGTTTACTAAAATAGTTTTAGCAGCAAATGGATCATATGCCGGTCTTGGCAAAATAACTCCTCTGGTTGTAATCAATTGCTTTTCCTTTGGGTCGATTCCAATATGAGTAATTTGGCCAATACTTTGAGGTGGCTGCCTTAAAGTAGTCAGTATTATTGACCCTCTTTTATCAGTCTCTATAAGTGCTGTTTTACCTTGGTTATATTTAGTGTAGCCACCATGTCTAATTTCACTATCTTCCCAAATGCCATCAGTAATGTTTTTGACAACCCCTTCAATTTCAACCGGATCCCCGTGTTNATCGTCTACCTTGCCCCCAACAAATAGTTTTACTTTTTGACCAATTCCTTTTTGAGCACATTTTTCAACTGATTCAGGGTCAAAAAATACAGTGCAATAATTACTTACATCTTGTTTTATAATTTCATGTAATAAAAAAGTTGAGTCAGCTGAACTCCCGCCTCCAGTGTTGTCTCCAACATCGTTCAAAATTACTGGATATTCTTTTGATTTTTTTGCTATTTCTACTGCCTCAGAGACTTCTAAAGCATTTAAATTGTATTTATGCCTATTTTCCCATGCAAATTCTGCGACACTTTCACATTTAGTTCTTGATAAATCGGCATTATTATCTGTATACACCAAAAATGATGATCCAAGTTCAGGTACGTCAGCAAACTGAAAACCAAGAGCGAAGCTTGCTGAAATGACAGAATCATCATCAGAGATTTCATCCATTCTTTTTATTATTTGATTAACTGGCTCTTCAAATGTATTTTGCTTAGTCATGTTTATCATCATTGGGGGCGCAATAAATGTGCCAGTAGGATTTATATTTTTTTTGATCATTTCAATTATTATTTTTGCAGCTTCTACACCCCTGTCATAAGTATCTAAATGCGGGCAAGTTCTAAACACAATTAAAACATCAGCATTTTTGAACATCTTTGTTGATACATTGGCGTGCTTATCCAGAGTNCATACTATAGGAAAATCTTTTCCTAATTTTTTTCTCAACCTTAANAATACTTCCCCATCNGCATCTAAATATTCTTCAGAAACAGTNGCGCCGTGCAANTTAACAATCAGNCCATCACATTCATCAGAATTAATTTCATTTACTAATTTATCAACAATTTGATTAAAAGCTTCCTTTTCGACTGTTCCAGAAGGTGTTGCGATCGCACACATTTTAGGTATAAATTCAACATCCTGTTTTTCAAGCTCATCAATGGAGCCAGATAATTCGTGATTACCTCCTTTGAAATGCTCGACAATATCTTTTCCTTGGATAAAATCTCCATAATGAGGGTTCATAAAATTTTCAACAGGAGTTGTTTTCTTAATAAATGTATTTGATTCATGCATAAAGCATGTTAGAGCTATTTTCAAATTAACCTCTTCCTATATATGGCATTTTAGTCGCCATAATAGTTATAAATTGAACATTAGTTTCTAAAGGAAAATTAGATATATTTAATACAACTTCAGCAACATGATTAACATCAAATGTAGGCTCTACAATTGTTGATCCATTNGCTTGAGGAACACCTTTTTTCATTCTTTCTGTCATTGGGGTNGCAGCATTTCCAATATCAATTTGACTGCAAGCAATATTATATTTTCTGCCATCTAAAGATATAGACTTTGTTAAACCACTTACACCATGTTTTGTGGCTGTGTATGGTGCTGAATCAGGTCTTGGTGCATAGGCAGATATTGAACCATTATTNATAATTCTNCCCCCCATAGGTTTTTGATTCTTCATTATTTTAATAGCCTCTTGGGCACATAAAAATGTTCCTGTTAAATTCGAATCCACTACTTTTTGCCAATCATCATAGGTAAGGTCTTCAAATAATTTTTTTGGTGCCCCTCCTCCAGCATTGTTAAACAGAACATCTAATCTTCCATATTTTTCAAATGTCACCTTAAACAAATTTTTAACTGAATCTTGATTTCCAACATCGCAGGTTACTGCTAATACATTATCGGTACCTATTTCTTCTGCAGTTATTTTTAAAGGTTCTTCTCTTCTGCCCGTAATAACAACAGAATATCCGTCTTTTGCCAATGCTTGAGCAGATGCTTTGCCAATACCTGAACCTCCACCTGTAACAATTGCAACTTTATTTTTGACACTATTCATATCTTCTCCTTGTAAACATTGTGTAAATTCAAGATAATTTCATAATATTGTAAATGAAACATTTCTGCTAGATTGGTTATAAAGGAGTATTATGCCTAAAGATTTAAATATACTTATACTAAATAGCGAGGCATTAAAATTGTCAGTAGAAGATTTAGTAGATGAAATAAATGTTCCTGTAAATTATGACATAGTTGACATGTCTAATAAGGAAAATATTAGAAAAATCCTGCCTAATTACAACGTGTTAGTTTCAACTTCACTTGATATCTCTATGAAAAATGAATCAAAAAATTTAAAGGCAATTTTTATGCCAGGGGCAGGATGGGACAAAATATCAGCTGAAGCAGTTCCGGAAGGCTGTGTTGTCACAAATAGCTATGAACATGAAAATGCTATTGCAGAGTATGTAATAATGTCCATGATTGCTCTCGATAGAGAACTTATAAATGCTCACAATAATTTTTCTNANAATAAATGGGACTATTTTCCTGCAAGATTTGGCCCTTTCAACGAGCTTTCTGGAAGAAATGTTGTTGCTATAGGTTTAGGGAGAATTGGCAAAAAGGTTCTTGAATATACAAAAGTTTTTGGAATGAACAACTTTGCTGTTGAAGAACAAGAAATTAACAAAAAGGTAATTAAGGAATTAAACATTAATGAGATTTATAAACCCAATGAAATGACCAAAATTATTTCAAAATCTGACTTTGTTATCGTATGTGTNCCATACATCAAGTCAACNAAAGGTTTAATNGGTGAAAAAGAAATTTATTCTATGAAAAATGATGCTTTTATAATCAACCCTGCCAGAGGNCCAATTATCCAAGAAGAGCATCTTTATCATGCACTAAAATCAAATAGAATAGCAGGTGCATGCNTAGACACNTGGTATACATATCCAAAATCTGATTCTGACGAACCNTCTCCCTCAAAATTTAATTTTGGAGAACTTAAAAATGTAATTATTACTCCTCATGTTTGNGGNTCTACATATGGTACTTTTTCAAGAAGAATGAAAATAGTTGGCCAGAATATTAATAATTATTACAACGATAAAAAATTAATTAATGTCGTGNATGATTTATCAAAAATTTAATCTGATTTGAACATTTGAAACATTGCTATTGAAGCTGCAACTGATGCATTAAGAGAATCTATACTTTCAAACTTCATTGGAATTTTATAAACATAATCTAATTTCGATTCAACTAATTTAGAAATTCCATCGTGTTCTGANCCTACTACCAAAGCTTTTCTTTCTTTTTGTAAATCTGAAACATTTTNTTGCATGGTCTTTCCAATTAAACCNTAAATCCAAAAATTGTTTTGCTTTAATTTTTCAATTAAATTTGANATATTTGGTACTCTTATNATTTTAAGNCTATGAATNGCTCCNGCNGAAGATCTAATAGAGCCTGCGGTAATACCTACAGATCTTTTTTTTGGAATAAAAATATACTCAATCCCAAATGCTAATGCTGACCTTGAGATTGAACCAAAATTATGAGGGTCTTGTATGCCATCTAAAATTAGTACGTTCAATNTATTAANNGAATCCAATTTATCCCAAAATTTTGCTTCAGAAAAATANCCATCTGCAACAAGATTAGCTATTATNCCTTGATGTTTACCGGTATTGCTTAATTTAGCAATTTCATTTTCTTCAACAGNGTTGAAATTAATTTTATTTTTTATACAAATGTTCTGAATTTTTTCAAAAAATTCAGAACCTTCAAGCCTGTTAGATAAAAAAATAGATTCAACCGATTTAGGAGACTTCAATGACTCTAATACTGCTCTTTTTCCTTCAGATGTAGGATTTTTTCTTATTTTATTAGTGCGACTTGGCATAATTACTAAAATATTAATATAAATTTATTTAAATTGTTTATTCAGACTGCTAGCATAACAAAAAATTATATTTATATTTATATATGTTTGGAAAAGTTAAGTTTATTTTATTATTGNTGGCAGNNTTTGCCATAGGATGCAACTCTATTTCTGAGAACGAAAAAATNATTTATATTTCTGAAAAGGATGGAAACCCAGAAATATATTCTATGAATATTAATGGTTCTGATATCCAAAGNATTACTAATAGTTCAAGGGCAGAGGAAAACCCTAAGTTATCCAAAAATGGAAATTACTTAGGATTTTTAATTTCTAAAAATGATATTAAAGAGCTGCACATCATNGAGATGGAAAGNAATAATAAACAAATACAAATTAGCAATAAAGANNTAGATGTTGAGGATTTTTTTTGGTCNCCTGATTCAAGAAAATTAACTTTTAAAGCCAGGGATAATAATGGAAATCATGATATTTATCTACATAATTTAGATAAAGATATAACAAACAAAGTTACTAATACNAAAGGAATTGAGAAATTAGGCAATTGGTCGCCTGATGGAGAATGGATTGTTTATTCAGTAATTGTTGGTGACGAAGATAAGGTGGGAATATTTAAAAAGAATCCAGATGGAGTTGATGAAGTGAGATTGACTGAAAATTTTGAGGATCACAACCCTATTTGGTCGCCTGATGGAGAAAAAATAGCTTTTCTTTCAACGAGGGGTTCAGATGACNTTGATATTTATACNTTGAACATTGANTCTAATGAAGAAAATAATATAACTGCNTCCCAAGGAAATGATTTTGACTTTTCTTGGGATCCAAGCGGAAAAAGNATAACNTTTGTNTCTGAAAGAGAAGATAANCCAGAAATATTTGTCATTGACATATCAGTTAAACAGGANCCAATAAGGTTAACTGACAATGAAAGTGTGGAGCATTCTCCAATATGGAAAGAAAACAAAATAATATTTATTTCAAATTCAGATGGAGATAATGATATCTACTCAATGACTCCTTCAGATGGATCAAACCAAAAAAGATTGACTGAAACCAGCCAAAATGAAACAGAAATTTTTTGGTAATTTAAGTTTAAAATTTATCTTATTTAACCTTTTTTTTACTTTTATGTAACAAATTTTGCTATTTAACCTTAATAGGGTAAAATTTAATTTTCAGAGTCGATTGCAAATTGATTAAATTTGCTCGTTAAACTAGAGATGGAGGAGAAATGTTCTCAAAGAGAAATTTCATTTCTTTTGTTGCTCTTCTTTCACTTACGTCTTTGATTCTAGCTTGTGGCTCAACTGAAACAGTTGAAGTCGTTAAAGAGGTAGAAGTAATCAAAGAAGTTCCAGTTGAAAAAGTAGTAACTGAGGAAAAGGTTGTAGAAGTTGAAGTTGAAAAAGTAGTTGAAGTAGCTGCTCCTGAAGAAGACACAGTTGATCTTACTTGGGGTAAGAAGAAGATTGAAGGTGTATTCGGACTTCGATGGCAAGGACCTTACAGAACATCAGCAATTATTGACATGCAAGGTGTTGAAGAACCATTGTTTATATACAAAAATGGTACTCCAATGGAACCTTACACAGCTGAAAGCTGGGATGTAAGTGCAGATGGTAAATACTTAAATATAAAAATTAAAGATGGGATTAATTTCAATTCACCGAAAGGATTCGAAACAGTTGAATTTGGTGAATTTGATGCAACTGAT
The DNA here is from genome assembly GCA_002727435.1 of Chloroflexota bacterium. Taxonomy (GTDB): domain Bacteria; phylum Chloroflexota; class Dehalococcoidia; order Lucifugimonadales; family Lucifugimonadaceae. Next base: position 42,368 of record PBWZ01000010.1, read on the forward strand.
GTTTGTTGGTACTTCAACAACGCGAACCCGTCTGTAAACGCAGAAAGTACTGACCCTAACGGTGGTGACTATGCCGCTGTGTTTGGTGAATGTGAAGTTGTTGACTCACACACGCTAAAATGGGAATTGGTATCACCACTATATTTCTGTTTCCCAATTTCTGACTTCGGTTGTTTGAGTGCTCGAATGGGTCCTCAATCTAAAAAGTCTTATGACAAAATGGGATACGAGTGGTCAAAATCTCACCACGTAGGTACAGGACCTTACATTCAAGGTGCATGTATCGCTGGTGACAGATGTACTATCCACAAAGCTGGTGACACTCACTGGAGTGGAAATGCTGGTTCAGTTGATTCTATAACTCAGATTCAAGTACCAGAAGTACAAACAAGAATAGCTATGCTTGAAAACGGAACTTTAGACATGGCTGACATGGACTTCAAGATGGTTCCTAGTCTTTTAGATAAAGGATTAGACTTCGTTGAAACTATGCCAGGTTCATATGTTAACCAGTCAATTATATGGTCTGGTAACTTATGGGAAGAAGTTCACGCAAGAACTGGTGAAGCTCTAAACCCTTGGGATGCTCCTTCATATGCTAAGGACTACCCATGGATTGGAGACCCATGGCAAACAGTTTACCCAGACAAGGTTAAGTACACTGATACTGATAACCCTGCAGGTATGTCTGACATGGAACAAGCAAGACTTGTTAGACTAGCTCTAAGTGTTGCTATCGACAGAAACGCAATTAACAAAAACATACTTAATGACTTAGGTCTTCCAATCTACTCAGAATACATGGGTCCAGAATACCCAGGTTGGGATGCTAACAGAGAATCAGGTTGTTGGGATGTCGGTGACATCGGTAAAGGTACAGCAGCAGCTGCTCCTCCAACAAAACGAGCTTGTGTTGGTACAGAAGCTATCATGGGTGATGGTGTTCCATGGGAACTCCCTAATGGTGGTGGAGACTTAGCATTAGCAGGTGAATTACTTGATAAAGCAGGATACCCTGCAGACTCAAACGGTAAAA
>PBWZ01000011.1 GCA_002727435.1 Chloroflexota bacterium
TAAAAAAAATAAAAATTTTTTTGCGTATTTAGATGTATTTAAAAATGAACCGTTAAAAACAAACAGTCAATTTTGGAAACTTCCAAATGTAACAATTACTCCACATGTAGCAGGTGTAACCGCCATAGAACCATCAGTAAAATATATGTACTCAGTATATAAAAATATAAAAATGAATAAAAAAGTAAAGTCAGATGTTAATCTATCTAATGGATATTAATTTACATCAAAATAATTTTCTAAAATTCTAAAATAAATACTTTCTAATTTNANAATATCTTCAACAAANACANATTCATCNACTTTNTGNANNGTTTGATTTCTAAGACCTAACTCTACTACTTCACAATAGTTTTTTATATATCTTGCATCAGATGTTCCACCATCAGTTGCTTGTTCAGGTGGACTATTTCTTCCTGTCATATCAGAAATTGATTGTGAAATAATATTATACAAATCTCCTGNTTTATTAAGAAAAGACTCAGCTGTTGCATCATATGTATATGTACAATTAGCATTCTCTAATTTAGAGAAAATTTTTTCTATTTTATTATCAATCCATTTTATAATTGAGTNGGATGAGTGCATATCATTAAATCTTATATTAACAGTTGCTTTAGCTAATTCTGGAATTACATTTTGGACTGGATTACCAATATCGATAGTAGCAATTTGAACCGATGTTGGTAAAAAGTTTTCGTTACCTTTATCTAGGGGTTCTTCTAATATACTATTTAATAAATTAACTAGGTGATGTGAAGAATTCTCAGCTAAATGAGAATTTGCNGTATGACCCTGAATCCCTTTAACCCTAAAGAAGAAACTTACTGAACCTCTTCTTCCAATTTTAACCTTATCACCGACCTCATTTNTAGAAGTTGGCTCACCAACGAGACAATGATCAAACTTAAAATTTTGTTTACTTGCCCATTCTAAAATTTTTGGTGTTCCATTAACAGAATCTCTTTCTTCATCACCTGTAATTAGGAATGAAATTTTACCTGAAAAATCTTTATATTTATCAACAAATCTTTTTGCTGCACTTATGAAACATGCAACACTGCTTTTCATATCTTCACTCCCTCTTCCATAGAGCTTTGCTCCATCTATTTTTCCAGAAAATGGTGGGTATTTCCATGAACTTTCATTTCCCACTGGAACTACATCTGTATGGCCGGCATAAACAAAATGTTTTCCCTCATTACCTATTGTTGCAAATAAATTTTTTACTTCATAAGAATTATTTCCAGAGAAAGTTAATGGATAGCAATCACATCCGATGGCTTTTAGATGACTTTCAACTATTGTTAAGGCGCCTTCGTCCTTTGGTGTTACACTTGCACATTGAACTAAAGATTGTGTAAGGCTAACTGGATCAAAATTAACTTCTGACATTAATCTCTTAACAAATCATTNATAGATGTTTTGCTTCTAGTTTTTTCATCAACTTTTTTAACAATAACGGCACAGTATAAAGAAGGNTTAATACCTCCCTCTTTTTTTCCCGGTAGTGTACCTGGCACAACAACAGAATAAGCTGGAACTTTTCCCATATGAATTTCTCCACTTGATCGATCAATTATTTTTGTGGACGCTCCAATAAATACACCCATTGACAAAACCGCACCCTCACCAACAATTACACCTTCAGCTACTTCACTTCTTGCTCCAATAAAGCAGTTGTCTTCAATAATAACTGGATTTGCTTGAAGTGGTTCTAATACACCGCCAATACCAGCTCCTCCAGAAATATGGCAATTTTTTCCAATTTGAGCACATGAGCCAACAGTCGCCCATGTATCAATCATTGTTCCCTCATCAACATAGGCCCCTAAATTTACAAAAGATGGCATCAATACAACACCTTTTGCTATGAATGCAGACTTTCTTACAACTGCATCAGGAACATATCTAAATCCAGCTTTAAGATGATCATCTTTAGTCCAATTTGCAGTTTTACTTTCTACTTTATCAAACCAAGTAGCATGAGATGCTTTAATAATATCATTATCATTTAATCTAAAACTTAATAATATTGCTTTCTTAATCCACTGGTTCACAACCCATTCATTATCTATTTTTTCACAAACTCTAATCGTTCCATTATCTAATTGACTAAGTGTGTTATCAACTGCATCACGTATTTCCCCACTCGTATTTGCGTTAATCTTATCTCTATCATCAAAAGCTTTATTAATTATATTTTCTAAATTNGTCATATTTTTCCTTCATTTACATCTTTTAAAAATAAACTCAAATCTCTTGTACTATAATCAAGATATTCTTTTGAAGCATTTATATCATCACTGAAATTTTCATAACCAGCATCAATCCAAACTGAAGTAAAATTTACTTTCTTAGCAGGTACTAGATTTTTTGCTATATCATCAAACATTGCGGAGGATTTAGNTTCAATATTNAACAAATCAATGATTTGCTTATATGGCTTTAATTCAGGTTTGGGGATGTAGTTTGCCATTTTAATATCAAATATTTCATCGAAAAAGTTAGTGAGATTGATTCTATCAAGAACATCTATAACATGTTTTTTATTTGCATTAGTGTAGATAATTTTTCTTCCCTGTAGTTTATGTAATTCTTCATTAAGAATTTTATTTGAACCAACAATGGAATAGTCTAATCGATGAACTTCATCAAGAAAATGGTCTGGATCTATTCCATGATTATCCATTAAGCCTCTAAGAGTTGTNCCATGTTGTTTGTAATATTTTGACTGAAGTTTTTTTGCTTCAGGCATATCCATATTCAAATTTTTTGAGATAAACTCACCCATTAATCTATGCACTTGTTGAAATATTCCACTATCTGCAGAATATAGAGTGTTATCTAAATCAAAAATCCATGTATTTATTTTCTCTTTAAATTTCATTTAANTAGATACTAACTGAGTTCCAATACCATGTTCNGTGAATAATTCCANTATAACTGAATGAGGAATTCTNCCATCNAGTATTGTTGATTTTTTAACNCCNTNTTCCATTGCTTCAATNCATGTTTTTATTTTTGGCTTCATNCCTCCAGATATAAAATCNTCTGNNATTATNTTTTTAGCTTCATTTAANCNTAANGANGATATAAGTTTTTTGTTATTATCTAAAATTCCTGATACATCAGTAAGTAATAATAATTTGCTAGCTTTTAGTTTGCCTGCTATAAATCCTGCTGCTGTATCTGCATTAATATTGTAGGTAAAATTTTCCTTATCAATTCCAAGAGGAGCGATAATTGGAATTTCACCATTGTTAATATGATTTATAATAATTTCACTTCTTAAATTGATTGGCTTACCCACAAAGCCTATATCAACAATTTTCTCAATATTAGAATCACTATCTTTCACTTCAACATTTAATTTTGTTGCTTCAATCAAATTTTCTATATTTCCTGCCATTCCAATCGGTTTACCACCAGTAGAAGATATTGAATTTACAATCTCAGAGTTAATATCTTTTGATAATACTTCTTCTACTACTTTTATTGTTTCTGTATCAGTTAACCTTAAGCCATCTATAAAGTTTGAAGATATATTTTTACTTTTTAGTCTTTCACCTATTTGTGGACCGCCGCCATGAACAATAACAGGTGAAATACCAATTTCTTTTAGAAGACCAATATCCTTGGCAAAACTGGATGAAAGTTTTTTATCACCCATAGCATGTCCTCCATATTTTATGACAATTATATCACCACTGTGTTGACGTATATATGGTAGTGCTTCAACTAATGTTGAAGCTTTATGAATGAAATAAGCTTGGTCACTCTCAGATAAAAAATCAAATTTCATTTTACTTTAATAATCCATATATTGTTTTTTGTATTTCATAAATACCATTATTTTTTTTTGTCTCAGTTAAATAAATATTTTGAAATGTCTTTTTATAATTTTTCATAAGGCTTAATATAGATTTTTTTTGAAACTCTCTTTGATTTGAAGAAATTTTATCTATTTTTGTCAGAACTAATGAAAAGTTTTTTGAACAATTATTTATAAAATCCATCATATCTATATCAGTATTCTTTATACCGACTTTTGAGTCTATTAATAAAAACACGTGATCTAAACTTTTTCTATTTTGAATATATTCTTCTATTAAAATAATTAGATTGCCTCTCATAACTTTTGAAACTTTTGCAAATCCATAGCCTGGTAAATCAATAATGTTTATTTTATTATTAATTGCAAAAACATTTATAGACTGAGTTCTTCCAGGTGTTTTGCTAGTTTTAGCAAGTTTTTTTGTTTTTGTAACAGCATTTAATAAGCTTGATTTACCAACATTAGATCTTCCAACAAAACAGCATTCTTTTTTAATCTCTTTATAGGGAATATCTTCATAAGAATAAAATGATCCAAGAAACTTATTAACATTAAAAAAACTGTTTAAGTTTTTATTTGTATTAGCCATTTTTGGCTAAAATTCTTCTCTGGATAAACCATTGTTGAGCAATGGAAAGTATATTGTTAACTGACCAATATAAAACTAGTCCTGCTGCAAATCCTGCAAGTACGAATGTAAATACAAAAGGTAAAATAGCAAAAATCCTTGCTTGTGTTGGATCAGCTGGAGCTGGATTAAGTTTTTGTTGAAGCCACATTGTAAAACCCATAAATATAGGAAGAATTCCAATATCAATGATAGACAACAATGGTGGAACATTCCAAGGAATTATTCCGAAAAGTGTCATTAATCCAAGGGGATCTGGTGCAGATAGATCATGTATCCATCCATAAAATGGAGCATGGTACATTTCTATTGTTACAAATAAAACTTTATATAGTGAAAAAAATATTGGTATTTGAACNAGTATTGGAAGACATCCAGCAACTGGATTTGCTCCTTCTCTTTTGTATAAAGCCATTAATTCTTGTTGCATTTTTTGTCTATCATTTGGATAGGTCTCTTTTAATCTTTGCATATCAGGCTGTAATTTTTTCATTTTTGCCATTGATTTAAAAGATGCCTGAGCAAGTGGGAAAAGTATTAATCTCATCAAAATTGTAAATGCAATAATTGCCAAACCAAAGTTACCAGCATATCCAAAGAACCAATTAATTGCGTATGATACTGGTTTAGTTAAAAAGCTAAACCAACCCCAATCTATTGCATCTGTAAATCTGGTAATTGATAAATTCTCATCATAACCACTTAAAACATCTAATTTTTTTGCACCTACAAATAATTTACCACCATATGTTAAATTATTATTTGGTTTAATTTCATAAATTTGACCAACATAACCTGCTCTATAATTATCTCTTCCATTATTACTATGTCTATAATTTACATTAATGGATTGCTCTGCATCAGGTATTAAAGCAGACATCCAATATTTATCAGTAAATCCTAACCAACCACCTTTTGATGTATTATCGCAAAAAGATTTTTTTGTTTGAAGTGAAGATGAACAATCTTCAGCCATATCATCATAGTTTTTTTCTAAAAGCTCATCATTTAATAGACTGATTAAACCTTCGTGAAGTATAAAAAAATTGATTGTATCTGGAGTATTTATTCTTTTTATTAAACGGTAGGGAAAAACTTCAACTGTTTTATTGCTATTATTAATTATCTCTTGCGTAACAGAAAACATATACTCATCATCAATTGTATAATTAAGTTTAAAAGTAATATTTTGTTTATTTGTCCAAGTTAAAGAGACTGGATTTGTTGGAGTTAAATTTAAACTATCACTTTGCCATTCTGTATCTAAATTTGGAAGATCGATTGTTGTTTCTTTAAGTTCTTTCCAACCTGTTTCAATATAATAAGGATTTGCTGTTCCATCAGGTAATAATAATTGAATATTCTCAGAGTCAGGAGCAAGACTAGTTTTATATTTTGATAAAATTAGATCATCGATTATACCCCCTGTTAAGTTTATTGATCCTTCAATTGATGAATTTTTAAAAGAAACTCTTTTTGTTGTGTTTAATACATCTTCTTTTGATTTAATTTCCTCTACAAATTGCTTACTTTTTCCATCAATTGAAGTTGCAGGTTCCAATGTTTCTTCTTCATTAAGTGGAGGTGTTTCAATTGGCTGAGTAGGTATGAGTATTTGAAAAAAAATAATTATCGCTATCGATATTCCGATTGCCAAATATAAATTTCTTTGCTCGTTCATTATTTTTCTTCTAACTTACTAGGGATTGGGTCATGACCATGATTTCCCCAAGGGTGACATTTTGATATTCTTTTTAGAGATAAAAAAGTTCCTTTGAATATTCCAAATTGTTTTAAGCAGCCAGCAGTATATTCAGAACAAGTAGGTAGGTACCTACAATTTTGACCAATAATTGGGGATATAAATAATTGATAAACTTTTATAAATAATATTAGAGGGAATATAACAATTCTATTAATCATTTATTTTTTCTTTAAGCTCAATTAATAAATTGCTAAACTTTTCGTCCAGCAATGACGATTTAGCTATTAACACATAATATGAATTTATTTTACCATTAATAATAATTTTTCTTGCTAATTCTCTCATTATTCTTTTTGCTTTATTTCTTTTTACCGCATTTCCAATTTTCTTTGAAGCTGTGTAGCCTACACCTATAGATTTTTCTAGGTTTTGATTGTGTAATATTTGTACATTAATATTCTTACCTTTAATATATGATCCCAGTTTTCGCACCATCACGAAAGTTGATCTTTTTTTAATTGTAAACAGTTTGAGGGCCATATGGCCTATTAAGCGCTTAGCTGAGCTCTTCCTTTTGCACGACGTCTATTAATGATTTGACGACCAGCCTTAGTAGCCATTCTAGCTCTAAAACCGTGTCTTCTTTTTCTTATCACTCTAGATGGTTGATATGTTCGTTTCATAATAAATATTGGGCCTAATACGAATTCATTATATATAAGTCAAATATTTACTTATCTAATCGATGAAAATTTTTAGAAAAGCTAGTGAATTAGAGCAAAATTTAGTTTCAATCAAAGATANAGGCCAGTCTATTGGTTTAGTTTTAACAATGGGAAACATACACGATGGACATTTATCTCTAATTAGGGAAGCACAATTACATAACAATTTTGTAATCTGCTCAATTTTTATTAATCCAACTCAATTTAATAACGAAGATGATTTTAGCTCTTATCCAAAAACAATTGATGATGATATTTCTAAATTAGAAAATATTGGTTGTAATTTACTTTTTTTACCTGAAGTTGAAGAGATATATCCTGAAGGATTGGTAAAAAAAAAAATTGTAAATAATTTTAGAAATATTTTATGCGATAAATTTCGACCTGGTCATTTTGATGGAGTTACTACTGTTGTGGATCTTTTCTTTAATATGATAAAACCAACGAACAGTTATTTTGGCGAGAAGGATTTTCAGCAAGTAAAAATAATACAAGATTTAGTAAAAATAAATCATCACAATATTAAAATAATTCAATGTTCATCTGTACGAGATAAAATAGGTATGAGTTTATCTTCAAGGAACTCTAAATTCTCTAATGATCAATTAAAAATTTTCAATGTATTAGGAAATAAAATTAAAGAATATATTAATTTATTAAAGCAAAATGAAATTAATAATTTAGATCAATTAAAAATAGAGCTTCTTAAGAATAATATAAAAAAAATTGACTATTTAGAGATAAGAAATGAAAATAATTTAGAAATAACAAAAAATTATTCCAAAGCTAGATTATTTATTGCTTTATATATTGGCGATATAAGAATTATTGACAATTTTAAGTTATATTAAGGTATTAACCAATTATATTCTGGTTCATTATTTTTAAATGTTAATTTTAATCTACGATGACCTGAAATTTCTAA
>PBWZ01000012.1 GCA_002727435.1 Chloroflexota bacterium
AAAAATCAAAATAAAAAATTGCACCTATCAATAAAACAACTGCTAGTGAAAATGTTGGCAACACAGGAAACTTTTTCTTTTTAGCACTTAAAATCTGGTCAATTTGATTAATTTCTTGTTTTTTTGCCATTAAATAGGTCCTTCTGTATGCATAGAAAACTTTATCTATATGTGTAGTATTTTATCATTCATGTAATTTAAAATGTAATAAATAAATATAAAAAAAATATAAATATTTAATAAAAAAAATAATTTACTTAAATAATGAAATTTAAAGAATCGACGTTTAATTTAATCTATAATTTCAAATCTCCTGCAATTCTAAGAAGTATTTTTGACCTGATAATTAGATCTAGTAAGAAATTTGCTAAAGATGATGGTGGATATTTAGCTGCAGGAATGTCATATTACATTTTTTTCTCTGTGTTTCCTTTCCTTCTTGGGTTATTAGCTTTTTTAGGAATTTTTTTTGGAAGTGAAAAAGCTACAGAACAAGTAAAGGATGTACTTGAAAGACAATTGCCTGGGATTGCTGATAGTCCAATAATTTACGATAACTTACAATCAATTGATTTTAATAAAGGCTTGGTAGGTGCATTAGCTGTTATAGGTTTGCTTTGGACTGGAAGTGCTGTGTTTGGGTCACTAACAAGAATGATGAATAAAATATGGAACCTTGAAGACAAAAGGAGTTTTTACAATAGGAAAGGAACCGATATGATTTTTACAATCCTCATTGGCCTTGTCCTTAGCACAAATACTTTTATTAACTCAATTTATTCACAAATAGGTCAATATTTTGGTTTAGTTGGGGCAGGGTCAGATCAAGTAAATTGGATTGAAAATGCTTGGAATTTTATAACAGTAAATGTATTGCCGCCATTATTAAGTATTGGAGTATTTATATTTATTTATAATATTATTCCTCAGAGGAAAATTATCTTTATAAGAACATTGCCTCCTGCAATAATTGGGGCAGTTATATTTGAATTCACTAAGTCATTATTTGTATTTTATATTCACACATACGGAAATTTTGACATGGTTTACGGGAGTATATCTGCCGTAATAATCTTGCTTTTATTTGCTTATGTATCATCAATTATAGTTGTTTACTTTGCTGAAATTCACAATGTATTTTCTACAATGAAAGATGAAGGCAGGTTCCATCTAAAAAAAGAGTTAATCATAATTAAAGGCGGATTGAAACCTGTCAAAAACTGAAGAATATTTGTTATGGTGCCGAGGGCGAGAGTCGAACTCGCACGCCCTAAGGCAAAGGATTTTAAGTCCTTCGTGTCTACCATTCCACCACCTCGGCCATACAATGGAGGCGACGGGCGGATTCGAACCGCCGAATAGAGGTTTTGCAGACCTCGGCCTTAGACCACTTGGCTACGTCGCCATGAAGAATTCATTCTAAATTATATATATTGAAAAATAAACTAATTTTATTGAATTTTTAAATATAATATTAAATTAAATTTACAAGCACTTAAGGTCAATGGTGCCGAGGGCGAGACTCGAACTCGCACGCCAATACAGGCACAGCGCCCTCAACGCTGCTTGTCTACCAATTCCAACACCTCGGCTATGGCATGGCAGGAGCGGGAGGATTCGAACCCCCGGCCTAAGGTTTTGGAGACCTTCGCTCTACCAACTGAGCTACGCTCCTATTAGATCATTTATCTTTGATTAAGTCATTCTATCAATTTGCTGAAAAAATAATCAACAAAAAAAAGAAGAGGTGAAATTCACCTCTTCTTTAATNTATACAGCTTTAANAANCTATAATGCTTCTTTTCCTGTTTCGTTNGTNCTNACTCTAATAACTTCNTCTACCTTTGTAATGAAAATTTTTCCATCACCAATNTCTCCGTCACCGGTTTTAGCATATTCCAAAACAATGTCTAAAACTTTCTGTTTTTGAGAATCATCAACAACAGTTGTTATAACTGTTTTTGGAACAGAAGATCTTGTTATTTTAGTTGTCCCTCTTCCAGTTGTAACTTCAACACCTTTTTGATTACCTTTNCCAGTAATATTTGAAAGGAAGTATCCGCCNACGCCTGCCTCTTCTAAAGCAAGTCCAATGGAAGTAGCTTTTTCAGGTTTAATAATTGCTTCTATTTTAATCATTTTTCTCCTTAATCAGCACCGTCTGAAACATATCCACGCTCACCATGAACATTTACATCAAGNCCAGACATTTCAATATTTTCAGGTTCTTGGAGNCCTAATCCTGGAATTACGTCTANTACTTTCAATATTATAAAAGTAGCAANTCCAGAATATAAGAATGTTGCAACAATTCCAACNAATTGCTCTAACACAATTANTCCATTTCCTTCCAACAATCCTTTGACTCCTCCAATTGCTTCTGAAGCAAAAACTCCAGTCATTAATGCACCCCAAGCTCCTCCAATACCATGGACACCAAAAACTACAAGTGCATCATCNACTCCNGATTTTTCCATACCTANAGCGCAAAGATAACATACAACGCTTGCAGATANCCCAATCATTAATGCTCCTCCAACATCAACCCATCCGCATGCAGGTGTTATTGCAACAAGTCCTGCAACAGCTCCGGTGGCAGCTCCAACTGCACTCATTTTACCTGTGTGCAAACCTGAAATAACAAGCCATGTCAAAGCAGCCATCGCCGCAGCTGTATTAGTAGTAAGGAACGCATTAGCTGCAATTCCATCAGCAGCTAATTCACTTCCCGCATTAAATCCAAACCAGCCAAACCANAGAATTGATGCNCCTAAGATGACATATGGAACATTATGGGCAACAATTGTGCCAGCAGCACCACCTCTTCTTTTACCAACCATCCATGCTGCAACAAGGGCTGCAGCACCNGCATTTAGNTGAACAACGGTTCCACCAGCAAAATCAAGTGCACCTTGATCACCAAATACACCTTGGCTAATCCATCCGCCNCCCCAAACCCAATGGCAAACTGGAGCATANACTAAAGTNACCCAAATGGTTATAAAAATTAAATATGTTGAAAATTTAAANCTTTCAACAAAAGCACCTGTAATTAANGCAGGTGTTATTATTGCAAACATTCCTTGGAATATTACAAACATTATTTCGGATCCAGCTTCAGGAGATGTCATGTTAATTCCATTAAGTAGGAAAAAACTAAAATCTCCAATGAATGCATTTCCTTCACCGAATGCTAAAGANTAACCCCATAAAACCCAAATTACTGGCATTAGAGCCATTGCTGCAAAACAGTACATCATAGTACTTACTACGTTTTTAGCTCTAACAAGACCACCGTAAAAAAAGGCTAAACCTGGAGTCATAAATAATACTAGAGCTGAAGCGACAATCATCCACGCTAAGCTCCCAGAATCAAAATCAGGCATAAAAATCCTTTACTAATTGTTTAATTATTAGAATTTAAAGGAATACATTATTGATTTATTACAACAAGGTAAATAAATGTTACATAAATGTTAAGTAATACCNATTTTTTTACGTTTAAAATAATTTAAATTATATTTTTTTACGAATATAGTAAATATTAGCATAATTATTAACATAGTTTCGAAACCCATTCTTCCCTCTCCGCAAGTTCCATTTTCTTTAGATTCAACTTCGATATTTTCTGTCTTTATGATTGGTGCACTACTTTGATTTGACGTTAAAGTAGATATCCAATCTCTTTCAATATCATTTAAATTTTTTCCATAAGCAGCAAGAAAACTTTCGTCAAAAGATTTTCTATCAGATATGCCTTTCATAAGATTTTTCATATTTTGTTTAGGGTATTGTTTAACTAAATATTCTATAAACGATCTTGACTGTCCATAAGCAACAAGAGTTAGGTTTGGGTTTCCCGGAAATCTATTTAGAGAAGAAAAAGGGAATAATCTGTTTGTGTCAACTGCCCATTCTAAATATCTATCATATCCGGAATCTGGTTCAATATTTCCATATTCTGCGAGACCTTCATTTAGCCACAATGGCACACCAGTATAAGAATCCTTTGTGGCTCTAGCAACAATTATATGAGTAATTTCATGCGTTGATACGCCTAATGCTGATCTTGAACCGCCGTCTACAATAACTATATTTTCAGTAGCAAATGCTTGGCCTTCTGTAATAAGAGATCCAGCCTGAGTTTGACTTTTTTTCACAACAACATCAAACATTTCTGAATAATTGTTGTACATTACTAAGGAAATTCTATCATTTGACTCAACACCTAATAATTCAGATATATCTCTAACAGATTTATCACAAGCTTCAAGTACATTTTTTGCTCGCCTTGAAACTGGCCCATGATAATAAACATCTACAATTTCACCTTGAACAATATCCCAGTTAAANCTACTATCTAAAAGCACATCATACTNTTTTTNAGTTCTAAAAGAAGAACCATCTTTGTTGAAAATCTCAAAATAATATTCTATCTTGCTTCCAGGGGGCATGTACCTACTCGATTGAAGAGTTGAAAAGAAATGATCTATNGATTCATTTCCTTTTGGCAATTTNAGGTATTCATACTGAAAGGATTTCCTGCCATCTATTTTAAATTTNACTTGAATATCTTGAATATTTTCATAATTATTAAGCTCAATATTAAATCTTATTCCCTGNGGAATTTCCGACTGAACTCCAAAACCAATAACATTTTCCTGATCAGCATAAATATAGTTATTTCCAGATATAGAAAAAAAGAAAATAAATATTAGAAAAAAAGTCTTAATTAAATTTTTCATTATTATTTAAGTATTCTCCAAAAAATTAAAAATCGATGAAAAAGTCCTGCTGTTGTTGCAATCGCTAATAGAGTAACAGTTAATTCAGGACTAAAAAAAATTAAACCTAAACTGACAACTAGCACTCTTTCTGGTCTTGTAAAAAAACCACCTTTAGAATTATAACCCAATCCTTCGATCCTGGCTCTTAAATAACTGATTAATATTGAAAATACTAAAGATAATGATGTCAACAAAACAAGATTAGTTTCATTTGAAGTTGAAAAAAAATATATTAAGCCAATTAAAACAATAGCTTCACTAAGNCTATCAAATGTTGAATCTAAAAAAGCCCCTCTATCTGACATTAGTTCCATTTTTCTAGCCAATGCTCCATCGAATATATCCATAAATCCAGAAAATAGTACTAAAAGCCCTCCTACCAAAAAACTTCCAGAAGAAATGAAATATGCTGAAATACAACATATTAAAAAGCCTAAAAATGTAACTGCATTAGGAGTTAATTTAAGTTTTAATAATAAAAATAATATTGGGTTAACTAAAAAACTATCAAGAATAGATCTTAATGAAATCCTATATTTTTCAAATACATCATTCATAATTTTTTATATGTTTTAAATATTTTTTTNGCAACGCATTCCCATTTATAATTTTTTGAAAATTCATAGCCATTATTTTTTAAATTAAATCTTAAATTATCATTTTCAATCAATAAAGTTAATTTATTTGCTAAATCATTTATATCTTTATTTTTAAATAATATTCCATTTTTATTATTTATTAATTCCTTATAACCACTTATATCTGATGCTACTACAACATTTTTTGAAGCCATTGCCTCAATTAAAATAATNCCAAAACTTTCATTTTCGATTGCTGGTGCACATAAAATATCTGAATCAAAATAATGTTTGTAAAGTTTTTCACCTTCTGTATGGCCAATGAATTTACATTGTTCAATTGAAGGATACTTATTTATCAACTTATCAATATCTTGACCTATAAGCACTAATTCAAATGATTTTTTTATATTATTTTTCTTCATTATTTGAAATGCTTTTAAAAGTATTTCAGCCCCTTTTCTTTCTTCATTTCTTCCCACAAACAATATTTTTATTTTGTCTTTTTTTTGATTCTGTTGATTTTTAAATAAGGCATTTGCAACGCCGTTAGGATGAATTTCAACATTTAGATTATAGTTATAATTTAGTAAAGAATCTTTAGCTGATTTTGACACTGCTATAAAGCAATCTTTTTTATATAACCAAGGCTTAAATATAAATCCCCAAACCTTAAACATCCAGCTTTTTTTAATTGTTGAATGAAAGGTCAAAACAGTTTTATTCTTGGAAAAAATTAATGAAAAAATAGAAATAAATGGAACTAGAGGCTCATGAATGTGCACAATATCAAATCTATTTTTTTTAAAGAAAGAGTATATTTTAAATAAAGATTTCCATGATAATAAAATATTGGCAACAGTACTTCCAAATTTTACAGGGACCGGCTTACCTAGATTAATAATATTAATGCCATCTAATTTAAAATTAATTTTTGATGAGGTTGAAAGAATAGTAACTTCAATTCCATCTAATTGTAATTCATTGGCATAATTTACTATATGATTTGTCACTCCCCCAGTTTTGGAAATATCATAAGGAGAAACAAAACATACTTTCATGTTAATAGCTTAAAGCTAATCCATCTTTTCTTGGGTCCGAACCAGCAATAAAAGTATTAAGATATTTGTTTATTGCTTGACCTCCTCCAAATGCTCCTTTTTCATAACCTTTTAAAACTTTAATATCATGCCTTAATTTTATTAATTTTTCATATGTATCTTCATTAAATGTTTCTTCTAAATTAATAATTCCTGAAAAAGGGTCATAATTAAATCTTGGTGCATCTAACGCTGNTTGAGGTGTCATTTTCAAATCAACCATATTTGATATTACCTGCAAATGACCTTGNGGTTGTTGAAATCCACCCATTACCCCCAAACAGCTAAATAACTCATTATTCATTGTTATTAAAGAAGGAATTATAGTATTGTAGGGTCTCTTTAATGGCTCAAGCTTATTAGGGTGATTTTCTTCCAAAGAAAACAATGANCCTCTATTATTCATANCTAATCCATGATTTGGTATAACTAATCCACTGCCAAAACTTTGAAAAAGACTGTTTATAAAAGAGCATGCATTTCCTTCTTTATCAACAACAGATATATATACAGTATCACCATGTGATTTCATTTTTCCTGCCTCATAGTCATCTTTTGCAATGTTAGAGTCAATATCATTAAATCTTTCAGTTGCATATTTTTTAGACAATAATTGATCAATTGGTGTTTTATAAAATTTAGGATCTGAAACATGCCAAAGTGCATCTTTAAAGGCTATTTTTATAGATTCTATTTGATAATGTAATTTTAAATATTCATTATCCAAATCATTAAAATTTTCAAAAATATTTAAAGCAATAAGTGCAGCAATGCCTTGACCATTAGGNGGNCATTCCCATACATCATAACCTTTATAATTTATAGAAATTGGTTTAACCCATTCTGACTCATGGTTATAAAAATCCTCTTCTGTAAGCACTCCGTTAAATTTGTCTAAATATGAAATAATATTTTTAGGGACACTTCCTTGATAAAAAAAATTTTTTCCATTATCTGCAATTCCTTTTAAGACCTTTGCCAAATTTTTGTTAAAAAATGTTTCTCCAAATTTAGGTGATTTATTGTTAATTAAAAAATCACAATTATCATTTATTAATAATTTTTTTTCTGATTTGCTCCAATAGTCTGCTATAACTTCAGAAACCGGNAAGCCATTATTTGCTAAATCTATAGCAGGCACTAACAATGTGTCTAAGGAGAAATTTCCATATTTTTTTGACAACTCTTCCCAAGCATCTACTGCCCCAGGAACACTTACTGATAATCCAGAATTTGGGCCTTCAAATGGAATTTCTTTATAATCATTTTCAATAAAATATTTATAATTAACTTTAGATCCAGTTTTTCCACTNCCATTCAAAGCAATTACTTTAGATTCATTATTTAAATATAATAATGAAAAGACATCTCCACCAATTCCAGTAGACATAGGNTCAACAACATTTAAAACTGCTGCTGCTGCAATTGCTGCGTCAACAGCATTGCCACCTTTTTTTAAAATATCTAAACCTGCATTAGCTGCTAAAGGGTGGCTTGTTGCGATAGATCCGTTTGATCCTAATACATCAGAACGCCTAGAGTTATATTTACTGAATTTAAAAGTACTCATTTCTTACTTTGATCTTGGATTGAATATATCAGTTAATGCATCCCCAAGTAAATTCCAGCAAAAAATTAAAATCCACACTACAGCAACCGGGGCAAGAATTTGTTCAGGATGATTAACCAAAACCGAAACACTTGATGAGCCTCTACCGGAAACATCTGCAATCATAATACCTAAGCTTGGATGAGGAGGTTGAACTCCAAGGCCAAGAAAACTCAAGAAAACTTCAGTTCCTGCAACAGCACCTAATCCAAAACTTGCAGAAACTATTATTGGTCCTATTACATTTGGAAGAATATGCCTAAATAATATTCTTGCATTTGAAGCACCTGCAATTTTTGCAGCTTGAACATATTCTCTTTGACTTACAGATAGCACTTGGCCCCTTACTAATCTCATCATCCCAAACCAGCTCAGGGGAAGTAATGCAATTCCGATTACAGCGAAATCAACAATTCCACTTGAAACTATACCATTTATTCCTGTTGAATCTTCAACTTTTCTAGCAAAATCAACAATTCTAGGCCTTAAGGTCGCAGCTAGTATAATGATTAGCAGAATATCTGGAAATGCAGCAAGGATTTCACCTACCCTAGTTATAAAAGAATCTACCTTTCCTCTAAAATAACCGGCAATAAGACCCAGACTAACTCCCAGTATCAAACTTCCAGTTATAAGTCCCACTAACGTTATTATCACTGTTGTCTGAATACCCCATATTATTCTAGTAAAAATATCCCTTCCAAGCCTATCTGTTCCAAAAATATGATCCCAAGATGGGCTACTTTGTGTGTTGAGTAAATTAGTTTCTGAATATGAATAGGGTGCTATAAGAGGTGAGAAAATACCTATTAAATAAACAGCACTTAAAATAATAATTACAGATAATGCCACCTTTTTATGCAATAATGATTTCATTCCTTCCTTAAAAGGTGATGAAGAAAGGTTATTTGAATCATCGTTAATTTTCATTTGAATATTTAATTCTTGGATCTAAAAATACGTATAAAATATCAACTATTAAATTCGCTACCACTAATGATGCTGTCCCAATTAAAGTTAATGCCATAATTATTGGGTAATCTCTTGAAAAAATAGCATCCAATGCAAATCTAGCAACCCCAGGAATTCCAAATATTAACTCTACTATAAGCGCACCTCCCAACATGCCAGAAAAGGAAAGNCCCAAGACTGTCACAACTGGCAATATGGCATTTCTTCCAACATGTTTGAAGTTTATGGAAAATCTATCAACACCTTTAGCTTTTGCAAATGTGATAAATTCTTGACCTATGACATCAAGAGTGCTTGCTCTCATTAGTCTTGCGATAACAGCAATTCCAGGCAAACCAACAGTTATAGCAGGCAATATTGCTCTTTTATCAAANATCCCTCCCCATCCGGAAACAGGAACCCAACTTAGCTCTAAAGCAAAAATTATAATTAATAATGGAGCAGTCAGGAAAACTGGCATTGCATAAAGGATTAATGTTAAAGAAACAATGATAGGGTCAGTAGGTGTACCTTGTTTAATAGCAGCATAAAAACCTAAAGGTATTCCAAATATGGTTGAAATTAAAACTGATAACAAAAATAGTTTTGCAGATACAATTAATTTAGGAGACAAAAGCTCAATAACAGTTTTTCCTGGATATTTATAGCTTTCTCCAAAATCACCGGTTATAGACCCTGAAACATACCTTGCATACTGGACAATTAATGGATCATTTAAACCCTTTTTTTCTCGTATAGATTCTGCTAATTCTTCAGTAAAATTATTACCAAGCATCACCTCTACAGGATCTCCAGGACCATAATGACCTAATATAAAAACTATTAAAGTTATTATTAGCATCACAAATGGGACCCATAATATTCTCTTTAAAGTATATAAAATCAAAATTACATTTTTTTAATTTTGAATATAAACGTTTTTGAGTTTTGGCACAATCAATGGGGTAAACTCAAAGCCTTTAACTCTTGAATTAATTAATGCCATGCCTTCTTGATCAAACCACATTGGTAGCCATGGAGCATCGTCAATTATNAGTTGNTCAGCTTTGTTGTACTTACTAAACCTTGAAAGNGGGTCTTGATCAGTTCTGGCCTGTTCAAGCAATGAATCAACTTCATTGTTTTTGTACAATCCGTGATTACCTTTGCTTTCTGAATGAAAAAGGATATCAATAAAGTCTTGTGGGTCAGGGTAATCTGCTTGCCAACCAGACCCTCCCCATACTTGAAGTCTTTCTCTGTGCAAGTCTTGCAAATAAGTAGCCCATTCAACCTGCTGTATTTCAATTTGTACTCCAAGTATTCTATCCCACATATCGGCTACGACTTCCATATCAAGGCTTGGTGATCCACCTGTTCCGGGGATCGTTACTACAATTGGAGGTCTAGTNTTAGGATCAGCATATTTTGATTCCTCAAGCAANTTAACTGCTTTGTCTGCGTCATATTCAAGTCCTTTAACATCACTTGAAAAACCTGGAAAATTAGGTGGCAAAATACCATATGCTGGTTTAACTAAATCCGAGTAAACTGACGAAGCAATTAATTGTTTATCAACAGCATAGTTAAGTGCCATTCTAAATTTTGGNTCATCAAATGGAGGCATGGTTACATTGAAACCTATATAATTTATAGTAAATGAAGGTGGTACCATTACTAAATCATTGTTAAGGGGATCACTAGGATTTTGAACTCTCTCTAAATCAGCTAATCCAACTCCAGTTATATCGATTTCACCATTTTCATACATTGCCATTGGAACTCCACCAGCCAAGTTAAATTCAACTCGATCAAGTTTTGCTAAATCTCCCCAGTAATTATCATTTCTCTTTAATATAAGTATTTGACCAAGATCATACCTTTCCAGTGCAAAAGGTCCTGTACCAACAGGATTATCTGTCCAATTTTCACCAGAGTTAACGTTTGATTCCTTTAAAACGTAAGCAGTTGGATATGTTAATTTAGCTAAAAAATATGCCTTTGGTGAATCTATATTAATTTGTATAGTCTTATCATCTATAAGTTTTATTCCACTAATTTCAGTTGCATTTCCATCAATTACATCTTGAGCACCAACAATATCTCCAAGGTACAACTCAGCAACTGGTGATTCTGTGTCTGGATTTGCAGCTCTATTGAATGAGTAAATAAAGTCTCTTGCAGTTACACTCGAACCGTCTGAAAATTTAATATCATCTCTTAAATTAAAAGTATACTGTGTGCCACCTTCACCAACATCCCAACTTTCAGCAAGATCAGGGACTATTTCAAGTTCTGGATTTAGGCTTACTAAACCAGAAAACATTTCTACTACTAAACCAGCAGAAGTTGTGTCAGTAACAAGGTGAGGATCTAGCGTTGGAGGATCACCCCATAGTCTTTTTAATGTTCCACCTTCAGATTGTGCTGAACCAGCTTCATCATTCTGTAAAGATGGAGCAATGCCTTTATCACTAGCGACTTCTTGGTTTGAAGTCATAAGTTCTTCTGTGCTAGATTCTGCACAAGCAACAAATAGTGATACTGATAATAAGCTTGATACGATTAATTTAAGATAAATATTTTTAAACATATAATTTGGGATTGTTTGTATTTACTTTAATTATATATGTTAATTAGTATTTTGGGATTTATTAATAAATTTTAAAAATTCATAAAGTAATTGATCTAAGTCTCCATCTAAAACTCTCTGTGCATCCGGCATTTCGAAACCAGATCTTATATCTTTAACCAATGTGTAAGGATGTAAAACATAACTTCTTACTTGATTGCCCCATTCGGCAGAAACAAATTCTCCTTTTAATTCGTTTTCTTTTTCTTTATTTTTTACATTTTCTAAATCAACTAACCTAGATTTAAGTATTTGAAGGGCAATATTTTTATTTTGAGATTGAGAACGTTCATTTTGCACTGATACAACAATTCCGGAAGGTTTATGGGTNAATCTAATGGCAGATGAGTTTTTTTGCACACTTTGACCACCAGCTCCNCTAGCCTTAAAAGCTTCAATTTTTAAATCATCATTATTAACTTCGACATTTACTGTTTTCTGGAAATCAGGAATAACCTCAACCAAAGCAAAACTTGTATGTCTTAGGTTTGCTGAATTGAATGGAGATAATCTTACTAGTCTGTGGACTCCCTTTTCACCTTTCAGAAGNCCGAATACTTTTTCACCTGTTATTCTTAATANTGCACTTTTTATTCCTGCTTCTTCACCNGGAGAAGAAGTTAAAATTTCTGCTTTAAAATTTTTCTTATCAGCCCACCGTAAATACATTCTCAACAACATTGATGCCCAATCTTGNGCATCAACACCTCCAGCTCCACCACTAATTGTCATCAAAACATCATATTGATCATGTTCTCCCGAAAATTGAAGATCAGTCTCAATTATTTTAATTTCGTCTTTAATATTNTTTAATTCTTCCATTGAATCTTTTTCTAGAACCTTGATTTCATCTTCTGTAGAATCTTGTACTAATTGATAGTAGCTTTCCACNGAAGAATTAATATAGTTAATTTTATCCAAAAAAGATTTCTTNGAAGCNAANGANGTCATTAATTCAGTGCCAAATTTTCTGTCATTCCATATATCTGGAGATTGAGATTTTTCCTCAAGCTCTTCAATTTCTATNTTTAATGTTTTAAAGTCAATTAAAGAATTTAATTCAGAAATATCTTTCTTTAAATTTGAAATTATTTTTTTAAATTCTGACATGTTACTCAACTTCTTTAATNCCNGATTTTTTTAAAGCTTCAGAAATAGATTTCTTATCATNTNCACTTAAACTATTTTGAGGTTTTCTGGGATTGCCNCCTTCAAANCCAAGTAAATCCAAAGCATACTTAATACCTGCAGCTCCTCTNGAAAGAATGGCCCAATCTAAATCGACTAATTTGTCNTTCAATTTTTTTGCTTCAACAAAATTTTTTTCTATGCAAAGTTTCATTATTTTTCTACATATTTTTGGTGCTATGTTTCCAAGCATAAAGCATCCACCATTTGCNCCTTCAAGGGACATTGTGGGCATAAGCATTGCATTTGGAACCCAAAATTGTTTTGATTTATCAACATACTTCCTGGTCATCATTTCGAATCTCACTAAATGGCTTGCAATATAGCCAAATACATTATCATTATCACAAAATCTCCCAATTTGGTCTGGGTTAGCACCTTCAGTTGTCATTGAAGAATCAAAACCTCCNGGAGACATTTGATGAATAATTAAAACAGGCTTAGAAATATTATTTAAAACTTCTTTAAAATACTTATCTATAGTATTCCTTCTTCTTGGAATCCTAATTCTAATTAAATCAGCACCTAAATCAGCATATTTATTACTTTCATNTAAAGTTCCAGAAATTGAAGGATTATCAACACCAGCTATTAAAATCTTCTTATTTTTTAAAGTNTTTGCAACTACTTTAAAAATATCCAATTTTTCTTCAGNGCNNAAAAGNGTCTCTTCTCCATTTTCAGTACCCATTACAAATCCAGATAAATCTGAATTNATCCACTTTTTAGAATTGTTTTCAATGGCTTCTAAGTTAACCTTGTCACCCTTTGTAAAAGGAGTTGGCATTGGTGCAACAAGTATTGGATAGNTAAGTTTTTCAAGCATAAATTTNTCCTTTANCAAATGATTNANTAATCAAGTATATCAATTTACTAAAAATATTTATTAATAAATTAAATAATGAACTAATATGTTCAAAAGATAAATTAACAAGATGAAAAATTTACTAATAAAAAATTTTTATAAATTAAAAAGAAACCCGTCAAATGTTCAGGTTTTGTTATTAACAGTAATTGTTCTGTTAATAATTTATATATTATTTGGTAATCAAATATTTAATACTGCAAAAGATAATTTAGAAACAACTTTAAAAAATCGTAATGAAAGAGAATTTAGTGGAGATATTGATGTTGAAGCGTGGCAGTATAGTTGGATAAGAACAGGAATAATAAATATGAAAAATGCACAAGGACCNGCACAATGGAGGGCAATTAATTGGGAGAAGGGGTGTTATTCTAGAAGAATAACTAAGTGGAATGAAATTTACCAAAATNCAATCNAAGATTCNTGTGAAAATTTAAATGAGATTCAGAAAAANTTTGACGAATACTGTTTGGGAGTAAATGAAAACTGTAAAATTCCAAAAGAAGCTATTTTAGAACTTTCAAAAGTGATGANTAACTTAGAAAAAGCATTTTCTAATGCGGGCTTTGTTTTNCCTTACAATGAATATGAGGAAACTGGGATTGAATAAAATAAAAATATTTTTAAAAAACTTTTTTTTAGGAATTCTAGTTGGTTTTTCTGACCTTTTTCCCGCAATNAGTGGGAGTACAATTTTAATGATTTTTGGAAAATATTTTGAATTATTAAAACCAATTAATTATTTAATAAATTCNATTTATAAATTAAAAAAAATTGAATATAAAAATTTAAATCTTATATTTACCTTACCTTTAATTTCTGGAATAATGCTTTCGGTTTTCACTTTTTCTAGAATAGCAGAACATCTATTTGATAATTATAAGGCACAAACTATTACTTTTATTTCTTCATTCTTAATAATATTTATAGCCTGGAATTTGAAAAAAATTGAAAAACAAAGTAACTATTTAATTTTCTTTTTTTCTGGCATTCTATTAAGTTCAGTGATTTATTTGATTCCGGATAATGTTATAGAAAATACTAGTTTGTTAGTAATATTAGTTTCTGGAATTTTTGCAATGTCATTTATGATAATCCCTGGGATTAGTGGCTCTTTAATGCTTGTTGTAATTGGTTCATATGAAAAAGTAATAAGTGCAATTAGTAATTTTGACCTTTCCTTTTTGATTATATTTTTATTTGGAGGAATCATAGGATTAGTGACCTCCGTGACACTAATATCAAAGATAATTAATTATTTTAAAAGCAACTTAACAATTTTCTTTTACGGACTAATTCTAGGATCAATCCCTAAATTCTTTACACAAGCTACAATAAATAATTACTATTCAATAGAAAATTTAATTTATTTATTTTTAGCAATTTTAATTTGCATAACATTAATCAAAATAATTGAAAGATATGAAAAAAAATTATAGTCAAATTTTTATATTAACAATATTAATAATACTAAATATTTCTTGTGGTAATGATGATGAAAAAATAATAACTATTGATAAATTTTCTAATACAGGAAAAGTTTTGAAATTAGATTATTTTATATCCAAAGGATTTAAAGAAGTAAAAGAATATAATGTATCAGAATTAAATGGAGCATTGTCAGCTCATTATGGATGGTTCAAAGATGATTTTAATAATCCAAGAGACTATGAAATAAGATTTTACATAGATCATCAAACAGCATTAAATTCAAAATTAATAGTTGAAGAGGTAATTGGAGAAAATGCAATACTTGCCTCAAGAGATGTAACTTGGAAAGAAGGTAATTCTGACAGGAGAGTTAATAGGAGAGGTGCGGGATCTGGCCCAGGTTCTGCCAAAGCAAAATATCTTTATTACTTAATCTACGAAAATGCTGTAATTATGTGCGAAGGTTTAAATGAAGAGGAATCAATAAAATTATGTAATAACATAATTAAATGAAATTTTTAATTCATTGAAGGATTAATATTATTTATATCTTTATTTAATTTTTCAAACCAATTTCCAACTTGAAGGACGCCGAAATCTTGGTCAAATTTTCCTGTAAACATAATCCCAATTGGAAGACCAGTTTTTGAGATACCTGCACGAGTACTCAATGATGGCTGTCTTGTTACATTAAATATACTTGTAAATGCCGGTATCCTTGCACCAATCACTTTTAATGAATTAGACATATTTTTCTTGCTGTAGTTTTCTATTTCATCAGGCAATACAGGATTTGTAGGGCAAGCAATAATNTTAATTTCATTATATATTTCATCAATTTTTTCTTGGAAATAATTCATCACTCTTAATGAACCAAGATAATCTTGAACTGATAATGCCTCTCCAGCAACCAATCTACTTACAACTTCATATGTATATTCTGAATAATTATTTTCAAGAAATTTTGAATGGATTTTTATTGCTTCTGCCATTGTAATTATCACATTTACTGGCCTACAAAGTGANAACCACTCAAGATCAATCTCCACTATTTCAGCACCATTGTCCCTCATTAGATTAATTGAATTTTGATAAACTTCACTAATTTCAGGGTCAATATTTTCAAAATATTTTCCAGTGGGAATGCCAACTTTTAATCTGACTGGAAGCATTGCATCAAAATTATCAAGCATATCAACATTGAATCCCTTAAATGGATCTAAATCGTGATTTTTTTGATATTTACATANTTCTTGAATNAATATCGCACAGTCTCTTGTCGATTTAGCAATTGGCCCAATAGTGTCTAGTGTCCAGGAAAGAGGAAAAACTCCATTAGTTGATAATTTATTGTAAGACGGTTTAAAACCAGTTACACCACAAAATGATGCTGGCATTCTTATAGACCCTCCAGTGTCACTACCTATAGCTANTGGTGAAAAGTTTGATGCAACTGCNGCGGCTGAACCACTACTGGAGCCGCCAGGAATAAATTTTAAATTCCATGGATTCTTTGTTTGCTCTGAATTTGAATTTATACCGTGAGGACCAAATGCAAATTCTACCATTTGGGTCTTGCCTACAATTATTGCACCAGAACTTTCTAATGCTTTGATTACATCAGCATCTTCATTGGAAATATTATTTTTCAATATTTTTGATCCAGCAGTTGTAACTTTGCCTTTAATGTCAATTAAGTCTTTAACCGCAATTGGGATCCCATGAAGCGGACCTTTATAATCACCTTTTAAAATTTGTTTTTCAGCTACACGAGCCTTTTCCTCCCAATCTTCATATATTTCTATAAAGCTTGATATTTTATGTTCATATTTATGTATTTGCTTTGAATATTGATTGTAAAGATCAACTGGAGATATAGTATTTTTTTTAATTAATTCAGATATTTCAAAAATATCTTTATTTAAAATTTCTATCATTTTTCATAATTAAAGGATTATTTGATAATTTATTTTTCTCTTCAAATCCAATTACATCTTCAATAGCTTTCCTTAATTCATCGATTCTTGCAGATATCATTTCATAATCTTCAGAAGATAAATTATATTTATTGTTTAACTTGCTTTTTATTTCATTATCCATTTTTTATAAATTTAAGTTTAGATTTGTTGTATATCAGAGTTAAATAAACCTATACTCTATATTAATGCTAATCACAAAATTTTTACATAATTGTTTAAATGAAGCTCTTCAAAAATTGATAAATGAGCAAAATATTACTAATTTCAATCCTCCTGAATATGTTGTTGAAAAGCCAAAAAATAAAAATCATGGTGATTATGCAACTAACCTTCCTATGCAATTAGCTAAAATATTCAAGGAAAATCCAATTAATATTGCTAACAAAATTAAAGACAATATTGATGAACATGATATTGAAGAAGTCTCAGTTGCAAACCCAGGTTTTATAAATTTTAAATTATCTAAAAGTTGGCTTGAAAAAGAGATTTTGAAATGCATTGAACAAAGAGATGACTTTGGAAGTCAAAATGAAAAAAATAAAAAAGTTCAAGTTGAATTTGTAAGTGTTAATCCTACTGGCAAGTTGCACTTAGGCCATATAAGAGGTGCAGTTATTGGTAGTACAATTTCAAATGTACTTGAAAGTCAAAATTTCTTGGTTACAAGGGAATATTACGTTAATGATGCCGGGAATCAAATTGATTTTTTTTGCAAATCAATTATTGAAAGAATTAAAGAATTACAAGGAAAAAAATTTAATATTACAGAAGAAATGTACGGTGGTATTGATATAATAGATATTTCGAAAAAAATTATTTCCAAATACCCCGATTACCAAAATTATAATTTTTCTGAGATTTCTGAAGGTGAGCTTGAGAATTTAAAAAAAATATCTATAGAAATTTGTATAAATGAAATATTGACTGATTTAAAATCTCTTAATATTTCTCATGACAATTGGTTTTATGAGTCAAATTTAATTGATAGTAAATATCTTGATAAAACAATAGATATTCTTAATAAGCTAAATCTGATTTACATTAAAGATGGTGCTACTTGGATTAAAACCGAAGAATTGGGTGATGACAGAGATAATGTTTTATTTAAAAGCATTGATAAAAAGCCTACATATTTTGCAACAGACATTGCTTATCACAGAGATAAATTTAAAGAAAGATTTTTTGACAATGTAATTAATGTTTGGGGCTCAGATCATCATGGGCACATAAAAAGGATGAAATTAATTTTAGAAAAATTAGAAATAAATCCAGATAGTTTAGATGTAATTTTAAATCAAATCGTATCTTTAAAAAGTAATAATAAAACAGTTAAATTTAGTAAAAGGTCAGGTAATTCAATTTTCTTAAGTGAAATAGTAGAAGAAATTGGAGCTGATGCGTGCAGATTTAGTTTCCTCAGCAGGTCTTCTGAAAGTCAAATGGAAATTGATTTAGATCTTTTCAAAAGCAAATCTAGTGAAAATCCTGTTTTTTATATTCAATATGCTCACGCTAGATTATGTTCTATTTTAAAAAAAGCAAATGAAAAACATGTTGATTTTGAAACAAAGAAATTATTATCTTTAAAGACTACTGAAGAAATAAATTTAGCTAAGAAAATATCTGAATATCCAGAATTACTTCACCGGGTTTCAAAAAATTATGGAGTGCATGAACTAACTTTTTTTGCATTAGAATTATCCCAACTCATTCAAAAATTTTATGAAAATAATAGAGTTTTTGACAATGATTCAAATGATAAAGAAATTACAAAAAGTAGATTAATAATTACAAAAGCATCTAAAATAACATTAGCAAATTTACTTTCATTAATGGGTATGAGTTCACCAGAGGAGATGTAATGAATAACTTTATTAATTTTGATGATTTTGACAGAGAATCTGTTGAAGAAGCAATTGAAATTGGTATAAATGAAAAAAATAAATTTTATTCTGAAGATTTTGAAATAAAACTTAATAAAAAATTTGGAGTTTTACTTTTTGAAAAACCATCTTTAAGAACAAAGCTAAGCTTCATAAAAGCTTTAAATTTTAACGGTATCAATGATATTTATTTTTCACCTGAAGAAGTTGGTTTAGGAAATAGAGAGAAAGTCTCTGACGTTGCAAAAGTAATTTCTAAAATGAGTGAAGTTGCAATTCTTCGA
>PBWZ01000004.1 GCA_002727435.1 Chloroflexota bacterium
TTGGTCGGGGAGCCGGGATTCGAACCCGGGACCTCCTGGTCCCAAACCAGGCGCGCTGCCAAACTGCGCCACTCCCCGAAAATATTATTTAAGTGCTTTTGCTATAGCTTCACAACCTTGCATGTATATGGTTGAGTCAGTATTTATTGAAATATATTGAACACCTAAATCTTTTAACCAAAGTCCCATATCTACATCTTTTGCAAATGACCCAACAGCTCTACCAGCATTTCGTGCTTTTTCAGCTGCATTTTTCATAGCATCAGCAACTTTCTTATCTCTTACTTGCCCAGGTATGCCAAGAGATTGAGAAATGTCATAAGGACCCAAAAAAAGTACATCTATTCCTTCAACTTCCATTATTTCATCAAGATTATTTAACCCTTTTTGACCTTCAATATGAACTATTACCATTGTTTCATCATTTTGGCTTTCGGTATGATTTTCACCTTGATTTAGAAAATAATCACCTGCTTTAGTAAATATTGATAATCCACGATGCCCCATTGGGTCATATTTTGCCGCATTAACCACATTTAATGCATCCTGTTTAACATTTATTTGGGGCACTTGAACTCCAGCAGCACCAATATCTAATGCTCGCAATATAAGCCTTTCATTATTCTCACCCACTCTTACAATAGGATCTACGCCAGTACCTTTAGCAACCAAAATTAAATCTGTAATTGTTTGCATATCAAGAGGCCCGTGCTCAGTATCCAGAATACAAAAATCCATTCCAGAGTACCCTAAAGTATCAATCATTGTTCCCGAAGGAACTATACAAAATGGTCCTACAACAACTTCACCGTTTTTTATTCTTTTTTTAATAGAAACTTTATTTGACATTTATTACCTCATAGATTTTCATTATTCTAAGCAGTTTAAATACAATGTGTTAATGTAGCAACACAATAAAAAATAATCAACAAATTTTATGCATAAAGAAGGAAATTTAATTTTTTTAGGGACTGGTTCTTCTGACGGAATACCAAGAGTAAGTTGCTTAACTAATCCTGATAAAAAATGTAAGGTTTGTGAAAGTGCAAAAAATCCGGACTCAAAAAACAGAAGAAGGAATACATCAATTGCAATTTTGACAGATAGAAAACATGAATCTAAAAATATAATTATTGATGCTGGTAAAACTTTTTGGGAATCAGCAATAAAATTCTTTCCAAAACATAATATTAGGCAAATTGATGAAATAGTTATTACTCATGCCCATGCAGATGCAGTTGGCGGGTTCGATTATTTTAGGGATTGGACAAATTTTGTCCAAGATACCGTAAAGGTAAACTTAAGAGAAAGTGATTTTGAAGCAATAAAAAATATATACTTTTATTTATTTGAAAATGGAAAAGTTAAAACTAGAGGGCCAATACCAAAAACTGTATTCAATTTTATTGATGAAAAGCCTTTTAAATTTGGTGATTTCGAAATTACTCCTATACCTGTTTTTCATGGCAAAGAATACATATCTTTCGGTTATAAATTTGGAAATATTGCCTATATATCAGATGTATCCAAAATTCCAGAAAGCTCAGAAAAGCTTCTTGAAGGATTAGATATTCTAATTATTGATGCATTAAGACCTGAACCTGCCTATTTCTCACATTTTACTTATGAGCAGGCACTAGAAGTTATAAGAAAATTTAGACCAAAAAAATCATATTTTACCGATATAATGTGTGCAGTTGATCACGAAGAAGCAAATTTAAAATTAAAAAAATTAAAAAATTCTGAAGGATTAGATATTGAATTATCATATGATGGCCTAAAGATTGACTTTAATTATTAAGACTTTTCCGATAAGTTTCGTAAGTTTTTTTATCTGGAGGATAATATTTTCCGGGAGATAAATTTTCTTTTTCAAGTCTATTTTTTATCCAGGTTTCTAAGTTGTCATACTCAATAGCAGCTACTGCCACTTCGGCAGCTATTTTTCTTGGAATTACAACAACTCCATCATCATCAGCTACAATATAATCACCAGGTAAAACTAAAACTCCATCAACTCTTACAGGTTCGTTTGTTGAGTAAGGCGTACCAAAAGTAGTCCCTAAATTTGAAGTTCTGCCATAACCCCAAATACGAATATTATATTTATCAACGGACTTCATATCTCTTACACCGCCATCACAAACTAAACCGTCTATACCTCTTTGTTTTAATCTTAAAAATTTAATATCACCACCTATAGACATTAAACTTGATGCCATTGAACTCATTACTATAACGTCTCCATTTCCAGCAATTTCAAATGCAGCATATTCTGGAGACTTTTCATTTTTTGGCTTCATTTCATCAAAATCTTTTCTTGAAGGTANATATCTAATNGTTACAGCTCTGGAAACAAGTCGCTCACCATTATTTAATGGAATNACATTATCCATTAAAATTGTGTGAGGGTCGTANCCAAATTGCCTNGCCATGACATCTACAAAGGCTGAAGTATTGATTTCTTTTAGTTTATCTCTAGTTTTCTTATTAATTCTGTGAGAAGGAGTTTTTTTTATATTATTTGTCATCAGGCCTCCCCACACCNANTCCAGTAGCAATCATTCCTCCATCAACTAATATTGTCTCTCCATTTACGTATTCACCCATTTTTGAAGACAAAAAAATNACAGCATTAGATATATCACTAGGCAAACCCTGTCTNCCACTTGGTANCCATGGCATATTCATCGCATCAGGCTCTACTTTTTCGTTATCAGGGATTGTATTGTTTATTGCGCCAGGAGCAATGCAATTTGAATTTATTCCCGTGTTTGCTAAATCAGCTGCTAGACCTTTCACCATTCTTCTTATTCCCATCTTTGCTATACCGTAGGGAGTCCAATTTTCTGCAGCCCTGTAAGAATGAACACTTGAAATGCATATCAATGAACCCTTTGTTCCTCTTTCCTTCATTTCTTTAGATGCTTTTTGGCATGCAAAAAAATAACCTTTCAATGATAGATCCATCATGTAGTCCCACCAATCTTCATCAATTTCAAAAAAAGGTTTATTTTG
The DNA here is from genome assembly GCA_002727435.1 of Chloroflexota bacterium. Classification (GTDB taxonomy): domain Bacteria; phylum Chloroflexota; class Dehalococcoidia; order Lucifugimonadales; family Lucifugimonadaceae. The sequence continues at coordinate 3,019 of PBWZ01000004.1, forward strand.
AGGTTGCATAATTGCATTATTTACAAGTACGTCAATATTGCCATGATTATCCAAAAATTCATCTATAATGGAGTCAATATTTTTTTTCTTACTAACATCCCCAATATGCTTAGTTGCAGACTTACCTAAAGACTGGACTAAATTAACTGTCTTCTGAGTCTCCTCATCATCTATATAATCATTAATACCCACATCTGCGCCTTCTTTTGCTACAGCATAGGCTATACCTCTACCAATACCTTTTCTTGCACCTGTTACAAGAACTTTTTTACCATCAAGTAACCCCATAATACCTCTCTTGTTATTTTTTTTCTTTGTATGCCTGATTGAGTAATATTGGTGCCAAAATTGTAGTTACTATTGTCATTACTATTGTCACTCCAAATATTGTTGCATCGATGACACCAGTAGCCAAACCAATTCCACCGATTATTAAAGCAACTTCTCCTCTCGGCATCATACCTACGCCAATTACCCATGAACTTTTTTTATTGAAACCAACTAGTAATGCAGGGACACCAGAACCAACAAGTTTGCTAATTATTCCAAAAATAGTTAGAACCAAAGCAAAAAGAAGTGTGTTGGTCAATTGGTCTGACCCAAATATTGATTGCAAATTTACTTGCATACCAACTACTGTAAAGAATACTGGGACAACGAATCCGTTTATTTTTCTAATTGGTTCCTCAACTTCTTCAAACAGTGTTGTTCCAGATAAAGCTAATCCAAGGGAATATGCACCAATTATCATAGCTAAGCCGAAATACATTTCAGCTATACCTGATACTAAAAATGCAAGACCTAGCGCTACACATAAATGGATACTTGGCTCTTTATAAAAACCTTTCTTCGTACCGAGGGCCATAATAAATGAAGATATCCAGGGCGAAGCCCAGCTTCCAACAAGGGTTAAAACTAACCAAAATGAAATTGCTTTAACAGCTATTATTACAATACTTGACGCTGAAACTGCTCCAGTTGCATTCATACCTACGATTATTGCCAATATCAAAATTCCCAANACATCATCAACTACTGCCCCACCTAATATTGTTACTCCTTCTCTTGAATTTAATTCCCCTAAATCACCCAAAACTCTTGCTGTAATACCAACTGAAGTTGCTGTCATCATTGCACCAACGAATAAACCCGGTATCAATTCTTTTAAAGAATCAAAAGATGCAAAACCGAACATTATTGTTCCAAATAAACCAAGAAGGAATGGCAATACTACTCCACCAACAGCTACAAATGTTGCAGAACCAATATTATTAAAAAACCTTTGTTTATTTGTTTCTAAGCCTGCCTCAAACAATAATATAACTGCACCTACGTTTGCTAAGAAATATAAGGATTGAGAAACAGGTATAGATGAGTGGTCATCAAGATGAATAAATGGCCCAAACCCTCCTAAAACTAAACCACCTAAAGCGTAAGGGCCTATTATAATTCCTGCGCTAAGTTCACCAATTACTCTTGGCAATTTAAGATATCTAAAAAAGAGTTCACCTAACAATTTGGCACTAATTAAAATTACTGCCAAAACTATTATTGATTCTGCTACCAAATGCAATGGTGAATCGTGCATCTATTTTCCTTTTTATTTAAACGATTTAAGAAATTCTATTAAATATTGTTGCTCACTAGAATCTAATTCAAAATAAGCATCTGAAGAAATTTTAGCATCTCCCTGATGCATTTCAATAACATCATTTAAGAGGTTAGCTCTACCGTGATGAAGGAAGGGAGGCTCTGAATAAAATCCCCATAATTTTTTGGTAAGCCAATAATTTGTAGGTACACCTTTTTGAAGAGGCCTTTCATTATCTAACTTAGATCCCATATCGTGCCTTTTTAAATCACTCCATATAGGAATTAAATAATTTCCATCTTCATCTTTATCTAGCTTACTAACATAGTCTTCTAAATTTACTACTAAAGTTTTTTTCGATTCTACAATAGTAGTGCTTATCTCTGTATTTAAAGGTCCTGGTTCAACAAACATTAAGCTTTTTAATGGCAATGTAGGCATATGACAACTTGCACAACCAATATTATTAAATATTTCTTTACCCTTTAATTGGGCTGATTTGATCTCTTCATTTTCAGAAAATATATTGTCAGGAAAATCTAAAGTTGCCTGAAAAATTGTTACTGCTGTTATGTCNCCTTCAGTAAGTTCATTCACAATCCCGTCTCTATCTAAATCTGAATTTAAGCCTGCTAATTCTTCAGATTGCATGCCATGATGATGATTCATTGAAATATTAGAAAAATCTCTTAAAGTTCCAATTACACCTTTTTGAATAAAAGGCCTTAATACCAAATCACTATCTATACCATCAACGTTTGACCTATCAACAAATCCATTTGGGTGAACTTCAATATAACCATAATTAATACCTTTTGATTCCAAATCAGCTTTTATAACTTTATTTTCATCAATAGATAATTTTTTTGATTTTTCCACAATATTAAGTAAATCACTTGTAATTTCTCTAGATAAAAGTTCAACTAGCCCTGATCCAAATACACCAATAGTATTCCTTTCATTTGTAATATCTAAAACACTAGAGGAATCATCTTCTGAACCTACCGAGCCCTCTAAAGTTGCAAAATCAATATCTGAAGCCAATCCAAAAACATTATTGGAATTATCACCACCCCCTCCAATTCTTGGGAGATTGTGACAAGCAACGCATGCATTTGCATCCGGACCTGAGATCCTATTAAAGTTTTGAGGTGATTCTCTTCTNGGTCTTGTTTTTGTTGTTCCAGATGTTTCAGGCCTCCCTAATCCATCAAGCTCGTTAAAAGAAACTTTAAATAAAAACTCTCCATGCTCAATTATTTCTTCTANGTCATAATCGTTAATTTTATTCTGATCAAAATGATTCTTAATCATTGGACCCTCTCCAAGTGAAATGATTTCTTCTTCACTCGAAACACAATTAATAGCAACAAATGAACAAAGAATAAAAATGAATAAAATTGATTTACTAGTCATGAGGCACCACCTTCAGGGGAACAATAAAGCCGTCTGTATACTTGCCAATAGCTATCAAAGAAGATTCGTTATCATANATAACTAATTTTTCATTATTTTTAACTTCTTTTATTAACATTTCTAATTTATTTCCATTTAAAATTTTCTTTGTTTTAAATTCATCTAAATTTACTGCAAATGTATTTTTTAACAATTCATCAATTGGAGTTATTAATTTTTCAATACTTTTATTCTTAATATGATATTTTACCTCATCAATGCCATGAGAAGAATTTATATCGAAACCAGAAGACTTTGTTCTGATTAATGAATAAAGATATGCATGAGTACCTAATTTTATTCCTAAATCATTTACAAGACTTCTTACATAAAATCCTTTGCTACATAAAATTTTAATCCGAAAATTTGGTTTTTCAAAATCAATTATTTCAAAATCATGTAATTTAACTATTCTTTTTTTTGGATTTACTTTTATTCCTTTCCTAGCGAGTTGATACATTTTTTTTCCATCAACCTTTAATGCACTATAAATTGGAGCTTCTTGAATATAATTAACTTTCAACTCTTCAAGTATTGAATTTAAATCTTCTTTTCTAACTTGATCAAAATTACTTTTTGAAACAATTTCACCTTCAGAATCAAAAGTATCAGTTGCTGCACCAAAAATACCCTCTAACTCATATTCTTTTAATTCATCTGATACAAATTCACTTATTCTTGTTGCAAAACCAATACAAACTGGAAGCACCCCTGATGCTAAAGGGTCTAAAGTGCCAATAAAACCTATTTTTGATCCATTTAAGTGAGGTTTTAGTATTTGGATAGCTTTGTTTGAGCTTATCCCGCTTGGTTTATTAAAATTTAAAAATCCTTGATACAAGATGAAATTATTTTAAATTATCCAATATTTTGTGCATTTTTTCAGCATTTTCTATTGTCTCATCTAGATAAAAATAAATTGAAGGAATTTTCCTCAACTTTATATATTTAGGAAAATAACTTTTTATGTTGGAAATATTATTATTTAGCTCATCAATAACACTTAATTTAGAACTATTGTTTCCTAAAACCGAAATATAAATTTTTGCATTACTCAGATCAGGACTTAAATCGATATCTGAGACAGAAACTAAAACCTTAAAATTGTGCTCATAATTAATAATTTCACTTATTGCTTTTCTTAGGGTTAACCTGACCTTGTCTGACCTAATACTCATTTGACCTAGGATGTAACTATTTCGAAGCACTCTAAAATATCATTTACTTCAAATTCATTAAAACCATCCAAAGTTAATCCGCCTTCCATCCCAGACTTTATCTCTCTTACATTTTCCTTCAAATGCCTTAATGAAGAAATTGATCCTTGAAAAATTACTTTTTCATTTCTTGTGACTTTAATTAAACTATTTCTTTTAACTAATCCCTCAACAACTTTAAATCCACCCACAATTTTTGTTTTACCTAGAGAAAATGTATCTAACACTTCTGCAAATCCGAGGGTATTTTCAGATGTTTGTGATTTTCTATTTTTAAGAATCATTTCTGTTAATTCATCAACCATTTCATAAACAATATCGTAATTTTTAATTACAATATCATTGGCCCTTGACTGCCTTATTGCACCCTGTTCAATCACAGTCTGAAATCCAACAACCACTGCATTTGCAGCTGTTGCTAACATCACATCGTTTTCATTAACAGAACCAGAAGAAGAATGTGTGATTTCAATGTTTACATCGTCATTTTCAATTGTTTCTAAAACTTTTTTTACCGCATCAACAGAACCATCTGTTCCNCATTTAATTATAATTCTGAAAACACTTTCGTCATCNTCTTCATTGTTTCTAATTACAGATTTTCTTTGCTCTTTATTAATATTCAAAGATTTTAAATATTTTTTTGCCTCTTTATCCGTTTTAAATATTTTAAAATTATCTCCAGCCTTAGGGACTGCATTTATACCTAATACTTGTGCGGGTGCGCCAGGGGNAACATTTTTAACTGATCTGTTAAACCCATCAGTTAAATTTTTAATTTTNCCACTTACTTCTCCAGCAACAATATAGTCACCNACACTTACTGATCCTTCTTTTACTAAAATCGTTCCTAATGAGCCCTTAGTTTTATCTAGAGTTCCTTCTAAAATATATCCTTCACCAGAAGAATTTCTAGGAACCTTAAGTTCTAATATTTGGCCAAGAAGTATTATTGATTCCAGTAAATCATCAATTCCTTTAGAAGTAATTGCAGATGTTTCAACGCACATTACTTCGCCTCCATAATCTTCAGGGACAATATCATTTTCAACTAATTGGGACTTAACTTTATTTATATCAGCACCATCTAAGTCACATTTATTTATTGCAACTATCATTGGGGTGCCGGCAGACTTAATGTGATCAATAGCTTCTTTAGTTTGCGGCATTACTCCATCGTCAGCAGCAACAACAAGAACAGCAATATCAGTTATTTGAGCTCCTCTTGCACGCATTGCAGTAAATGCTTCATGACCAGGGGTATCAACAAAGGTAATTTTNTCATTATTATGTGTTATTTGATANGCACCAATGCTCTGTGTTATNCCACCATNCTCAGAATCAGCAACTTTTGACCCTCTTATNGAATCTAATATAGAAGTTTTTCCATGATCAACATGGCCTAATATAGTAATTACTGGTGATCTTAAAATAATTTGATCATCATTTAAGTTTGATGAATCAAAATCTGATTTTAATGTCTTTGTTGAATCACTTTTNGGCTTTAATACTTTGAATCCAAATTCGTGAGCAACAAGCACAGCTACCTCNAATTCAATAATTTCGTTGATGTTAGCCATTACACCATGACGCATTAACTCTTTGATTACCTCGGAAGGTGGTNTTTCCATAATATCTGATAAATCACCAGCAGTTAATTGAATTGGTAAATCTAGNAGTTTTTCTTGTTCATCTATTAAATTATTATTGTTATCAACCATCTAATTTTTCAAATCGTCGATGTCTTCAGCAAACCTTATAACACCTTTTTTTGAATTTCCTGATTTTTTCTTAACTATTGAATCAATGTTCCAAATATCCTTTTCACCAACTGATGTTTTTTCTTCATCAATATCATCATCTTCATTTTCTGAACTTTTTGAATTTTCCATTATTTCAACAAGATCATCACTAGAAAAAACTTCACTGTCTGAAACAATTTTTTCAACTATTTCTTCTTTTATCTCTGAGCTTTCTTCAGTTTTATCTGGCTTGGAAGAAGGAATTATTTCTCTCAAAGCTTTCAATCTATTTTCAGTCATACCACCTATTCCTAACAACTCATCTTTTGACATATTTTTTATCTGCTCGATTGTATTTACATCAACAACTTTTAACAGTTCTTCAGTATTNGAATCTATACCAGCTTTAGCAAGCTCTGTTTTTGGTTCATTATCTGCNACTTCAGACATATTGTTCTCAGATGAAATATCTACTTTCCATCCACATAATTTTGCTGCTAATCTTACATTTTGGCCATCTTTTCCGATTGCTAATGAAAGTTGACTTTCTGGAACAGTTACTTGTGCTGAATTTTCAGTAGAATTCAACATTACTTTCTCAACTTCACTTGGACTCAAAGATTTAATAATAAACTCAACAGGATCTTCACTCCATTCAATAACATCAATCTTTTCTCCAAGCAATTCATTTACAACATTTTGAATCCTTAATCCTCTTAAACCAACGCACGCTCCAACTGCATCAATGCCATCTTGGATTGAATTCACAGCTATTTTACTNCTTGATCCGGGCTCCCTAACAATATTTTTAATTTCAATAATTCCACTATTTATTTCTGGAACTTCAAGNACAAATAACTCTTTTAGTAAATCAACATTTGATCTAGAGACAACTATTTCATGACCCCTTCTTTCTTGGTCAAGTTTTAAAATAATAAATTTTAACTGTTGTCCAATACGATATTTTTCTGAATTTACTTGTTCTTGTGGTGGCATAACAGCTTCGCCTCTACCAAGTGAAACTATAACATCCCTTCCTTCGATTCTTGAGATGGTCCCAGACATGATCTCACCAATTTTATTAGAATACTCATTTGCAACAAGCTGCCTTTCAGCCTCTCTCAATTTTTGTAAAACAAGTTGCCTGGCAGTTTGNGCAGTTATTCTTCCTGGATCNGGTTCAATATAACCAGTAGTAACTTCTTCTCCAATTTTTATATCTGGAAAATGATTTTGGGCTTGTGATAATGATATTTCTAGATCGCTTTCCTCAACAGTCTCAACGACTACCTTTATTGTCCTNACAACTGTATTTCCAGTATCAGGATCCAAGTCAACCCTAACTTCTTGACCATTTGCATCCTTTTTGTACGCATGTTCTAAAGCAGCTTGAATTGCTGACAATACAACAGATTGCGGAAGACTTCTATCATGAGCTAAAGCAGTTAAAGCCAACATCAATTCATTTTTCAATTTTACCTACCTAATTTAGTATAAAAATGAACAAAAAAAAGTGGGCTCAGCCCACTTCTTCTTCACATTCAATTAATTTTTTATAATTTTATAATAATGAGTAAATTATTAAAAGAAAAATTTAATTTTAAATATTTTTTAAATAATCAATTAGTTCATTTTTATCGATAAGTTCTGAATTCCCNGTGTATTTATTTTTGACTTCAACTTGATTATTACTTAGCGATCTTGAGCTAACAACAACCCTAAAAGGAATTCCAGAAAGATCAAAATCATTAAATTTCACACCTGGGGACTCATTTCTGTTGTCATATAAAACACTAAAATTAGCACCACATAATTCCTTATAAATTTTTTCAGAATTATCAATTACCTGATCTTTATCNGTATTCAAAGATGCTAAATATATTTCAAAAGGAGCAACTTCTTTATTAAAAACTAACTCATCTTCATTTGAATTAGCTTCTACTATTGCTGCAAGNAATCGGCCAACACCTATTCCATAACACCCCATTTCTACATCATTTATTTTTCCATTTGAATCGAGAAAATTTAGATCCATTTTAGAGCTGTAAGCTGCCCCCAACTTGAATATATGCCCAACTTCAATACCTTTTAATTTTTTAAATCCAGCACAATTTTCTTTGCAATATGGAGATTTATCATTTACTTTTGCGTTTGCAATATCAATACTGGCAATTANATTGGAAAAATCATCCTTTGGGACGATACCTTTAATATGAAAATTTTCTTTGTTAGCACCAGCAATGTACGAGGAGTTTANATCGACCGATATATCAAGCAATGTATCTATTTGATTTTTAAAAGGAGATATATATCCAGGAATTAAGTTTAAATTTTTTATCTCCTTTTCATCAGCCAGTCTTGGCTCACCNCCCAAATAATTTTTTANCTTNGTTTCATTGACATCCAAATCTCCTGACAATGTAATTAAAATNGGTTTTTCATCATAAATATAAATCATTGTTTTAAGGAAATGTTCCTTGTCTAATTTGAAAAATTTACTCAAACTTTCAATTGATTTTATTCCTACAGTTTCAACTTCCTCATGTTTTTCAAAACTTCCTAAGTTCTTTTTTGATCTTAAAAATTCAGCTTTCTCTTCATTCGCAGAGTAATTGCAACTTTCACAAATTAAAATAGTATCTTCCCCACTATCAGAGACAGAAATGAATTCGGAAGAAACTTTTCCNCCAATTGCTCCACTATCAGCAGCTACTTTAACAACGTTGATACCACATCTGTTAAATATTTTAAAATAAGCTTCAGAAAATTTATCAAATTCTTCATCAAGCGATTTTTCGTCTTGATGAAAACTGTATGCATCCTTCATTTCAAATTCTCTTACCCTCAAAAGACCTCCTCTGGGCCTAGTTTCATCTCTAAACTTTGTTTGTATGTGGAAAATTGAAAAGGGCAAATCTCTAAAACTTTTTAAATTATTTTTAACTAATTCAATAACTGCTTCTTCATGAGTTGGGGCAATAATCATAGTTTTATCTCTTCTATCGTAAAAATTTGCTAAAGGGGGAATAAAGGAATCAATTCTTCCACTTTGCTCCCAAATACTAGATGGCTGTATAACGGGAAGATTTGCCTCAAGGCAATTAATATTTTCCATCTCTTCATTAATAACCTTTTTGATATTGTTTACAACTCTCCAGCCCATAGGAGTAAAGCTAAATATTCCAGCACTCAACTGAGAAATATACCCAGCTTTCAATAGTAATTTATGACTCAACATTTCTGTATTTTCAGAAATATCTCTTTTGGTGTTCCAAAAATAATTATTTAACTTAATATTTACTCCCTACTTTTGTCCCCATTTATTAATAACATAATCCTCTATCATATTAATAAATTGTTTAGCAATTTCATTTCCTTCAAGCACATCTACTTTATTCCCATCAACAAATACTGGGGCTTTTGGAGATTCACCGGAACCGGGCAATGATATTCCAATATCTGCACTTTTTGATTCCCCCGGGCCATTAACAACGCATCCCATTACAGCAACCTTTAAGCTAGCAGAGCCAGGATAGTTCTTATTCCACAATTTCTTTTTAGAATTAAGAAAATCTTGTATTTCTTCACTTAATTCTCTAAAAAAAGTTGAAGTTGTTCTTCCGCATCCAGGGCATGATGTTACAGTAGGATTAAAATCCCTGACACCAATTGATTGAAGGATTTCTTGGCATAATTTTACCTCATTAGTTCTGTCGCCATTTACTTCAGGTGTCAAACTGCATCTTATTGTATCTCCTATTCCTTGATAAAGCAGGTTGCCCAATGCTACTGATGTATAAGAGATGCCCTTCATTCCCATACCTGCTTCAGTAAGCCCTAAGTGAAGTGGAAAATTACATTTTTCAGATAATTCTTTGTATACAGATATCATTTGGTTTACCCTCGAAACTTTACAAGAAATAATTATTTTGTCTTCTGGCAAACCTAAATCAATTGCTTTTTCAGCACTAATTAGGGCACTTTCTACAAGAGCTTCGTTTTCAACTAATTCTGAACTTAGAGGATTTTTTCTTTTAGAATTTATTTCCATTTTTAAATCCAATAATTCTGAATCTAAACTACCTGCATTTACTCCAATTCTTACAGGCTTATTATTTTCAACCGCAACTTTAATAAACATTTCAAAATTTTCATCTCTCTTATTTCCTCTACCAACATTTCCAGGATTAATTCTGTATTTATCTAATTTTTCAGCACAAGACTTATTGTTTGTTAACAATCTGTGTCCAATAAAATGAAAATCCCCAACTAAAGGGATTTCATACCCATCATCAATCAAATTTTTTTTTATAATTTCAACACATTTTGCAGCTTGATCATTATTAACAGTAATTCTTACAATTTCACTTCCTGCATCGCATAATTCCTTTATCTGATTAACTGTTTTTACAACATCAGTAGTGTCTGTGTCAGTCATAGATTGAACAACAATAGGAGAATTACTGCCAATGCTAACATTGCCAACTTTTACTAAATTGCTTTTTCTTCTAAATATTTTCACTAATTTGATTATATTCTACAGTTAATCACCCTACAATATTAGGACTATTAAATATCCTTGAAATATCTTGAAAAGTTACCAATATTAGTAAGAAAATCATNACCATAAACCCTAAACTATGAACAATTCTTTCTTTATCTGGAGGCACTTTTCTTCCTCCTCTCAAAATTTCAATTAGCACAAATAATATTCTTCCGCCATCTAGGGCAGGAATAGGTAGTAAATTAATAATTCCCAAACTCAAACTGAGAATTGAAATCAGCTCAGCGTAAACTTTAATTTTACTTTTAAGTGTCAACTCTGATGATGCTACAGAACCAGTAATTTGACTTATNCCAACAGGNCCTACTGCNACAGGTCCTGAAAATTGAGGGTTTGTGCTTTTATTGAAAATAGCCTTGATGCTGTTTACAGATAGTGACACTANTTGAGCAACGCTATCATATGAATTNCTTANTGATTTAAATATTCCATTNTCAACTTGAATAATTTCACTTTTTTCTGCAGATATTGAAATTCCTAATGCACCTTCACCTTCAGGGGGATTCCATCTTGGTGTTGCAATAAAATTTAATATATTTTGATTGTATTCAAAATTTTGCTCCCATGATTTAGCAAATGGGTTTGGCACGCCTCTATCTACAGTAATTTCAATACTATTACCTAAATTTGAAGTTAAGACTCGTTGAAGGTCGTTCATATTGTAAACTTTGTCATCGTTTATACTAACAATTTTGTCACCTGTTTTTAAACCTGAATTAAATGCAGGAGAATCATTGTTTACATCAACAATTATTAAATCTGACTTAATTTCTTCGGATATGAATAATGAAGTAAAAAAGAAAATGACAAAGGGCAACAATAAGTTTATTACTACTCCTGAAACAAGGACCACAAATCTTTGAAATGCATTTTTAACGTAAAAACTGTCTGGGTGGCTCGAATCATCTTCTCCAAAAGGACGAACAAATCCACCTAATGGAAGAAGATTGAAAGACCATTGCATTTCTTTTACTTCAATATAATTATCATAAACATCATTTACTTTAACCTCGTAACTTTCGACTTCTGATGAAAGGCTTGATTTTCTGTCATAGAAAATTTCATTAATAAATTCTTTGTCGTTTTTAAACTCTGTTGATATGTAAACACTTTTATTTTTTTGTAAATCTAGATTATTTAAATTGTTATCAAAATAAATTAATTTTTTTGAGGACCAGTAAGAAAATAGTTTTGGTGGGAAACCGAAACCAAATTCGAGTACTTTTATCTTAAAAAACTTTGCTGAAAAATAATGTCCAAACTCATGCAGGATAACTAATGGAAGTAGTATTAAAATAAAACTTAGTATGCTATATATTACCGTCATGGATCAGTTTTTTTGTTAATTTATAAGAATCATTAATTGTTTCAATCGATGTTTCGATTGAGTATTTTTTTGATAATTCAATCTTTTTATANGCACTTTTCATTATATCTAACATATCCAAGTAATTTATCTTCTTTTCCAAAAAATTTTCAACTACTGCTTGGTCTGAGCCTACCAAGAAAGAAGCTCCTAAATTTGAATTACTTATCACCTCAATTCCGAAATTATAAAAATTCAACTTTTTCTTATCTCGATTTCGGAATGAAAGTTTACCTAACTTGGTTAAATCGATTTTTTTAATATTCTTACTCATGACTCTTTTTGGATAAAATAGTGCATAAAGTATTGGTATACGCATATTTGGCTCTGACAACAATGCCAATGAGTTGCCATCTACCATATTTGCCATTCCATGAATAATGCTTTCATCATGAAAAATTACTTCAATATCTTCTAATGGAATATCAAATAAATTTGCTGCTTCTTTAACCTCAAAAACTTTATTTATTAATGTTGCTGAATCTACGGTGATCTTGTCTCCCATATTCCAAGTTGGATGATTTAAAACTATTTCTGGCGTTACTGAAGATAATTCGTTTATTGGCATATCTCTNAGACTGCCTCCAGATGCTGTAATTACTATAGATTTCACATATTTATCTTCTTCATTTTTTATNCATTGCCAGATTGCAGAATGCTCACTGTCTAAAGGAATTATCTCTGAGCTAGTTGTTTTACTAATTTCAATAAGCAGGTCTCCACAAGCAACTAAACTTTCTTTATTAGCTAAGGCTATTTTTCTGCCTTGTTTAATACAATTAAGTACTGGAAAAAAACCAGAAATACCAGATAATGCAATAACAATTAGATCTGAATCATCAATTTTCAACAGTTCATCATAACTTTTAATTCGTATACCATCTTGATGATTCACGTTGGTGTCTGATAAATAATATTTAGGTTTAAATTTTTTTATTTGATCACCTAATAATTCTTCATTTTTTCCCGCTGTCAATGAAATAATTTCAAATTGATTTNTAAACTCTGAAATTATTTCAAGGCATTGAGTTCCAACAGATCCAGTTGAACCTAAAATAGATATTTTTTTCATGATAAAAAAACCTTTGCTAACCCAATTAATACTAACGATATGATTACAGAATCTAATCTGTCTAATACTCCACCATGCCCTGGAAGAATATTACCATAATCTTTAATACCAAAATTTCTCTTAATTGCTGAAGAATATAAATCTCCAATTACTGCAAAAAATGGAAAAATAATTGATAAAAATAATGATATTGAATTTGAAAAAACGTTAAAGAAAAAATAATTTAATGAATAGAAAACACAAGATCCTGTTATAAATGCAGTAATAAAGCCAATTNAAGTCTTANTGGGGCTTATAATTTCTAAAAAAGAAATTTTTCTTTTTCCAAATTTTGATCCTATAAAATACGATGAAGTATCAATTGCAAAAACTGTAAAGAGAGGCAAGAGTACCCAATTTATTTCGCTTGGTGATTGGTAAAGATAATAAAAAGACAATGTGCCAAAAAGATAATATATTGTTGAAGTTTCTCTTAGAAAAAATAAATTAAATACTTTTTTNTTTTCGAGTAAAATTTGGTTAGAAAAGTTTAAATTTTCTTTATTTTTTTTTAATTCTAAAATATTAAAAAATATAGAAATAGCAAATGATAATAATGATANGTATATTGCATAAATCAGAAAATCANAANTCAAAATNAATAANAAAAAATAAATACTTATCAANATTAANTAAATTAANACTCTAANANNNTTTTTNGAGTTTAAATTAGTTTCAAAAATAATTATTACGCATAATGAAAATAGAAAAAGAAAAAGNAAAATTTCTGAAATTAAACTTAATAAGAGAATAGGGGCAATAATTAAAGATGTTTTTATCCTTTCGTTCATCAATCTGTTCCAAATCTCCTATTTCTTAAAGAATAGCTTTTTAAGGCATCGTAAAAATCTATTTTGGTAAAATCCGGCCATAATACTTCAGACGTATAAAATTCACTGTAAGCCGACTGCCAAATTAAAAAATTACTCAACCTATACTCTCCACCGGTTCTTATTATTAAGTCTGGGTCCGGAATTGAATCTTTATTTATATAATCATTAAATAACTTTTCATCAATCTTACCAATTTTAATATTATCTTTTATTATTTCCTTCACAGTGTTAACTATTTCATTTCTGCCACCATAATCGAAAGCAATAACTAATGAAATTGATTTATTATTTAAAGTCTTTTTTTGAGCATTTAAAATTTTATCTTTTAAAGTTTTATCAAGTTTTTCGATACTCCCCCTGATAACAATTTTGACACCTAATTTATGAAGATTGTCAAAGTTTTCATTTAAAGATTCATTCAATAAAGTTTTGGTAATATAATTAACTTCAAGTTTTGGTCTCTCCCAGTTTTCAGTTGAAAATGTATAAATAGTAAGATATTTGATACCAATTTCTATCGAAAATTTTATTAAAGATTCAAGGTTTTTTGTTCCTTCTTTGTGCCCAAAAAAAACAGGTTTTTTATTTTCAGCTGCCCATCTCCTGTTACCGTCCATTATTATGCCAACATGATTTGGCATTGAAAGGTTGCTTGAATCAAATACTTTTAAAATTTTATCTTTTAAAATTTCACTGGAATTGTTTTCCAAAATTTTTTAGACTTCCATTAACTCGTTTTCTTTATTTTGAGCAATCTGAGAAATTTCCTCAATACTTTCATCTGTGTTTTTTTGAATATCTGATTGAATTCTCCTGCTATCATCTTGAGACAATTCACCTTTTTTTTCTAAATCCTTTACCTCATCCATAGCATTTCTTCTGACATTTCTTATAGAAATTTTTGCATCTTCAGATTTCTTCTTAACAATCTTGACCAGCTCAATTCTTCTTTCTTCATTTAAAGGGGGGACAACTAACCTTATTGTATCGCCATCAATACTCGGATTTATCCCAATGTCTGATGATTCAATTTCTTTTGATACCATTTCTACAGCACTTTTATCCCATAATTGAATCAAGATCATTGTTCCATCTGAGACACTAATTTGACCTAATTCAGAAAGTTTCATAGAAGAACCAAAATAATCAATATTTAATCCTGAAACAAGTCCAGCATGTGCTCTATTTGTTCTCATAGAACTCAACTCAGATGATAAATGTTCAACGGATGCCAACATTTTCAAAGAAAGATCATCTAAAAATTCTCTTTCATTCATATAGCCCCCTTTCCATCATGCGTTATAAGTGTTCCAATTTTATTTCCTTCAAGGATACCTGACAATGAACCTTTATTAAAAATATTAAACACACTTATGGGAACATTATTATCCATGCACATTGATAAAGCTGTACTATCTAATGCTCTAATTTGTCTAGATAAAGCTTCAAGGTGAGAAATACTATTAATTTTTTTTGCTTTAGGATTAGTTTTGGGATCTGAATCGTAAACACCATCAACATCATTCTTTGACATCATCAATAAATCGGCAGATATTTCTAAAGCCCTCAATGCAGCTGCAGTATCAGTAGTCATGTATGGATTTCCAGTACCTCCTACAAGAATAATAACTCTACCCTTTTCAAGATGCCTTAATGCCCTTCTCCTTATAAACAATTCTGATACTGATGGATTCGAAAGTGCAGACATAGTCCTAACAGGAATTCCAATTTTTTCTAAAGAATCTTGAATGGCTAATCCATTAATCATTGTTGCCAGCATTCCTGCTTGATCAGCAACAGATCTATCCATTCCAACCTTTTCATAATCGGCACCTCTCCAAATATTTCCTCCACCAACCACAAGACATAATCGCAATTCAGAAAATTTTTTTACAACATCATTAATTTCTGATGCTAAATAATCAAGAACATTTTTATCAATTCCA
>PBWZ01000013.1 GCA_002727435.1 Chloroflexota bacterium
AATATAATTCAAAATGCATAATGAAGAAGAAATATTAGGCTTAGATTATGGCGAAAAAAGAATTGGTGTTTCCATTTCAAAGCTAAATAAAAAAATGGCGATTCCTCATTCAATAATTCAATATAAAGATATTGAAATAGCTTTTGATGAAATAAAAAAAATTACTGAGACCAATAACATCAAGTTAATTATTTTGGGAATACCAAAAACTTTGAAAAATGAAATAGGCTTTAAAGCAAAAGAAGTGATGTCATTTAAAGAGAAGCTTGTTGAAAATATTAAAATTGATGTTGAATTTGAAGACGAAAGGTTGTCAACAGTACAAGCGCTAAATTCAATAAATAAGAAATCTAAAAATCAGTATGTAGATGATTCATCTGCAACAATAATTTTAAATAATTATTTGGAAAAATTAAGATAAACATATGAATAAAATTGGTATAATCGGAAATCCTTTATCTCATACACTTTCTCCTGATATTCATAATTCAGCAATTAAGCATTTCGGCCTAGACTTATTTTTTAAAAAATGGGAACTTGAAAAAAAGGAATTAAAAGAATTTTTTCTAAACGCAAAAGAAAACAATGTTATTGGTGGGTGCNTTACAGTTCCTCACAAGGAAAATGTACTAAAGTATTTTGACTTTTATGATGATTCTGTAAAAAGAATAGGGGCAGCGAATTGGTTTAAAATTGAAGATGATAAGATATTTGGTTTTAATACAGACTATATTGGTTTTAAAAAAAGCATCCCTGATTCCAAATTAAATAATCTAAGCCAACTTAATTGTGTAGTATTTGGGTCAGGAGGGTCGGCAAAAGCAGTTGTTGAAGCATTATTTATAAAAAATGCTCAAAATATTTGTATAATCAATAGAACTTTTCTAAAGGCTGAAGAAATAGCTAGTAAATACAGTAGTTCGGGAATAACTTCACTAAATCTTAATTCAATTGATAGCATTAGGCATGAAATTAAAAATGCTGATTTAATTGTCAACACAACATCAGTCGGAATGAGCAGTGGGCCCGATCCAGATGGAAATTTATTAAAAGGTTACGAATTAAAGTCAAATGTAACGGGAATAGATCTTGTTTATTCACCAAAAAAAACTCCTTTTTTAAAAAATATTAGTGAATTTGGTGGTCAAGCAATAAATGGCATAGATATGTTAATTTATCAAGCTCAGGCAGGGTTTGAGATTATAACAGGAAAGAATTGTCCATTTGAAATAATGAAAAGTGCATTAAAACTCAATTGAAATTTTACTATCAATAATTATATGATCTAATGTGAGTATATTATGTTTAGATTTTTAACAGCAGGTGAATCACATGGACCAGGCCTTACTATAATGGTTGAAGGTCTTCCAGCAGGTATAAATGTATCTGAGGAAGATATAGAGATAGACCTTCAAAGAAGGCAAAAAGGTTTCGGCAGGGGAGGAAGAATGAAAATTGAAAAGGATCATGCGTATTTTAAATCTGGTGTAAGGCATGGTCTTACACTTGGCTCACCAATATCATTATGGATAGAAAATATTGATTTTAAAAATTGGAAAGATGCCATGTCTCCATATCCAGTTGATGAATCAGTAGATAAAAAAGAATTTTCAAAGACTGTTCCAGGACATGCCGATTTTGCTGGAGCTTTAAAATTTAAACAACATGATTTAAGAAATGTACTTGAGAGAGCTAGTGCAAGAGAAACTACTTCAAGGGTTGCTGCAGGATCTTTATGTAAATCATTGTTGAAAAAATTAGATATTTCTATAAAAAGTAGAGTNCTTTCAATTGGAGAGGTTACATCTGACGATATAGATCAAAATCTTGAAAATATTGACTGGGATCAGACTGAGATTTCTGAAGTAAGGTCTTCTTCAAAAAATATGGACGAAAAATTCAAAGATGCAATTCTTTTATCAAAAAGAAATAAAACTACAATTGGAGGAATTTTTCAGGTTGTAGCTTTTAATTCACCGGTAGGTTTAGGTAGTTTTTCACAGTGGGACAGAAAACTTGATGGCAAAATTGCACAAGCAATGATGAGCATTAATGCTGTAAAAGGGGTGGAAATCGGAAATGGGTTTGAAAACACAAGAAAACCCGGTTCTGAAGTTCAAGATGTAATAGTTCCTGACACAAAAGATAGAAGAAATTTTAAACACATCACCAATCATGCAGGGGGTTTAGAAGGTGGTGTAACTAACGGAGAGCCAATTGTTGTAAATGTAGCAATAAAACCAATTGCAACACTTGCAAAACCTTTGCCGTCTGTTGACATAAATACAGGTGAAATAATTGAGGCACAGTACAATCGCAGTGACGTTTGCCAAGTTCCACCTGCTTGTGTGATTGGAGAAGCAATGATGTCATTAATATTAACCGAATCCATCATTGAGAAATTTGGTGGTGACCATATTGATGAATTAGTTATGAATTTTTCAAATTATATTAAATCTCATAATGAATTTGGAAAAAAATAAACCCACAAAGATATTTTTAATTGGTCAATCAGGATCAGGCAAAACCACTTTAGGAAAAAAGTTATCAGTCAAGTTAAAATTTGATTTTTTAGATACTGATGAATCTATAACTAATGAATTTGCTTCTTCAATTTCTGAAATATTTAAATCTAAAGGTGAATTATTTTTTAGAAATGAAGAAAAGAAAATACTTGATTCATTAAAAAACAAAGTGAATATTGTTGTTGCTACTGGAGGCGGATTGCCTGAGATAAATGATTCTTTTGAAATGATGCAGGATAATGGACTGGTAATCTGGATAAAATCATCACCATCAGAAATTGAAAAAAGATTACTCAATTCAAACAGGGGTCATAGGCCATTGTTATTTAATAATGAATTAAGTCTAATTGAAAATTTAGAGACACAACTAGAAAAAAGGTATGATGTATATTCAAAAGCTGATTTAATAGTTGTTAATGACAAAATTGATGAAGCAGAAACAATAGAAATGATTTTAGAAGAATTAAAAAATTATGAATGATCTAATAGCTTCAAATATTAAATCTACTCAAGGTGATTATCCTATCTTTGTAGGTAATAATTTTAAAAAAGACTTAGCTCAATATATTAAAAATAAATACGTCCCGAAAAAAATTTTTATTATTTCTGATTCAAAAGTATTTGCCTCTGAAGCAATAAATTTAATAAATGAATTAGAAAATTTTGATATAACCTGTGAATCATTATCAATTGATATAAATGAGACTAAGAAAAATCTTGAAACTTGTACATACATTTATGATTGGCTTTTGAGTGCAGGATCCGAAAGAAATAGCATATTAATTTCAATTGGAGGCGGTGTAACAACAGATCTTGTTGGGTTTGTTGCATCTTCATGGTTAAGAGGATTGAACGTAATACATTTCCCAACAAGCTTAGCAGCAATGGTTGATGCTTCTATTGGAGGAAAAACTGGAGTAAATTTTAAACATGGTAAAAATTTAATTGGTGCTTTTAAACAGCCATTATTGATAGCAATGGACACAAAGTCATTGGATACTTTAAAAGAAAGAGAATTAAATTCTGGATGGGCTGAAGCTATTAAACATGCATTTTTATTTGATAAAGAACTATTAAATACCTTTCAAATGCAAAGTGAAGATATTATAAGCAAGAAGAACCCGGTATTTACTGAAATCATAAAAAGAAGTGTTCAAATAAAGGCTGAAATTGTTTCAAAAGATGAGTTTGAAAAAGGCTCTGAAAGAATAAAATTAAATTTTGGTCACACAATTGGGCATTCGTTAGAGGGGCTAACTAAATACGGAAAACTATTGCATGGAGAAGCAGTAAGCATTGGAATGGTTGTGGCAGCAAATATATCCAAAAATTTGAAATTAATTTCCACTGAAACTAAAAACGAAATAGTATCAACTTTAAATCAATACGGCCTTCCAACTAATTTAACAAGTGGAGTAGACATTAATGACTTATTCAATAACACCAAAAATGATAAAAAAGTTAAAAATGGAATAATAAATTGGGTATTATTGAAAGATATTGGTAGCCCAATTATAAAAGATGATGTGCCTGATTCTATTGTTATAGACTCAATAAGAGAAGCTATTTAAAGCCGCCTGCAACTGCAGGAACAATGCTTATCTCGCAGTTAGCAATTAACTTAGTATCAACACCTTCAATGTACCTTACATCTTCTCCATCCATAAAAATGTTTACAAAGTTATGTAATGAATTATTTTCATCAATTATTTTTGCAGAAATACCCGTATAAATGTCATTCAATTTATTTATTGAATCCAAAATTGAAGAATGTTCATCTAATTCAATATTTACAGACCTTTCACCATTGGTGAAGTTTCTAAGTGGAGAGGGTATTATTATTTTTATTTCCATAATTTACAATTTGTTAATTTATCATAAGTATTATACATAATATGGAATCAATTTATACATTTACAAATTCACCCATTATTGTTACTGATTTAGATGGAACTATTTTGACCAATGGAAATGTAAGCAGTGAGATTTCTACAATATTTAATAAGCTACATAAATTAGGGGTACCAGTAACTTTTGCTACTGGTAGAAGTAAAATTCCTGCCTCTAAATTTGCAAAATTATTGAATTTAAAACTACCTTATATTTGTTCTGGAGGTTCTATAATTTCTGACCCAGAAACCGAAGTTGATCTTTATCAAAAAGAAATTGATGACGATACGTTTAAAAATATAATAAATGACGTAAATGAATTTAAAAATTTAAATACAGCACTTTACAGTTTAGAAAATATTTATGTTCAAAATGAATTTAAATGGATTGTAGATTATTCCTTAAGNCAAAATATTAAACTNTTTAAAACAGATAATCTCAATAAAATAATCAACAAGACTGTTTTATTAATAATTGGGNACCCTTCTGACACAGATAAAATTACCAAGAAATTAAAAAATAGATTTAGCAATTTAGTTGAAATCAATAAAACTTTTGACAATTTATGTGAAGTATCGTCATTAGAAGGAAATAAATTAAATTCTACAAAGGTTCTTTTGGATCTATTGAAATTAACGAGCAGCGACCTATTTTATTTTGGGGATGGAGAAGCTGATATCGAGTTATTAAAATATGCTAAATACGGTTTCGCAGTAAAGGGAAGTGTTGCAAATAATAAACTACCTGACCTAAATACAATTGAAGCTCCTGAAAATTCAGGATTCTATAAGTTTATTAATTCAATAACTTAAACTATCATTTATTTCCTTAATTATTCCGGGACCTTCGTAAATAAGTGCAGTATAAATTTGCAATGCGTTTGCACCAGACTCTAATAACATTTTTGCTTGATCTGGGGACGATATTCCTCCAGAACAAAGTATTGTTATTTCTGGAAAAGATTTTCTAACATATTTTAATATCGATAGCGTACTATCAAATAAAGACTTTCCGCTCCTACCACCATTACCTACACTTAACCTTGAATCAGTAACAGGAAGAGTATTGCATAAAACTACACCTACTTGGTCAAATTCTTGTGTTGCTTTTATTAGTTCATCATAATATTCAATTTCTAATAGCCGAGGCAATTTAATAAATATCGGCAAATTTGTGACTTTCCTAGATTTTTTTAATATAGATCTTATTGAATTATGATTTACAAATTTCTTAAGATCAGTTGTATTCGGGCTTGAAATATTAATTTCTACAGCAAAGCAAAAATCTTGAAATAATAATAAATTTTCTATTATCTCTTCCTCAGAGGTACCAGACACAGAAATAATTATCCTTTCTCTTGGAGATGGATAATTTTTCAATCTATTTAGAATTTTGTATGACCCATCACTTGGAAATGATAATGCATTGACTAATTCGCCTTTAGACTTCTCCCTTATTAATCTAGGTTTAGGGTTACCTTTTCTTGGATTAATCATTGTTGTTCCAACTACACTAAAACCAAACCCTAAACTTAAATATTTTGGCGTTGATTTATAATCCTTATCAAGACCAGCTGCAATCCCAACTGGACTTGGAACATTATTACCAAAAATTACTGTTGAGGTGTCTTTACTAAAGTTGTACTTAAAAAAAATATTAAATAATTTATTAGGTATGAGATAAAGAAATGACTCAACAACTTTATGTGCTGTTTCAGGATTCAATAAAAATAATATTTTTCTTAAAAAATATTTATATAAAAAATTCAACATAATATCTCATTGCAATTTTATACTAAAACAATTAAATTCACTTTATTAAATGAAATCTTTTTTTGCATCATTTCAATATTCAGGTTACAGAATTTTATGGCTGACGAGTGTTAACCTAATTTTTGCTGTCCAAATGGCAATGCCATCAAGAGCACTTCTAACTGATGATATGACTAATAGTGCTTTTTTAGCAGGGGTAGTTAGCATGGGTTTTGCACCAGCTCTTTTATTATTTTCAGTTTTAGGAGGAGTCATTGGTGATAAATTTGAAAATAGAAGAGTGATGCAAATTGTTCAAATTGGTTTTTTTGCAACATCTATTTCTACATGGATATTAATTGAATTAAATTTAATTTCTTGGCAATTCTTATTCTTAATGTCAATGCTTCAAGGTGCATTATTTTCTTTTCAACTACCTGCTAGGTATTCATTTATACCAAAAATTGTTCCTGAAAATTTAGTTAGCAATGGAATAGCTCTACTATCATCAGGTATGGCTTTAGTCACTGTCTTTTCAGGTTCAGCAGTTGGGTATTTATATGGAAAATATGGACCGTCAAATGTCTTTCTAGTTATTTCATTAATTCAACTTTCAGCTTTATTCTTGGCTATATATTTGCCCAAAACTGAAAAAAATGATTCTGTTTCTGAAAACTATATTGATGAAATGAAAAAATCATTTAAATATTTATTAGGAAATAAAATGGTTTTAGCAATACTTTTTTCATCTTTAATAGTAAGCATGATTGCAATGCCTGTAAGGCTTCAATTACCTATTATAGCTAGAAGGCTATATATGATTTCTCCTGGAGAAATAGGGATCCTATTAACTTTAGCTGGTATTGGTGCAGTTTTTGGAACACTAATGATTTCAACATTAAAAAAAGGTAATTTACGATTTCTATTATTTTTAATGTCTGCTTTTGGCCTTGGATTTTGTATTTTGACATTGAGTTTCTTTCCATATTATTCAGTAGGCTTAATTGTTGTTATATTTTTCGGAGCATTTGAGCAAATAAGAATGGCTTTGAGTAATGTATTAACCATGGAATACACTGACAAAAAATACAGAGCAAGAATGATGGGATTTTTCATGCTTAACTTTGCTTTCATTCCATTTGGGGCATTACCAATTGGTTATGGCGTAGATAAGTTGGGAGCAGAAAATACATTGCTAATAGACTCAATTATATTAATATCTATATTGATGTTACTTTTGACTCTTTCAAAGTCATTTAGAAAAATAAAATAATAAATGCTATTTAAACTTAAAAATTATTTAGAATTTGTACAATTTAAACATACGATTTTTGCATTGCCTTTTGCTTTAAGCTCTTACATTCTTGTATCAAAAAAAATTGGCTTTGATATAACAGATTTAACTTTAATAATGATTGCACTTATAAACGCAAGAATTTTTGGAATGTCTATAAACAGAGTATTAGATGTAAATATAGATAAGAAAAATCCGAGAACTAAAAACAGAGGGCTAATTATAGGAACAATTACTCAAAAAGGTGCATTATTTATTTCTTTGTTATCATTGCTNATTTTTTACACAACTCTTATTTATTTTGATAATCTTGCTTTTCTTTTATCACCTATTGTCATTGCNGTATTTATAATNTATCCATTAACAAAGAGATTTACATATNTTTGCCATTATTTTTTAGGTATTGTTTACCTAATTGCNCCNCCAGCAGTCGAAATTGCTTTAACAGGNAAATTTTCATTAGAAACATTTATTCTTGGTTTAGCAGGGTTTTTTTGGGTTAGTGGCTTTGATTTAATTTATGCAATTTTAGATATAGATTTCGATTTAAAAAANAATATTTATTCAATTCCATCAAAATTTGGNCTTAGAACTACAAAGATTTTGGCTTCAATATCACATTCAATTACGTTAATTTTAATATTTTTAATTGGGATTATTTCTAATTTAAATCCAATTTACTGGATTGGTTGTACAATAATATTATTACTTTTTTTAAGAGAACATATGATTTTGAAAAATATTACTCAAACAAATATTAATAAGGCTTTCTTTGATATGAACGGNCAGATCTCTATAATATTAATGTTAACATTTANAATTAGCACANTATTACAATGATTAAAAAATATATTTTAGGTATTTCTGGGGGAAGTGGTGGTCTTTATTCAATTTCAGTATTAAGAGGAATAATTGGTGCAGGGCATAAGTGTTATCTAGTTACTTCTAAGCCCGGTAGAAGAATATTATCTTTAGAAACTGATACNAAGTTAAGTGGTAGTGCGGATAAGGATAAGAAAATTCTTGTTGATAAATATGGTCTTGATGAAAATCTTCTTGAAGTAATAGATGAGAATGATGTCGGTGCAAGTATAGCTAGTGGCTCATTTAGAACAAGCGGCATGGCTATTGTTCCTTGTTCAACAGGATCGTTAGGAAGTTTAGCAAATGGAATATCACGAGGCCTAATTGAAAGGGCAGCCGATGTATGTCTCAAAGAAAGAAGAAAACTTATAATTGTTCCCAGAGAGACTCCATATAGNTTGATACATCTAGAAAACATGACAAAGTTAACACGCGCTGGCGCTATTATTTTACCAGCATCACCNGGNTTCTATAATTTACCAGAAAAAATTGAAGACCTTGTTGATATGATTTCTTCAAGGGTCCTAGAAAAACTTGATATTGAACCAGAAAATTTAAAAGAATGGAAAGGCGAATAATTGTCATCGAATTTCAGAGAATTTATAAATGACCTTGAAGACGAAGGTGAGTTGCATCGAGTAAAAGAGGAAGTTGACCCTGAACTAGAAATAACTGAGATTGCTATTCGTGCNCAAAAAGAAAATAAACCAGCATTATTATTTGAAAATGTTAAGGGCTCAAAATATCCATTAGCAATAAATACTTTCGCGAGTGATAAAAGAATTGAAATTGCATTGGGTCAAAACCCAGAAGAAATTGGTAATGAATTATTAAATTTTATAGAGGCAATGAGNCCGCCCAAAATAAAAGAAATTTTTAAACAAAGAAAAACNATAAAAAGGTTCTTATCCTTTCCTCCTAAAAAAGTATCAAANAGACTTCCTGAACTAATTGTTGAAAATGGATTAGATGATTTGCCAATTTTAAAATGTTGGCCTGAAGATGGTGGAAAATTTATTACTTTACCATTAGTACAAACNAATAGCCCANTTGATAATATTCCTAACTTAGGAATGTACAGGCTTCATGTTTATGATAAAAATTCAACTGGAATGCATATGCAAATTGGTAAGGGTGGTGGATATCATTACCAAGANGCTGAAACTTTAAATAAAAATTTGCCTGTTGCAGTTACTTTGGGCGGTGATCCTGTGTTAACAATAGCCTCAATAATGGCATTACCTGAAGGTGTTGGAGAATTAGAATTTGCTGGCCTTGTAAGAAAAAGCAGNACAAGACTTTCTAAGTGNAAAACAATTGATCTAAAGGCACCTTCAACTGGCGAATTTCTTTTAGAAGGTTATTTAAAGCCACATGAAAGAAAACTTGAAGGGCCCTTTGGTGATCATTTTGGGCATTATTCTGAAGCAGGGGATTATCCNATTTTCAATATAAATAACGTTTATGCAAGAAAAGATGCTATNTACCCTGCTACAGTTGTTGGAAANCCCCCGCAAGAAGATAAATATTTAGGTGATTGCACTCAAAGCATTTTAAAACCTTTAATAAAAGTAATTCATCCAGAAATACACGACTTATGGGCTTATTATGAAGCAGGCTTTCATAGCTTTCTTGTTGTTTCTACTGAAAATAGATATGCCAGAGAGGCTTATAAAACCGGATTATCAATATTAGGACTTGGCCAATTATCACTAACGAAGGTAATGGTTCTTGTTGATAAAGGAGTTGATGTTAAAAATAGAGGCCAGGTTCTAGAGCAAATTAGGAAAAATTTTGATCCTATTGATTCAATTATGCTCATTTCTCAAGCACCAACAGATACATTGGACTTTACATCAAAAAAAACTCACTACGGAAATAAGTTAGTTATTAATGCAACTACAAAATCAGAAGAAGTAAATTTATTGCCACCAGTTATACCAAGTGATCTAAAAGCAATAGACAGCAGAATCAATAAATGGAAGTTATTTAAAAATGCTCTTTTAGTTGTAAGTGTAGANAAAGATGGAAGTGAAGTAGTTAAAAAATTAATAAATAGCCCTCTGATTTCAAATATTAAAATTGTTGCAGTTGTGTCTAGTGATATAGATGTTAACAATGATGTAGAGGTTATGTGGGGAATATTTACAAGATTTGATCCCGGAGATGACATATATTTTAACAAACAAGAATTTATTGGAGCTGTGCCAAAATATAGCGGAACTATGGGGATTGACGCCACATGGAAAGGTGGATACCAAAAAACACTTGAAATGCAAGATGATATAATTAAAAAGGTAAATGAAAAATGGGAAACTTATTGGAAATAGATAATTTAATATCTGTCGACAACAATTTAAATAAAATATCTGAAAAAATTCAAAAAGGGGAAAGATTAGATTTTCAAGATGGGGTTAACATGTTTAACACATCAGATATTCATTCACTTGGGAAATTAGCAGATCATAAAAAAAGGCAAATTTCTGGAGATAAGGTTTTCTTTGTGCTTAACAGGCATATAAATCCAACGAACATATGTGTTTTAAGTTGCAGTTTCTGTGATTTCGCAAAGAAGAAGGGTGATAAAGATGCTTATGAAATGACAGTAGATGAAATTTTAAATGGCATTGACGACGAGATGAATGAAGTTCACATGGTTGGCGGTCATCACCCAACATGGGAATTTGATTATTATATAGANATTGTTAAATCCATTAGAGAAAAGCATCCAGATTTGCACATTAAAGGCTTTACTGCTGCAGAAATAGATTATTTTCACAGAAGATGGAAAATTGACCCCGAAGAATCACTATCAAGATTAAAAGAGGCAGGGCTTACATCAATGCCCGGAGGTGGGGCAGAAGTTTTTTCTCCAAGAGTTCACAAGCTCCTTCTGCCAGGTAAATCAAAAGCTTCAAGATGGCAAGAAATACATAAAATTGCACATAACCAAGGAATAAAATCTAATTGCACAATGTTATATGGACATATTGAAACAATTGAGGAAAGAGTTGACCATTTTATACAGTTAAGAGATCTACAAGATGAAACTAAAGGTTTTTTAGCTTTTATTCCATTACAGTACCAAACAGGCACAACTCAACTAACTGACAATCCTGCTACACCCATTGATGACTTAAAGATGATATCAATTGCAAGATTAATGCTCGACAACGTTGATCACATAAAATCATATTGGGTTACTATAGGTGAAGAAACAGCTTCAATTGGGTTAAATTTTGGTGCAGACGATCTTGATGGCACAATAAAAAAAGAAAATATTATGCACGCTGCTAAAGCAAAATCTCCGGGAGGATTGGCTNGGGACAAGATGGTTTANCTAATCAAAGAAGCAAGAAAAATTCCTGTCGAAAGAGATGCCCTCTACAATGAAGTAAATGTCTACAATGACTAAGATAGGCGAAATGCCATATCTTAATTCAGAAATTTTTTATTTAAACAAAATTCCTCATTTTAGATATCAAAAATATACNCCAAAGAAAATGGGTATTGCAATTAAAGAAAAAGCAATAAATNCAGGACCAATATCTTTAATTGATTTTTTTAANTTAGAAAATTTAGAACTATTAGATAATTATTGTGTTGCAACAAAGAAATCTGCGAATAGTGTTTTTGTTTTTTCTCAAAAAAAATTAAAAGANATCACAAATGTTTCAGTAACAAGTCAAACATCAACTTCAGTAATTTTGCTTAAGGTGTTAAATAATTTTTTTTGGAAAAATAAGAACTTGAAAATTAAATCAAATGCCTTCAAGTCTGATTCAAGGTTNATTATAGGTGATGATGCGCTGGCTGAATCAAATAGTAAAAATTATAATTACAAATATGATCTTGGGTTAGAGTGGCATAAAAATACTGGAATGCCATTTGTTTTTGCAGTATGGGCTTATAATGTTCTTGAAGAAAATGACCTTATTAACTTATCAAACTCTATAAATAAAGGCCTTAATAATTATGATGAAAGTTTAAAATATATAGTTAAAAATAATAAAAAGCCATATATGTCTGAAAAAAATATATTTGATTATATTAATGGGTTTTCATATAGAATCGGAAATCCTGAAGAAAAAGCAATCAACATCTTTAAAGAGATGTATAATGAGATAGAAGATTAAAATTAAATTATGATTGATTCAATTAAAAATAAAATTTCAAATAATATTCGNATAACAGAAGAAGAGGCTCTTAATTTATATAAAGATGTCGATTTATTGACTCTTGGCTCATTGGCACAAGAAAGGAGATTTAATTTAGTTCCAAATAAACATGTTTCTTTTGTNATTGATACTAATTTAAATTATACAAATATATGTGATGCATACTGTAGTTTCTGTGCATTTTACAGAACTGATCCTTCTGATCCATCCTCATATACTTATACGGTTGATCAGATGATAGACAAAATCAGGAAAGCAAGAGAAAAGGGATGTACAACAATACTTATGCAAGGCGGATTAAATAGTGATATTCCTTTTGAATTCTACACAGAAATTGTTTCAAGGACTGTTAAAGAGTTTCCAGATATAACACCTCATTTTTTTTCAGCTCCTGAAATTATGAAAATGACTGAAGTTTCTGGCCTAACAATTAAAGAGGTTTTTCAAGAATTAAAAAAAGCAGGNCAAAGAACAATGCCTGGTGGCGGTTCAGAAATTTTAACTAACGAAATAAAATCTAAAATTAGTAGATTTAAACCAAAGAATTCAGTTGACCAATGGACTGATGTGCATAGAAATGCTCATGATGTAGGAATTTACACTACAGCTACAATGATGTACGGACATCTTGAAGATGATTCTGATATTATTGAAACCCTTTCGCACATTAGAAAAGTACAAGATGAAGCAATAAATTCTAAGCCAGCTAAATTTACCGCATTTATTCCTTGGTCTTTTAAAAAAGATAATACAGCCCTTGGTAAAAAAATTACTAANGAAGCCGGACCAAACCAATACTTAAGAATTATAGCAATTTCTAGGATATTTTTAGATAATATAAACCATATACAGGCTTCTTGGTTTTCTGAAGGATACAAAACTGGTCAAATTGCATTATCTTTTGGAGCTGATGACTTTGGTGGNACATTATTTGATGAAAATGTTATGTTGTCTGCTGGTTTTTATAACAGAACATCGGTTGATGGTATTAAAAAATTAATCAACGATGCAGGTTATGAAGCNGTACAAAGAACAACAGAATACGATTTAATCGAAGTAACTAGTAAGGNAATTTAATGGAAAAAGAAGTAATATTTGGTCATAGCCCCGATTCAGACGACGCATTCATGTATTACGGTATCGCTAGTGGAAACGTAAAATTAGATAACTTTAAAATATCTCATCTGATGGAAGATATTGAATCATTAAATATACGTTCTGAAAAAGGTGAATTAGATGTAACAGCAATATCAGTTGCCCATTACCCAAAAATTATGGACAAGTATCAAATAATGAATTGCGGATCTTCAGTTGGCAGAAACTATGGCCCTATTCTTGTATCAAAAAATTATAAATCAGTAGATGAATTAAAAGGAAAAAAAATAGCAATCCCGGGCAAATTTACAACCTCATATATGTTATTTCAAATTTTCGTAGATATTGAACTAGATGTAGAGTTTATGCATTTTGAAAATATAATGCCTTCAATACTTGATGGTAGTGTTGATGCAGGAGTTATCTTGCATGAGGGTCAAGTGCTCTATGAAAAAGATAATTTAATCAAAATTATTGATCTTGGAGAAGAATGGTTCAAAAAAACAAATCTACCAATACCATTAGGTGTTGACCTAGTTAATAGAAAGTTTGATCTTTCAACAAGAAAAGATTTGACAGATGTTTTTTATAGAAGTGTAAAATATGCAATTGAAAATGAAGATGAAGCATTAAAATACGCGATGACATATGGTAGGGATTTAACTTTAGAGGAAGCTAGGAAATTTGTCAGGATGTATGTAAATCAAGACACTCTTGATATGGGCGAAGAAGGGCACAAAGCAATTGTGACACTTTTCACTCTAGGAAAAGAAAAAGGGATTATTTCATCTATTCCTGAAATAGATCTTATATTTCCACATTAATGTTCTTAAGCTACAAATATAAGGAATTTCCTGTTGTTGGGATTCTACTTTTAATTAACATTTTTTATTTTCTAATTCTTGAATTAAATGGAGGATCGAAAAATTGGTTAACCCTTGTTTATTATGGGGCCAAAGAAGGCATTTCAATTTCAAGAGGGGAGTACTGGAGATTAATTACACCCATTTTTATGCATATAGGTTTTTTTCATTTAATAGTAAATTCAATAGGGCTTATTGTTTTTGGCCCAATAATGGAAAAAATATTTGGACCTGCAAGGTTCACTCTTATATATATTTTAAGTGGTGTCTGGGGAAATATATTTAGTTTTATCTCAAGTGTTTCAGTAGGTGCTGGAGCAAGCGGAGCTCTTTTCGGTTTAGCGGGATGTTATGCTGCATACTTATATATAAATAAGGATGATCTTGGAAAATTTGGAAGGGAGTCGCTTGTAGGGCTAACGTGGATCGTGGGAATAAACATAGTATTTGGTTTTACTGTAAGTGGAATAGATAATTCTGCTCATCTAGGCGGTTTATTTTCAGGGTTTATTTTTGGGTACCTTCTTGCGCCAAGAATATTAACAACCTTTGTTTCTCAGTTTGAATCAATGGAAATAAATGTTGAGAAAAAGGTTTCTATGCAAAGACCCTTATTACTTTGGGTTGCCTTTGTTATTACAAATATAATAATTAACTTTCTTGTTGTCAGGATAACTATTAATGCATTTTATTAATGGTGGAGACGGGGGAGAGTCGAACTCCCCGTCCAAATAAACAACTGAATAATTATCTACGAACATAGTCACTTAAATAAAAACCCAATCAACCAAGCGACAAGTTTCAATTGAGCAGTTTGCTTAAAGTCTTTACTGATAAGTTAAGCAAAATATCAGTGCATCCCGGTTAATTGTCACCTTGTTTAAGCTATCCGGGCTAAGCTTAAGAAGATGTAGCAAGCTAGTTTATACTGCTGCTAAAGCGTATTCTTTTTCGCCGTTTATTGTTTTCATATTTTTTTACGAGTATATGAAACTCGATTCGCAAACTAAACTTTTATTTATCTGTCGAAACCACGCGTCCCCATTCAATGGTTGAATTATAAAGGTCATTTATTAGCTTTTCTAGTTCTATCAATATCTCTTAATTGTTCCCTCTTTTTAATATCATGCCTTTTATCAAAATTTTTCTTACTTTTCCCTAAGCCAATATTTATTTTTGCACGACCTTTTTTAAAAAAAATTTTTAATGGAATTATTATTAAATTTTTTCTTTTTGCTTCAAGATCCCATTTGAGTATTTCTCTCTTATTTAGTAAGAGTTTTCTAGATCTTGTTGGATTATAATCAGGCTGAAAATCAATATTGCTATAAGGTGATATATGCGCATTATGCAACCAAACTTCGTCATTTTGTATCCTGCAAAAAGCATTAGAAATATCTATTTTAGACTCCCTAATAGATTTAATTTCAGAACCTTTAAGAACAATCCCAGCTTCTATAGTTTCATCAAAACTATAGTTGTAATTGGCCTTTCTGTTAGTTGTCATTATTTTAATTGGAAATTAAGTTGTGTTATTGCTGCCATCATTTGAAGATCATCAGTTTCATTAGCTTTATTTTTCACAACAACATCAGGCTCTAAGCCATTTTCTTCAATTACCCTTCCTTTAGGGGTGAACCATTTAGCTACTGTGTAGTAAATTCCACCGTCATTACTCAATCTTCTTTGTATTCCTACACTTCCTTTTCCAAATGTTGTCTCACCTATCACGACTGCACGATCCAAATCCTGTAAAGCACCGGCAAGAACTTCGCTTCCACTTGCACTAAATTCATTTACTAAAATTACCATTGGGATTTCTTGATGGTTACCAAGATCTTTTGAAAGCCAATTCTTTCTATATCCATTACCATCTAATTCATAAAGNATTAATTCATTTTTTGGAATAAATTCACTAATTATGTCAACAACNGACATTAATANTCCACCAGGATTTTCTCTTAAATCAATAACAATTCCTTCAGCTCCTTCAGACTCCATTTCTTGTAGAGCTACTAAAAGTTCAGCATGAGTCTCTTTAGTGAAAGAAGTGACCTTNATATGTGCATATTCTTCATCAGTTATCATTTTCGATGTTACACTTGGAAGCTTGATTTCACCTCTTTTTATTGTTACATCTATGAGTTCACTTTCGCCAATTCTTTGCACTGTAAGCGTGACATTTGTTCCTAATTGGCCTCTTATACGATTCACAGCATCTAATACTGTCCATCCTTCAGTGTCATCTCCATCAACAGACATAATTATGTCTCCAGCCTTTATTCCAGCTTCTTCAGCAGGTGAACCAGCTATAGGAGCAACAATTAGAACTCTTAAACCATCTTTAGTTTGCCCAACAGTGGCACCAATTCCATAAAACTTGCCTTGAAAAGCTGTTTGGTCAATATTAAATCTATCAGGTGGTATATAACCAGAATGTCTATCATTTAATGCTTCAAACATNCCATTAACNGCACCTTCAGCAAGTTTAGCTTTGTCCATTTCATTTCTACCGACAAATTCTCTAGCTAAATATGAATANGTTTCCCAAATTATCATTAAATCTTGATCTAATTCACGTGGTGATGGTTGNGGCAAAGCGTTTGTATCATCAACAACTGGAAAAAGTGGTTCTTCGGCTTCGGCTGAACATGAAACTATTACCAAAGAAATAATTAATGAAATTGTTAGACTTTTAATTTTATTTATACTCATTTTGTACTTTCTACTTTACATAACTTATATAGTGCGACGTTACATATATTAATAAATTGTGTATTCCATTACTCTATTGTAGCTTGTATCGATATGTTTTAGGATTATTTGATTTAATTCATCAATATTAATCTCTTCTTTTGATGAAATTAATACAATTGAATCTGAAATAAGATCTTTAAATTGTTTAATTTTTTCTTTTAAAGATTGATTTCCATCTTCATCAAGCCTGTCAATTTTATTAAAAACATATATCATTTCTTTTTTTTCAAGACCTAAATCATCTAGCAACTGATTAACGACTTCTATTTGTTTATCAAAATATGGATTTGAACAATCAACAATATGTAATAACAGATTGGAATATTTTAATTCTTCAAGTGTAGCTTTAAATGCATCAACAAGTACTGTAGGTAATTTATCAACAAATCCTACTGTGTCGCTAATTGTGCAATTTACATTTGTCCCTAAAAATACTTTACCAACTTTAGTATCAAGGGTTGAAAACAATCTGTTAGAGCTAGCTGAATTTTTTCTTGTTAATAGCTCAAAAATAGTGCTTTTTCCAGCATTTGTATAGCCAACCAATGAAATATTAAATAAATTTTTAATTCTTCTATTTCTTTGAGTNTTTCTAGATATCCTTACTTTTTCTAAATCTTTTTTTATTTTTTTTATTGAATTCCTCACCAAACGTCTATCAGTCTCAATCTGGGTTTCACCTGGCCCTCTTGTACCTATTCCTC
Organism: Chloroflexota bacterium; assembly: GCA_002727435.1. Taxonomy (GTDB): domain Bacteria; phylum Chloroflexota; class Dehalococcoidia; order Lucifugimonadales; family Lucifugimonadaceae. The sequence continues at coordinate 17,922 of PBWZ01000013.1, forward strand.
CACCTAATCTTTCCAAATGGGACCATTGCCCTGCTAATCTTGGAAGAAGAAATTCCATCTGAGCCAAACTTACTTGCAATCTGCCTTCTTTAGATCTAGCCCTTGAAGCAAAAATATCAAGTATCAAGGCAGTCCTGTCTAAAACCTTAATTTTGAAAAAATCCTCAAGATATTTTTGTTGATTAGGAGATAATTCATCATCAACTATTATAAGGTCTACATTTAGGATTTTTGCTTCTCTTTTAGTTTCATTTAATTTTCCTGAACCTATATAACTACGTAGAGGTTTTTTTAAATTTTGNACAATAACACCCTCAACATCAACTTTCCCTGTGTCACATAAGTTCAAAATCTCTTCGATCCTGTAATCAAGGCTTTTTTTATCTTGCTGTATATTTGCTATAAGTAAAAGTGCTTTTTCACTTTTTTGCATTAAAAAAATCTAACCTTTCCATTTGGATATTCTTTTTACTCCTTCATCAACTAGATCATCAGGAGTTGTTAAAGAAAGCCTCACATAGCCCTCTCCATATTCACCATACCCATTACCTGGGGTTACAACAACATTGCATTGTTCTAAAAGAAGCTCAGTAAATGATGCTGAATTGTAACCTTCTGGAACTTTGCACCAAAGATATAGAGCTGCTTTTGGGACAACAACATTAAGTCCAATCTCAGATAATGCACTTGCNAGCTTATCTCTTCTTTTTTTATAAATTTCATTATTTAAATTTGTAAATTCCTCAATCTTTTCAAATGCTTCAACACCCATCATTTGAATGGCCTGAGGAACCCCGGAATCTAAATTAGATTTTACAGTTAAAAGATTTTGAACTAATTCTTTATTTCCAGCAGCAAAACCTAATCTCCATCCAGTCATATTGAANCTTTTTGAAAAAGAATGATATTCAATTGCAATCTCCATTGCTCTATCGACTTCTAAAATTGATGGGGCAATGTAATCATCAAATGTAACTTCTGCATAACACGCATCATGCATAATTGCTATGTCATTCTCAATTCCAAAATCTACTACATCTTTAAAGAAGCCAAGGTCTGCAATGCCACCTGTCGGATTGTTGGGATAGTTTATCCAAAGTATTTTAGATTTTTTAGCAACAGATTCAGGAATATCATTTAAATCTGGTTTCCAACCTAAAGATTCTTTAAGGGGCATTTTATAAATCTGGCCACCTGAAAAATTACATCCAGCTGAGTAAACTGGATAGCCAGGGTCGGGAACTAAAGAAATATCACCCTCATCAATTAATGCTAATGAAGCATGACCTATCCCCTCCTTTGCACCAATTAAACTTATAATTTCAGTTTCAGGATCAAGCTCAACATTAAATCTTCTTTTCATATATTTGGAAACTGCTTCTCTATAAATGGGCAAACCTTCAGATTCAGGGTATCTATGATTTGCTGGATTATTTGAATGTTTAAACATAGAATCCAGTACAAATTTTGGTGTCGGAATATCTGGGTCTCCAATTCCAAAAGAAATAACATCTATACCCTGTTTTTTCTTTTCTGCAATTGTTTTAGATATACCTACAAATAAATAAGGCTCGATTGTATCGAATCTTTTTGAAAATTTCATAATTACTCCTTAATTTTCCAATTTCCTGTAAAAACTCTTTCAGTTGGCCCTTCTAAGTATGACTCATCACCTGGGACCCAACTTATATTTAAGTGTCCGCCCGGAACATTTACTTTTACATTGTTATCTAATAATTTTTTCTTAATACCAATTATCGCACACGCTGATGTGCCGGTTCCTGAAGATAAGGTTTCTCCTGCCCCTCTCTCAAATATTCTTGCTTTAATTTCATTTCTTGAAATGATGTTTACTATTTCAAAATTTATCCTGTTGGGAAAAGCTTTGTTNTTTTCAACTAAAGGACCAATCGAACTAAGTTCAAATTTATCAACATCTTCATCAGTTATNAATACTGCATGAGGGTTTCCAATGTTTACACAACTCACAGNAATTGAGTTTTTCAGATTTAAAACTAAATCATCAACATCAGAGTTTGTTTCAAAAATTTCATTACTTACTGGGATTTCATCTCTTAAAAATTTAGGTTTTCCCATAGCAATTTTTGCGGAAATCATTTCACCATTTTCAAAAACTGGGAATACNTCCCTGACTCCTCCTCCAGTTTCGACAGTAAGTGCTTTGCCATCAAAATCAACCAATTTATTATCAAGTACAAATTTAGAAAATAACCTTACCCCATTACCACTCATTTCAGCTTCTGAACCGTCTGGATTAAAGATTTTTATTTTTGCATTTGCTTTTTCAGAGTTTTTTAAAACTACAATTCCATCACTAAAAACCCCAAAATGAGGTTGGCTCATTTGAAATGATAATTTACCCCAATCAATATCAATTCCTCTGCCATCAATTGCTATATAGTCATTTCCAGCTCCGTGTAATTTTTCAAATTTTATATTCAATTTTTTCCTCTAATATTTCATTTACTATATGATCAATATCATTTTTTGAAGAGTCAAACCATTTTATATCAGGATCATTCAACTTGAACCAATTATATTGATGCCTGACTAAATTTCTAGTCCTTTTTTTTATTAAATTTATTGCTTCTTCTAAATCTAAATCATTTACTAAATGATCATAAATTTCATTATAACCTATACTGGAGAATGAATTTAGATTTTTTGTAAGCCCCTTTTTAATTAAACCTTCAACTTCACCTACCCAATTGTTTTCAAACATTATTTTTATTCTTGCATCTATTCTTTCATAAAGAATTTCTCTTGGCATAGTTAATCCAACTTTAAAAAATTTATGTTTACTTGGTGTTTTTTTTCTGCTTACATTTTTACCCATTAATCCTAGCTCAAAAGCCCTGATAACTCTTCGAGGGTTTTTAGCATCGATATATTTTGAGTTTTCAGGAAATTCTTTATTAAGCTTATTGAATAAATAATCAACTCCATATTCCTTCACTTCATTATTAAGCTTTGTGCGCAATTTATAGTCAGGCTTAATTTTTGATACATCCCAATTTTCAATTAGGGCTTTTAAATATTGACCACTGCCCCCTACTATTATTGGTATCTTCTTTTTGCCTTTAATTATTTCAATTAATTTATTTGCTTCGCCGATAAATTCGGACAATGAATACCTTTGCTTTGGGTCTAAAAAATTGACTAAATGGTGACTTACTTCATTTAATTCATCTAGAGATGGTTTTCCGGTTCCAATTGTTAGTTCTTTATAAAATAAACTTGCATCAGAATTAATAATTTCGGCTTTTATAAAATTTGATAATTTTAAAGAAAGAGATGTTTTTCCTGTTGCAGTTGGACCTAATATTACTAAATTACGAATTGGCATCAATAATATNTAACATTTCTTCAATTGAATTTTTATCTAATGATGCAGAACCAATCAATACTCCATCAATGCTACTTGATGATAAATAGCTGTGAATATTGTCTTTATTTACACTTCCTCCATAAATAAATAATGTGTCATTACCCAATATTGATTTAGTTAATTTAGAGATCTCTTCAACTTTTTCTAAATCACAGTTTTCACCTGAACCAATAGCCCAAACAGGTTCATATGCAACAATTTTATCTTCATAATCTGAATCTATGCATTCTTTGATCTGATTTTCCAAGAAATGAATATGCTTACCCGAATTTCTTATATCTATACTCTCCCCTATACAAACTATAGGCTTAATATTATTTTTAATTGAAAATAAACGCTTAGTATTGATAATTGAATTCCCCTCATTAAGAAAAATTCTTCTTTCTGAATGACCTAAAATTACATATTCAGCATAATCTGAAATCATTTTTGCTGATATTTCACCAGTATAGGAACCATATTCGTGATCTGTATGTGAAATATTTTGTGCTCCTAATTTAACAATGCTTGAAAGTATTTGATAACAGTATGGCAAGCTCATGAATGTTGGACAAACAATAATTTCAATATTTTTATTTTTTAAGTTTGCCAATGACTTTATAATATTGTTTGAAAATTCTATGCTTTCACTTACTGTGAAGTTCATTTTCCAATTAAAAATAATGTATTTTTTATTCATTTTTAACTAAATTTTCCATTCCGGGCAATGTGCCTTTTTCTAACAATTCTAAAAAGGCGCCACCACCACTTGAAACATGCTCAAAAGATGATTTATGGTCAAATTTATTTATTGCCTCAATAGTTGACCCACCCCCAGCATATGTTTTTAAATTTCTTTCTTTCAATAAATTAATTAGGCTTCTTGTGCCCATATTACATTGTTCCCATTCAAAAACGCCCATGCTACCATTCCACAATACTACTTTAATATCCTTTAATAATTTTGAAATTGAATTTATAGATTTTTTTCCAATATCTACTATTATCTGTGAATCATCATAGTCTATTGAATTTATAGTTTTTTTATCTGAATACTCTGAAAAGTTTTCAGAAACAAGCAAATCTTCTGGAAGATAAATCTTGTTTCTATTATCAAGAAAAATTTTTCTCATTTTATTATCAAGGTTCATTGTCAAAAAGTTTGCAATCATTCCGCCGCCAATAATAACTTTATCCACTTTCTCCAAAAGATTTACTAATATACCTGATTTATCCTCAATTTTTGCACCACCAATAATTAATGCTGATTTACCATTAGATTCTGAATTAATCTGAGTNAGTGCGCTCAATTCCTTTGACATGAGGTTTCCTGCGTAAGAATCCATTAAAAAAGATATTCCGTATACTGAAGAATGTTTTCTGTGACTTGCTCCGAATGCATCATTTATGAAGACATTGCACATAGAAGACAATGACCTCGATAATTCTTCGCTGTTATTAAGTTCGCCATCAAAAAATCTAATATTTTCCAGTAAAAAAATTTTATTATCAGATTTGTAAAAATCTGGAAATTTCAAACTTCTATCATAATCAATGAATTTAATTTTTCTTTTGATTTTACTTTCTAGTTCTTTAAGGACTCTGTTTTTTAAACTTAACTCAGGCTCTCTATATTTAGGCCTCCCCAAATGAGAACAAATTACAACTTTGTTAATAAATTTACAATTTAATAATTTATTTATTGTGGGGATAGACATATCGATTCTACTTAGATCATTTTCAGTAATATTTAAATCGCACCTTAAAAATATATTTATATTTTTTTGATTTTTATATTTATTTACAAAGTCAGATAAATTTTTAAGTTTCATTTGACGAAAGAATTTTTAATTTAGATTTAATTTCTTTATCAAATTCCAAATTATTAATTAAATTTTCAATTTCATTTTTATATTTATTTACTAAATTATTGTAGAAATCTAAGTAATTTTTATTTTCTGATATCGTTTTTTTAATGATATCTAAATCAGGTTCCTCTAAAACCCTTTTAAAGTAAATTTCCCCAATAACCCTTTTTATTGAGGGATCTGAGTCTTCAAGTATGAATGAAGTGAATATATTTTTTTTCTTAGAAGCAAATCTATGAAATACTTCTGGTTCTAAATTTTCATCAGTAAGTATAGAATTTTGCTCCTGCAATTCCTCTAATAGCCCAACCATTGTGCCTATTTTATTTAATTTTTCAAGATCATTGTCATTGAATGAATTGCTGTTCATNGACAAATACCCTAATTGAAAACAACATCCGTATAAAGAACCCGGTCTTTTTTCCATCATATCAAGCAGATTATTAATCTTAACGATTGGCGATTCTTGATAATTAATATCTAGGTTTTCACCCTCACATAGCATCAGGTATGAGTTATCAAAAATTGATAAAGCTTTTAATAATGCCTCATTAGATAAAGAGTCACTTTTAAGTAAAGAAAGTCTGGCAAGTGCATGCAACCCGTCACCTGTATTAATACTTTGAGCTGGTCCCCACTTCCACCAAACTGAAGGTCTACCGAATCTATCAGTTATTCCACTCTGTACATCTCCATGAACATACCAAGAGCTTGCTAAAATCTCTATAGAAGCTGCAAATGGAAAGCTTTTTGATAAGTCGTCTCCAAATATTTTTGAAATTTTCAGTGTCAAATTTGAAAACTTTCTATTTTTCGGATTTAGATTTTCTATTTTATTTCCGCCCTCATCTTCCCAGCCAAGTTGATATTTTATTATCCTGTATAGTTCAACTTCGTTGACACTTACTAAATTTAAGAGATATTCCTCGAAATCATTATTTATATTCATAATTACTACCTAATATTTCTTTGATTTGATTAGATTTTATTGGCCCCTCTCTTAACATTTCTACATTATTGTTTGATAGTTTAATAACTGTTGATGAACTTTGCTCATTTCCACAACTGATATTAATTATCATTTTTACTATATTTAAGTTTAAACTATCTTCAAGGACATTAATATCTTTAGTTTCTGGCTGCCCAGACATGTTTGCACTTGTGCCTGTAATTGGGATTCCTGTGTTTTTAATCAAATCTTTTACAAAATCTAAATTTGGAACCCTGAAGCCAACATATCCATCGTCTTTAATCATTCCACTAAAAAAATTATGATTGGTCTTCAATACAACTGTAAGCGGTCCTGGCCAATAAGTATTCAATAATTTTTCAAATTTAGAATAATCAACACCAAATTTCAATAAATCTTCTTTAGATGAAATAAGTAAAGGTAATGGCTTAGTTACCTCCCTTTCTTTCAATTCAAACAGTTTTTTTAATGATTCAAAATTAAAAGGGTCACATGCCAAGCCGTAGTATGTGTCAGTAGGTATAGCTATAATTTCACCGTTTGTAATTAATTCTGTGGCTTTATTAAGTTCTTCTTGATATTTATCTAAAATTTTCATCTTTTTTTTATTTATATATTTTATTAATAAACATTAAATTCATGTATGTATTTAATTTTTATTACAAATTTAAATAATAAATGTAAAATTAATTTTTGCTTTAAAAAATAATATATTTCAATGATTGATAAATATACTACTGAAAAAATGAAAAATGTGTGGAATGAGGACAACACATTTAAATTATGGTTAAAAATTGAAATTGCTGCATGTATTGGCTGGAATAAGCTTGGAGTTATATCTGNAAAAGAATTAGAAAAAATAAAAAAGGCAAAATTTAATAAGAGTCTTTACGATACAATTCTTAACGAAACAAAGCATGATATGGTCTCTTTTACTAGATCAATCAGTGATTCTTTGGGGGAAGAAAGCAGGTGGATACATCACGGACTTACTTCTAACGATGTAAAAGATACTGCNTTGAGTGTTCAAATTAAAGAATCACTCGAAATTATAAAAAATTCACTTAAAACTCTCTTGGCTTCTTTAAGGAATAGATCAATTGAATTTAAATTTACACCTTGCGTTGGAAGGTCCCATGGAATACATGCAGAACCAATGTCCTTTGGTTTAAAAATAGCTTTATGGCATGAAGAAATTAAAAGGCATATTGAAAGAATTGACCAAGTAATAGATATTTCTTCAGTTGGAATGGTTTCTGGGCCTGTTGGAACCCACGCCACAGTTCCCCTTGAGATTGAGGAGGCAGTGTGCAAGGAGCTTGGTTTAAAACCTGCACCAATTACAAATCAAATTATTCAAAGGGATAGGCATGCTGATGTTTTGCAAAGGTTGGCTCTAATTGCTTCTAGCCTAGAAAAGTTCTCAACAGAAATAAGATCTTTACAAAGAACTGAAATCAATGAAATACAAGAACCTTTTGGTGAGCCTGGATTTGTTTCAACAGGATCTTCATCAATGCCTCATAAAAGAAATCCCGAATTAACAGAAAGAATATGTGGAATTTCAAGAGTGATCAGGTCAAATTCTTATGTTGCATTAGAGAATGTGCCATTGTGGAATGAAAGAGATATTTCCCATTCATCTGCAGAAAGAATTGTCATTCCTGACTCATTTTTGGCTACTGACTACATAATTAATATTTTTGAAAAAGTAATTACAGGAATGAAAGTAAATGAAAAGAATATGTTAAAAAACTTAGATTTAACTGGAGGTTTAATTTACTCAGAAAAAATAATGTTGTCACTTGTTGAAAAAGGNATTCAACGGAAAGAAGCATATGAATTGATTCAATCAGCATCAATCGAATCAATGGATAAAGATGTTGATTTTAAAGATGTAATAAAAAATAATGATATTGTTAAAAAAAATCTTAAAAGCTCTGAAATTGAATTATTATTTGATAATGAATATTTTTTGAAATATATCGATCACATATTTAAAAGGCTAAAATTAAATTAGTTAAAAAATATAATTAAATGGAAAAACAATATGAATGAAAGAAAAGCTACAACTAGGCCACCGGAACGAAGAGGTATTTCTAAGTCCCAAATTCGAGCAGAGAGAAGACTTCGCGCTCAAAGGAAAAAGAAAATCAGGCAATCAATAATTGTCTCAGGTATTTCAATCTTTGCAGTATTGGTTATAGCAAGTTTAGTAGTGCCTGGACTAATTGGAACAAGGACAACCACAAATATTAGAGAACCGCTACCTTTTAATGCAGGTGGCCCAACAAAGGCTCTTGAGGATCAAGGAAACCAAAAAATACTTGTAGGTTCTTCTCATGTACCTTATTCAACAAAACCTGCTACTTCTGGACCGCATTGGGCAATAAGGCCTGATCAAAATGATTTAGCAAAATTTGGTTCGCCAGTTAAATGGGGAAAATATGATGAGGAAATACCTGATGAAGCACTTATTCACAACCTTTCTCATGGAGGAATTGGGATACATTATGATTGCCCGGAAGGATGTCCAAATTTAATTTCAAAGCTTGATGAACTTAGATCTAAAAATTCCACTCAAATTGTACTAAGTCCTTACAGCGGAATGAATTCAAAAATAGCACTTACTTCTTGGAGGCATGTTCAATACTTGGAAGAGTATGATGAGGGTATAATAAATGAATTTATAAAAGCCTATAGAGATAGAGCTCCAGAAAGCTGGATAGGAAACTATTGGGGCGATGCTATCCAATAATTATTAAGTTAACGTGCCTTTGGTACTAGGNATAACGTCTTTTAAATTCTCATCAACTTTTATTGCTTTTTTAAATGTTTTTGAAAAAGCTTTAAAAACTGACTCNATTATGTGGTGTTCATTTTTACCAGCAAGAGTTTTAATGTGNAATGCCATCTTAGTTTCTACTGCCAATGTTTCAAAAAAATGCCTAGCCATATCTGTAGGAAAATCGCCAATTTGATTTGAAGGCAATATTTCAACAGAATGGTAACCTCTTCCTGCCAAATCTATTGCAACCATTGACAATGATTCATCAAGAGGAACTGTCGAGTCAGCCATTCTTTCAATTCCAGCCCTATCACCTAACGCTTTATCAAAAGCCTCACCTAGAACAATAGCTGTATCTTCAACAACATGATGAGATCCAGTTTCAGTATCACCTTCAACCTTAATATTTAAATCTACAGAAGCATGCTTTGATATTTGCTCTAGCATATGGGTCAACATTCCAAAAGGGGTCGAAATAGAGCTTTTTCCTTCACCATCAAGGTTTAGTGATAAGGCAATATTAGTTTCTTTAGTTTTTCTCTTAATTTCAGCTTTTCTCATAATAGGTTTTTATAACTTTTTTAATTTTTTTCATTTGTTCTGGTTTTCCAATACTAATCCTCAAATAATTTTTTAAATTATCATCGGAAAACTTCCTTACAAAGATACCTTCTTTTGCTAGAATATTAAATACGATTTCACTGTCATTATTTTTAAATTTACATAATATAAAATTAGCTTCAGAGAGAAATGGGGTTATATTTGTATATTCACTTAAGAAGGAGAAGAAGTCTTCTTTCTCATTATTAATAATTTGGATATTTTCAATTAACTTATCCGAATTTTCCAAAGTAGTTATAGCAGCAACCTCAGCAGCAAGGTTCACATTGTATGGTTGCTTAATTTTAAAAATATTACTAATGACATTTTTACTTGCCATCATGTACCCAATCCTTAAACCAGCAATTCCAGCCCATTTGCTAAAAGATCTCAAAATAATTAAATTTTCGAATGAATTTAATAAATTTGAACATGATTTTGAACAAAATTCATAATATGTTTCATCAACAATTACTATTGTTCCTGTTTCCAGTAAATTTATTATTTCATTTTCATTAGCAACATTGCCAGTAGGATTATTTGGAGAAGCAATGAATAACAATTTAGAATTATGTTCATTTATAAGATCTACAGTTTTCAGTAGATCAATTGACCAATCTTCCTTTCTCGGGGAATTAATAACTTTCATTCCCATAGAAGTTGCAAGAAAAGAATACATACCAAATGTTGGTTGTGCGTCAATTAAAACATCTTCTTTTTTTCCATATATTTTAAATATCAATTCAATCATTTCATCAGCACCAGAACCTGCAACAATGTTTTCTGAAGGAAGGCCAGTATATTTTGATAAAAATTTTCTTAGTTTTGCTTGATTTGAGTCAGGATAATTATGAAATGAAAAATTTGATAATTTATCATTAATTTCTTTGATTGAGCCATATGGATTTTCATTTGCATTAAGCCTAATTATTTCCTTATCACCCAAGGAATATTTAGACCTTAAAGTATCNTCTGATTCGACAGGTTCGTAATTTTTAAGTTTTTCTATGTGGTCATTTACAAAGTTATCCATTATTCACCTATCATCTTTCTTCGTCTTTTAAGTGCAGACTGTGCATGCCCATCAAGATTTTCAAGTTCCGCTAAATTTATTACTTCATCAATAACTGANAAGACTTCTTTTTTGGATAAGTTAATAAATGGTTGATATTTCAAAAAGTGCCTTACATTNAAGGCTGAATTAAATCTTGCTGAACCTCCTGTAGGCATAACATGGCTTGGGCCAGCAATATAATCACCAAAAACNTCAGCTGAATCATCGCCTAAAAAAATACCGCCTGCGTTNAGAATACTTTTATAATTGTTAACTACTTTTTCTGACAATATGCTTACATGTTCAGCTGCAATTAAGTTAGCAAGTTCAATTGAGTCAACTATATTATCAACAATAAAAAATAACCCTTTTGACTCAAANCTTTTTAAAATTACTTCTTTTCTTGAAAGAGATTCAGATTGCTTAAATATTTCTTTTTCAACTTTTTTTGAAAATTCTAATGAATCGGNAATCAATATAGGCGTGGCTTCTACATCATGCTCTGCCTGAGCAATAAGATCAGCAGCACACAATTCAATGTCATTTGACTTATCAGCAATAACTAATGTTTCTGTTGGTCCATATAAACCATCGATTCCAACAGAGCCGAAGACTTGCCTTTTGGCCTCAGTAACATATTTATTTCCCGGCCCACATATAAGATCAACCTTAGGAATAGTTTGAGTTCCATATGCAAAAGCAAATATTGAATGTGCNCCTCCTAGCAAAAATATTTTGTCAGCCCCTGCCATTTTTGCAGCTACCACAATTTCATCGGATATGACATTATTTATAGCAGGAGTAGTAACTATAACTTCTTTTACACCAGCAGTTTTTGCTGGAACAACAGTCATTACAACAGTTGAAACCAAGGGAGCTGTTCCTCCAGGCACATAACACAATGCTTTATCTACAGGAATAATGTTTTCCCCAAGTGACCCAGATGAGTTNTTCCAACTTTTTGGTANAGAATTTTTATGAAAATTCCTAGATCTATTAATACTTTTTTGAATTGAATCAATAAATTTTTTACTTACTTTAGAAAAAGAATCTTTAATTGATTCTTCTTCTAATTCAAATTCTAAATTAAAATTATCAAAATCTTTTAAATATTTCTTTAGTGCGGTGTCACCATTTTTTCGAATATTTTTTCCAATTTCACTACATACACCATACAAGGATTCGTCAGTTTCAATTTTCCTTAAAAAATTAATAATGTAATCTTTTGAATCTTTTAAATTATTAAATGTTTTCACTCTTACCAACNCTTTTTAATTTCTTAATTATATTTAAAAATTCAATATTTAAATCTTTTGGGATGCTGTTTGAAGTGATGACGCATGCTTGAGAATTAAAAAGNACTCCATCTTTTAAAGGTTTTAAATTATTTTCTTTCATTGTTTTTCCAGTAACTGTTATATCTGCAATTATATCTGCATAACCAATNATAGGAGCAGCTTCTAATCCGCCTGAAGCAGAAACTAATACAATGTTATGAACATCATAATTTTCAAGCTTTCTCCTTACTAGATTTGGATATTTGGTTGCTAATTTTAGATTTTCAGACCTACCTTTGTATTCATAGCTTAATTCAATNAGGTCATAAATGTTATCAACATCTATCCAGCCAGACGGTACAGCAATTACAAGACTAGAATCACCANAGCCAAGGTCTTCAATAGAAATTTTAGACAATTTAGAATTTTCGCAATGTTCAAGATACCTATCAAGGCCTGTTACACCAATATGCCCTACCCCTCTATCTATTATAACTGGTATGTCACCTGATCTTTGAAAATAAATTTCAATCGAATCAGATCCTTTAATTTTGCCAACAAGCTTCCTNTCACTTTCTTTAGTAATAATTAATTCACTTTTTTCAAAATAATCCAAGGAACCTTTAGAAAGCGACCCAGAAGAAGGTAAAAATATTTTTAATTTTTCATTCATTGTTTAAAGCATCCATAAATTTAGAAATATTTATTGCAAATCCAAAACAGCTGTAATCTGATTTATAACCAAGCATTTTAGGTAAATCATCATATTTTCCCCCACCACCAATAAGTTCATTTTGATAAATTAAATCAAAAACAACCCCATCGTAATAAGCAAGATTTCGTGTTAATGAAAAATCTATACAAATATTATNTTTTTGAATACCGAAATCTAATAACGAATCGATTAGCTTTTCAAAATCTTCAAAATTCAATTCAGGTTCAAAACTATTTATNTTATCTAAATTAATATTTAAAAGTTCTTTTAGCTTAANAATTGATTCANTAAACTCAGATTCAATAACCTGGTTTGATATTTTATTAAAGTACCTATCNACAACTTCATCATGCGACCTTAAGCCCAAATTACTTTCTAGTTCGATACTGAATTTTTCTTTAATTTCATCTTTGCTTAAATTGTNAGATTTTTTATTACTTTTAATAAGGTTTTGAAATTTTGCTTTACCTAAAAGTTCATCTTCATAATTTTTTAAATTTAATAATTTTAAATTNGTTAGAAAAAATTCTACTAATGAATTATTTAATCCCAGCTTATCCAAATACTTTCTAACAATACCAACATTCCCCAAATTTATTTTAAATTCCTTAACATTGTTTATTTCTAGACATTTAATAGCATCCAATATCACCTCAGGTTCATAGCCATGCTTCCTCTCAGAAATATACTCAGCACCAATTTGNTATAACTGGTTATAAGATTCATCATTATTTTCAAACCTAAACACTGGCCCAGAATAACAATATTTACCTGTGCCATTCTTAATTTTTTTTAAATTAGAGAATGCATATCGCATTATTGAGGCTGTAAAATCAGGCCTAAGGCTAACTTGCTGATTTTGAAGATCAGTAAATGTATANGTNTTNCCTGAAGTNCTCCCCAAAGATTTTCTAAAAAACAAATCTGCTGACTCAATAACAGGTGTGTCAATATTTACNTACCCACTATCAATTAAGTAATTTAATGAATTAATTTCAAAATCTCTTCTAAGTTTCAAGGAAGAGAAATCAATGTCCTGGAAGTTTTTTAATATTTTTANTTTGTTATCTTTCATATTTAAGGGCTNACGAGAATTCTAAATATACTTTTAGAACTACTATTCATTTTCTCGTATCCNCCTTTAATAACATTATCTAATTTNATTGTTTCTGATACNAGNCNTGAAGGGTCTATTTTTCCTTGATTTANCAACATTACAGTNGCTTCCATATCTCCTGGAGANGAGCCNACNGTACCNATAACTTCNTTTTCAAAAAAAACAATNTCATTAAAATTCATNGATANCTCTTTGGAATATATNCCTNCAAGAATGGNCTTNCCNCCNCTNCTAGTNATATCNATAGNAATTTTTGGTGCAATNTGAGCACCGGCAGTTTCAAAAACAATATCATGNCCAATTCCNGATGTAATTGANAGTAAATANTCNANAAAGTCATTTTTTCTGGAATCATAAACAAAGTCNGCNCCAAAAGATTTAGCTAAATCTAAGCTTTCTTTTCTTANNTCAATNGCAGTNACAATTGCACCTGNTGCNTTTAATANNTGNACNGTAAGNAAACCAACAGTNCCNCANCCAACTACTGCTACATTATCNCCTGGCTTNACNCCAGATTTCCTNATTGCATGNGTNGCAACTGTNGANGGCTCAATTAATGCNCCANATTTTTTTGGTATNCCATCAGATATTTTAATTAAATGTGTTGATGGCCANCTCATGTATTCNGNNAGACCNCCATCTAATGCAAATCCAGCTACTTTCATNCCCACACANGCACCACCTTGNCCATTTAGGCACCAAAAACATTTTTTGCAATGAATCACATTATTTACCGCAACTGTGTCACCAATGTTTAAATTTTTAACATTTTTTCCTATTTCAATTACTTCTCCAGTAATTTCATGACCATGAACGATTGGAAGGTCGTTTTCTTGTATATAATTAGGACCAAATTGCCACTCCTCAATGTCAGTTGCACAGATACTGGTATAGTTAATCTTTATTATTGAATCAAA
>PBWZ01000014.1 GCA_002727435.1 Chloroflexota bacterium
ATGGCATTTATAAAAAAATGGATTATGAGTTGAGATTTTACAGTAATCATCAAGATGCGTTAAATCAGGGAACTGTAGATGCTGAAATAGTTACAGGTAAAGACAGCATAGTTACAGGAGATGTGCCTTGGGAAGATGGCGAAAAGGACAGAAGGAGGTGTAGTAGGCCTCCTGGACAGCCACATTCCGGCTGTAACTATACTTCTAAGTATGGTGACTTTGTAATTTTTGAAAATGTAATAGTGATGTGTGAAGGTAAAGATATATTAGAATCAAGAAATACTTGTTCAAATTTATTAACACTATTTACTAATACGATTAATAAATAATCTAAGACATTACTTGTCCGCCATCACATTGAATAGTCTGCCCTGTGATATTTTTCGCATCTTCAGATGCCAAGAAAGCAGCTAATGCGCCAATATCTTCAGGTGATTGTGCTCTTCCAAGTGGCATAACAGACGATAGAGATTCTTTTGAAAAAAGATCTGTGGTTGTATCACCTAATTTTTTTCTATTTTCAACCCAGTCCTTATGAAATTGAGTAAGTATTCTTCCTGGAGCAATAGCATTTACGTTTATGTTAGAAGAGCCAAATTCCCTCGCTAAAGCCTGAGTGTAGGCTATAACAGCCATCTTTGTTGTTGCATAATAAGCTGTTGCATATTTTGCAGCCTTCGCAGCAACAGAAGATATATTTATAATTTTACCGGATTTATTTTCTATCATATGAGGCAAAATTGCTTCAGTTACTTCATGAAGCCCCTTAACATTTACTTTCCATGTGAAGTCCCAATCTTCATCCCTCCATCTTGTTCCTGTTGATCCTGGGGCGCCTGGAACACCTGCATTATTTACCAGTATGTCAATTTTTGAAAAATCAATTGCTTTCTTCATAGATTCTGTAATTTGTTCAGAATTCATAACATCCATTTCTAGATATAGAAAATCAACATTATTTGTTTTAGCTAACTCTTCAACTGTTGATTTATTTCTGTCATCTAAATCTGTAACAATTATATTAGCCCCTTGACCAGCAATCTTTGTTGATATGCCTAAGCCTAATCCTTGTCCACCACCAGTGATAATAGCCGTTTTACCTGAAAGATCTGCAATCAATTTTTTCTCCTTACTTATTACATTAAATTTTAATTTATGCAAACAAATAAAGAAAGAGCCTGACAATGCCAGGCTCTTTCAAAATTTTCTAATTAAGAACTGTTAATTAACAGCTGTTAATTTGTGAAGTACTAAGCTCCAAGTTAAGTGCCAAGAAGCTTCGTTTACGTAACTGTCACCTTGGTCTGTAGGCCATCCGTCCCAGTTCTCTCTGCTCATCACAATTCTGTGGTAGAACTCAAGAATAGGTACGTCTGGAAGTTCCTCAATCCAAATTTCCATAGCGTCATGGTAGTATTCCATGATTGTGTCAACTTCGTCTGGGTGAGTTGCAGCGATCTTATCAGTAAGTTCGTCCCAAGTCTCGTTTTCCCAGTGGTAGAAGTTCACTTGGTGACCACCAGGGATGTTCACAGATGAACTTTGGTAAAGCTTCATAGTAAAGTAAGGGTCTCTTACTGAACCACCGTGTCCAAACATTAGACACTCGAAGTTACCTTCAGCCATTCTTGATGAAGCATCAGGTGGTTGAATGTAGCTAGCGTTAATACCTTGTTTTCTTAACTGCTCAGCAGTAAGAGGACCAAGGTCAACCCATGGGCTAAATCCAATAATTTCACAGTTAATCATCTCGCCATCTTTTTCCCACATTCCGTCTGAGTTTTTCGCCCAGCCTTTTTCAGTGAAGATAGCAGCAGCCTTTTCAGGAGCAAACAATGTAGTGTCTCTGTCACCTACAAGTAGGTCAGCAACACCATCAAAGTATTTCTGAAGAGGCGGGTATTGAGGCATAGTCAACGGGTTAAGCGCTGCTGCACCATCATAAGCCACTCTAGACAATTCTTTTCTGTCTAGTAAGTAACTCATAGCCCATCGGATATCTTTGTCATCGTAAGGACCGTATTTACCTGAGTTGTTAAACGCAAGTGATACTGGCCACCAGTCAACATATCCATATGGTGATTCTTGCTCAGAGTGAGTAAGAAGCTTAGAGTTTTGAGCTAGAGTTTCTTTAATAGTTTTTGGTGTAGTCATTGCAGCGTAGTCCACATCACCCTTAATAAGAGCTTGTGCAGTTGTCTGCTGATCACCTGTTCCAGGTAAGTAGATGATTCTTTCTACTTCAGGAAGAACACCATAACCTTTAAGGTCAGATTTTCCTTCTCCCCACCATGAATCAGCTCTGTCAAAAACTTTTTGTTCAGGTGTTCCAGCGACTACTCTCCAAGGACCAGTTGTTACTGGAAGTCCAGCATCAACATCAAAAGCCTTGAAAGTTGTCCAGTCCTGACCGTTAAATACGTGTTCAGGAACCATGTAAACACCAATATCGAACTTGTAAGTTAACAAGAACATAAATCTTGGGTCTGGTCTAGTTAATGAAACTTTTACAGTGTGGCTATCTACTTTAGTAGCAGTATCCATCACTGCATCGATGTCAGTACCCCATCGCACTTCTTCAGCATAATCTTTCAAAGTGTTAAGGGTGTATACCACGTCATCTGCATTGAATTCCTCACCATCACTCCAATTAACTCCCTTTCGAAGGTTAATAGTAAGTTCAGTGAAGTCACCATTCCAGTCCCAACTAGTAGCTAACCACGGAATAGTTTCGTCAGCGAAAGCGCTGAAGAAAGCTAGAGGTTCATATATAATGTTTGGACCTCTCTGGTGGTTTGCACCAATTGCATACGGGTTCCATAATTCGTGATCCGTGTGTCGNCCNTCAGAACCTCCTTGGAAGGTTATGAAAGTNTNCTCACGAGGCACTGTTTTTAGTCCACCCGAACTGGCAGATTCTTCTTTCTCAGGATANGGTGTGCTCTTTTCTATAATTTCAACTTCTTCAGATGAAGATGAAGATGAAGATGAAGATGCAGTTTCTTCTGCGTCATCACCGCCACAAGCAACCATAACAAGAGAAAGGGACATCAACGCGGCAAGCATTAATGATAGAAGTTTTCGACTCATCTACCTTTTCTCCTTTTGAACGGGCAGTTGCCCGTACTTAGTTTTTATTATCANCGNNTGTTAACAGGGANAAATCCCAANAGCCGTTCAAGTACAAAACANCATCTTTTTAAACAAGACGATTAAGGAATAATACCATATTTTTGAAAAATGCAATAATTTAATGAAACACCGNTGAAACAATTTTGTAACAAAACTTGTAAAACAATAAATTGAAAGATATATTTACCAAGTTATTTNAAAAANNNTAAATTANATTTANATTTGAAAAAATAAAATACTGTTGCAAATTATTTAATGCAATATAAAATTTATTGAACATATTTANTAATTAGTTAGGAAAATNNATGGCTATTAAAAACATTCTCTCGATAATTATAACTAACTATGTGTTNAGAAGATTCNTATTTTTTCTTTTAATTATTTGGATTGCTAGTACAGCAATCTTTNTAATACCTCGNTTATCTGGTCAAGATCCAGTAAANGAAAAATTACTTCTTGAAGCGCANCGTGGTGGCCACATGCAGGCTGGATTAGAAGAAATGGCTGCTGAATATTCTAGAAANTTTGGNTTAGATAAACCGTTAATTGTTCAATATGGAAACTATATGGCTGACTTAGTNAGATTTGATTTTGGNCCATCAATTGCATATTTCCCAAAATCTGTTAACTCATTGATTGGTGATTCGGTAGTTTGGACTTTTGGNTTATTATCTGTTTGTACATTTTTAGCATTTTTTATTGGCACAATNGCAGGNGCTCTTCTNGGNTGGCCAAAATCTCCTAACTTCNTGCAATACGTTTTTATGCCAATATTAACACTGGCAGCAATACCNTANTANCTNNTNGCANTNGTATTAATATATATATTTGCGTTTAATTTGGACTGGTTCCCTCTATTTGGTGGATATGCTGTTGCTAACCTGCCAGAATGGAGTTTTGCATTTGTTGGCCAAGTCATTCACCATGCAATTCTTCCAGCATCCTCAATCGTTTTAGCTTCATTAGGATTTTGGGCTTTAGGTATGAGAGGCATGATGGTTACTAACCAAGGTGAAGATTTTATGATTGCTGCAGAAGCAAANGGACTAAGAAGCACAAGATTGTTTTTTAATTACGCTGTGAGAAATGCTATCTTACCTCAAACTACAGCTTTAGCATTATCATTAGGAACTGTATTNACTGGNTCTGTTCTTGTTGAAGTAATTTTCAGGTACCCNGGNCTTGGAAATACACTTTATCAGGCTATTAAATTGAATGATTTCTTTGTAATTAGAGGAATGATATTTATNGTTATTGTNACCCTAGGTTTAGCAACTTTTATTATTGATGTAACNTATCCTCTTCTTGATCCAAGAGTAAGTTANAAGAAAGGAGGGTANATGGCTACNGCAACTGCAAATACCCAAGATATTACTAAAAAGACTTTTAAAAGNAGNCTTGAAGATTTTTGGCGTTATGTNANAAGAAATCCTTCATTAGGAGTAGGCATAGCACTNTTTTTAACCNTNTTNTTATTNGTTGCTATAGGTTACGCAACTTATGANGTAGAAAGNTACAGGCCNCTAAGTGGTGGACCTGACTTGGCTCCATTTGAAAAGGATCCATATAATCCNNCAACAAGAGNGGGTGGATATATATTAGGTACTGATAGGCAAGGGCGAGATGTTATGGCGGTAATGATAGCTGGTATCCCTTTGACTCTNCANATCGGACTTATTGCTGGCTTAATTGGTATAACTGTTGGTACTATACTTGCCTTTATGGCTGCGTATTATGGTGGCTGGATTGATCAGGTTATCAGCACTATTGTGGATGTTGGTTTAACAATACNTGGAATTTTGATATTGATTGTTATCGCTGTTAATTTGCAAAGNGGTCTTACTGTTCCCCAAATGGGTCTTGCAGTTTCTGCTGTTGCATGGGTATGGCCTGCTAGAACTATAAGATCTCAAGTTCTTGTTATGAGAGAACAATTATATGTTGAAATTGCCAGATTAAGTGGAACTTCTGGTTTTTCGATTATGTTTAAAGAAATGCTTCCAAACTTAGCTCCATATATTGGTGCATCACTTGTTGGTTCTGTTGCATCTGCAATACTTGCATCGGTTGGTTTAGAGGCACTTGGATTAGGACCTTTTGATAGCCCTACATTAGGCATGACAATTTACTGGAACATTCAGTTTTCATCTATATTGCATGGTATGTGGTGGTGGTTCGGTCCTCCAATAATAGTATTGGCAATGATATTCGTTGGATTATTTTTAATGACAGCTGGTTTAGACGAATGGTCTAACCCTAGATTAAGGAAAAGAGTATGACAACTGCAAAGAAAGCTACAAGTAAAAAAACTTCAAGTAACAACAGTGCAGGTATTACAGTTGAGGATTTAAAAGTACATTACGATACTCCAGATGGAGTGGTAAAAGCAGTTGATGGGGTAAGTTTTTCATTAAGACAAGGTGAACGTATGGCTTTAGTTGGTGAATCAGGAAGCGGTAAAAGTACTCTTGCAATGGCACTTATGAGGCTTACTAGAGCTCCTGGTAGAATTGCTGGTGGTAAAGTAATTGTGGGAGGCAGAGATCTTCTAGATTTAGATGAAGAAGAAATGAGATTTCAAAGATTAAATGAAGTTGCACTTGTTCCTCAAGGTGCAATGAATTCATTGAATCCGGTTATGAAAATAAAGAATCAACTTTTAGACGGATTGTATGATCACCAGAAAGATAAAAACGATAAACTTTCAAAAGAAGAACAAGTAGAAATAGTTGAAAAATTATTAAAGAGTGTTGATTTAGCCCCCGGTGTTGCTGAAATGTACCCTCATGAATTAAGTGGAGGAATGAAGCAAAGGGTAGCAATTGCAATTGCTACTTCAATGGAGCCGAGAGTTATTGTTGCTGATGAGCCGACTAGTGCATTGGACGTTGTTGTCCAAAGAAATGTTATGCAGACACTTGGAAGGTTGCAAGAAGGCTTACACGCATCAATTATTTTAATTGGTCATGATATGGGACTTGTTGCTCAATTTTCAGATCATGTGGGTGTTATGTATGCTGGTAGGCTAGTCGAAGTTGGCCCTGTGAAAACAGTATTTAAATCTCCAAAACACCCTTACACAAGATTATTAATTCAAAGTTTGCCTACTCTTAGTAATAAGAAGGATTTTATTGGAATTCCAGGTTTACCTGCAAGTCTTCTTAATCTCCCAGAAGGATGTGCTTTTTGCTTAAGAATAGGCCAAGTTACACCAACTAAAATACCTTGGGTAAATGTAGCGAAAGATCATTTTATTCAGGACTGCAAAAAATGTGCAGATTACGGTAAAAAATAGGAGAATTTAAAATGGCATCAGTATTAGAAGCAAAAAATGTTACAAAAGTTTTTGGTGGGGGTTTTCTTTCTAGAGAAGAAGAAAATGTTGCTGTAAACAATATATCTATGAATTTAGACCAGAAGAATCCTAAAATTATTGCTGTAGCTGGTGAATCAGGTAGTGGTAAAACAACACTAGCAAGACTCTTATTAGGTATAGCCTCCCCAACAAGTGGAACTGTAGAATATGATGGTAAAGATTTATCAACAATTAGTAGGGCTGAAAGACGAGAGTTTAGAAGAGAAGTTCAACCTATTTTTCAAGACCCATATGGTTCATATAACCCATTCTACAAAGTTGATCATGTCCTTTTTACTCCAATTAAGAATTTTAAAATGGCTGAATCACGTGATGAAGCAGTTGATATGGTTGAAAAAGCACTAGAACTTGTTGGTCTTGTTCCAGCTGAAACTCTTGGTAGATTGCCGCATCAGTTAAGTGGTGGGCAAAGACAAAGGGTTATGGTTGCAAGGGCATTGCTTTTAAAACCGAGAGTAATTTTGGCAGACGAGCCAGTATCAGCTGTTGATGCCTCTTTGAGAGCTACAATATTAGATGCTGTTTCAAAGTTAAATAAGGATCTTGGAATAGCTCTNGTTTATGTAACCCATGATTTGACTACTGCGTACCAAATAAGTGATGANATAATGATCTTGTACAAAGGTAATTTGGTNGAAGCAGGAGATGTTGAAACAGTAATNAAGNATCCAAAGCANCCTTANACNCAACTTTTGATTGATTCTATNCCNGAAGCAGATCCNGGTAAAAAATGGGGTAAGCTNGATATGGAAAAAACACAAAATAAAATATTAACTTCACCTTCTGTTGGCTGGAGAAAATAATTTTTTTAAATCCACATTGTTANTATTATGAATGCTGTGGTATCTAACAAAGAAAAAGTAGTTCTAGTTCTTGATATTGGTACTTCATTTGTAAAGATNGGTTTATTTGATACTGAAGCAAACCCTATAGAAGATTATCAGATTAAATTTGAACACTGGATGACCATAAAATCAGANGGAACATATATTTTTGATGCTGATGAATCTGCAGAATTAATTGAAAGAGGGATTGATGAGNTGTTAAATAGGGCAAANAATTTTGAAGTTATANCTGTCTCTATNGATACAATGGCAAGCACCATTTTAGGNTTNGATAAAAGCAATAATCAACTTACACCGGTTTACACATATGCNGATACAAGGTCATATAAGGAATTNGCTGATTTGAAATCCAAAATTAATCAAAAAAAAATATATGATGAAACTGGCTGNCCAATGCATACGTCCTACATCCCTGCAAGAATTTTATGGCTAAGAAGGACTGATCCTGATAAATATCAGAAGGTTGAACTATGGACAGATTTTTCAAATTATCTTTTAAGAAGGTGGATGAAGANTAAAAATATACCAATAAGCTATTCTGTAGCAAGCTGGACAGGAATATTTGATAGAAAAAAACTTAAATGGAATGANTCTATTCTTAATTCAATAAGCCTTGAAAGNAGTAATCTTCCAGAATTAAAATCTTATGATTTTAGTTTACAAGGTCTTTCAGATAGATATAACAAGAGATGGAAAAATTTAAAAAATTCTGTTTTTTTCTTGCCNGTAGGGGACGGAGTTTCATCNAATTTAGGAGTAGGTTGCAANTCAGAGGNAAAAATTGCTCTTTCGATAGGAACAACTGGAGCATTAAGAGTTCTTACAAGAAAGACAAATTTAAAAATCCCTCAAGGTTTATGGGCGTACAGGCTTAATGCTGAGAGTAGCTTGATCGGAGGTGCATTTTCTGAAGGAGGNAATGTNGGATTGTGGTTAAAAAAACTAATGAATATGCAAGAAAATTCAGAAGAAATTGATAATGTAGAATTTAATAAAGAACTAGAGCAGCTCCTTCTTAGATCAAAACCAGATGGGCATGGATTAACTGTNTTACCTTTCTTAGCTGGAGAAAGAGCAGTTGGTTGGGCTGAAAATGCNACTGGNACATTAGCAGGTATGCGTTTATCTACGACTCAAACAGATATTTATCAGGCATTTCTGGAATCAATTGCATATCGTTTCGGTCTTGTTTCTAGAAGATTGATGACTGTTTTAGGTGAAGAAAGCACTGTAATTGCTTCTGGAGGTGCTATAAAAGCCTCCAAATATTGGCTGCAAATGATATCTGATGTACTTGGAATGAAAGTAAGTGTTTCTAATGTTGAGCAAGATACTGGAAAAGGTACCGCAATCCTCGCTTTAGTAGCCTTAGGTTTAAAAAAATCATTTGGTGATTTTAAATTTGATATATCAGATACTTATCACCCTGATGAAAAAAGTATGATTATTTATCAAAATGCAATGGACAGGCAAGAAGAACTTTATTCTAAAATCTTTAGTTAGATTTTTTCATATTATGTCCACCAAACTGATTTCTCAAAGACGAGAGAACCTTGAAACTGAATGAATCAGAGTTTCTAGAGTAAAATCTTGAATACAGTGATGATGTAATTGCATGGGCGGGGACATCTAAGTCTATAGCTTCTTGTATAGTCCACCGACCCTCACCTGAATCCTCAACGTAAGGAGCAATTCCATCTAAGTTTGGATTTTCTTTTAAAGCATCATTAAGAAGATCTAACAACCATGACCTAACCACACTTCCGCTTTTCCAAAGTTCTGTTATTTGGGTTAGGTCCAAGTTGTATTCTTTTTTTTGATTTAATATTTCTATTCCCTCAGCCATAGACTGCATCATACCGTATTCAATGCCGTTGTGAATCATTTTGACAAAGTGACCAGACCCACTTTTACCCATATACCCATAACCTTTTCCATCTGCAGAAAGTGCTTCAAAAATAGGCTTACAAATTTCATAAACTTCTTTGTCTCCTCCAACCATTAAACAATATCCTTCTTCTTCGCCCCAGACTCCACCACTAGTACCAGAATCTAAAAATGAAATATTATTGGATTTTAATAAATTATATTTTTTTATAGATTCTTTATAATTTGAATTTCCTCCATCAATAACTATGTCACCATCATTTAATATTGAATTTAAATTAGCTATTGTATCGTCAGTAGCCTTTCCTGAAGGAACCATTACCCATATAATTTTTCTTGAAGATTCAAATAGGCTTATTAAATCATTTAAATTATTAGCTCCATTTATATTATTTTCTTTATATAAATTTTCATTCCATCCCGAGTCATATCCGTAAACTTTTATNCCTTTTTTTGAAAGTCGATTACTTATNCCGAGNCCCATCTTACCTAAACCTATAACAGCTATTTCAATGTTCATGATAACTCCTTAATTTCTTCCATTATATTATCAAATGGATTTGATTTTTTTGAATTTATATTTATTAAATATGTATTTATATTTTTAGATTTTAGTGCCATTAAGTCACCTAATAATTGNGAACAATAAATATCCTTTAATTCAGAAATTCCATCATTATTTGTTTTTATTTTTTCAATATTTTCATCANACAAAAATAAAACCCAAATATTTTTTGGCCCACCTTTTTGTAGCTGNCCAACAGAATGTAAATATCTTGGACCAAACCCTNCAATTGAATCAATATTTAAGGTTTTCTTAATTAGTAATTTTAAATTTTCAACATTATTTTTTAATTCTTTTTTTTCTTGAATATATAAATTGATGTATAGTAAGTCTTTTTCTTTATTAAGATCTAATAATTTTGAAAATTGACTACTTGAAAATTGTGACCCAATTTTAATATTTTTTTCACCCTCTTTTAAAATTCTTAATGTGTTTAATTTTGAACTTTTGACATCTGGCTCATCAAAGGGATATACGTTTAATTTCTTGCAAAGTATAACAATACTGATTTGCCAAAAATACATATCTTCAAGAATTGTATCTTTAGTTAAATTTATTCTTAAAATCTCTTGTTCATGACCTTTATTATCTGGCGAGGTAAATATTTTTAAANTTGATTTTTCATTTTCAATATATGAAATTACAGGAGATGCACCTTTATTATCTTTNCCGGATGATTCGGATATTAATTGCTCTAGCCATATACCCATTTCAGAATAGTCAGAAGATATTTTAATATTAATTTTTTTAAAATCTAACCCATTTATTGAAGCGTATAAAGCATTTAATATTAATGAACATTTTTCATTGATTTCATTAGANTTTAAGTAAAATTTTTTATTTAATTTTTTTTTAATTAAACAATAAGGAAGCATTCCGTAAAAAGTTGATGANGAAAACCTTCCACCAATATTTTTTGGAGAAATTAATACTTTAAAAAAGTTATTTTTNAAAGCAAACTTTTCTAAATCTGTTCCTTTATCAGTTATAGCAATAAAGCTTTGACCGAAATTGTTATTTTTAATAGCTTTGACCTTATTTATAAAAAAATGCATTAATTTTAAAGTTTCTAATGTTGTTCCAGATTTGCTCATTATTACAAATATGCATTCTTTTAAATTTAATTTTTCAGAAATACTTTTTATTTCCATTGGATTTGTTGAATCAATAAATAACATATTATTTTCATTTGAAATTTGACTTAAAACTTTACCGGTTTGAATACTTCCNCCCATTCCAATGAAAACAAATTTCTTNGAATCTAAATTTTTAATTGTTTTAGAACATTCATCTTGAGATGAATTTGTGACCTTATTGAAATCTAACCACCCCATCCTTTCTGTGTGTCTTAAAGGGTGTTTAATCCATATATCTTTTTTATTTAAAACATCTGATATATCTGATAAATTTTTTTCATCAATTTTTTTAACAATTGAATTTAANTCATAGATAGACATTT
Organism: Chloroflexota bacterium; assembly: GCA_002727435.1. GTDB lineage: Bacteria > Chloroflexota > Dehalococcoidia > Lucifugimonadales > Lucifugimonadaceae. The sequence continues at coordinate 11,265 of PBWZ01000014.1, forward strand.
AATTAAGAAATTTTATTTTTAATTTCCTGAATTAATGCGTCGAAAGCATCTTCAAATAATTTGATTCCAACTTCTAANAATTCATCAGTTATTTTATTTAATTGATCAGNTCCAATTACTTCTGATTCAGAAGAATTATTACTATTTAAATTTTTAAAACTTGAATAATCAATTTCATTGTTAATTATTTCTTTGTAAACATCCTCAGGTACAGTATTTACAGTCATTGGAGCAACAAGGTTTTCTACATATAATAATTTTTCATAATTTGGGTTTTTAACTGAAGTTGATGCCCAAAGAAGTTTTTGAACATTGCCACCCCTATTCAATATATCTTTAAAATTTTTATTTGAGAAAATATTCTCATAATCTTCATAGGCTTTAATAGCATTCCATATTGCAACTTTACCTTTGTGTTTATCATCTATAACTTTATCTACTTCAGTATCAATTCTNCTTATAAAAAAGGAAGCTACAGAATTTACATCTTCGATGTTAATTTTCTCTGTGTTTATTTTGTTTAGCCCTTCAATGTAAGCATTTGCAGATTTCCTATACATTTCTCTACTAAAAAGTAAGGTTACATTCACATTTATTCCTAAGCTAATAAGTTTTTCAATAACAGGGATTCCTTCATTTGTGCCAGGTACTTTTATCATTACATTTGGCTGGTTTATAGATTCATGTAAATATATTCCCTCTTTAATACTTTTTTCAGTATCCTTAGAAAATTTTGGATCAATTTCTATACTTACAAATCCATCATTTTTATCCTTTTTTTTATATATGGGCAATAAAATTTTGCATGCATCAGTGATATCTTTTATTGACAGTTTATGAAATATTTTTTTAGGGTCATTNATGCCTGATTCAGTTAATGCTTTTATGTCTTCATCATAAGAATCTTCGTTTGATAATGCTTTTTGAAAGATTGATGGATTAGACGTTATTCCTGATATACCATCTTCAACCATTGAATTAATCTTTCCGGTTTTTATCATCCCCCTTGAAATTGAATCAATCCAAACTGACTGATTGTTANTATTTAATTTTAAAATTTCTTTATTCAATTAAGTACTTTCAGAATTTTCAATATCAATTACTTTATTTAACCTTCTAGAATATTTTTCATCTGTGAGAAATTTGGCATTTAAAAATTCATCAATTATGTTTTCTATTATATTATGATCAACTATTTTTGAACCTATACATAAAATATTCATATCATCATGTTCNACGCCCTGTCTTGCTAAATATTCAGTGTGGCACAATCCGGCTCTTGCTCCTTTAACTTTATTTGCAGTTATTACAGCACCAATTCCACTCATACAAGAAATAATACCTTTATCAGCTTCATTATCAGAAACCATTTTTGCAACTGGATAACAGAAATCAGGGTAATCATCTGTCGAATTAAATTCGTGAGCTCCTAAATCAATCACTTCATGATTTTTAGATTTGAGAATTATTTTAATTTTTTCCTTTAGATCAAATCCTCCATGATCACCGCCAATTGCAATTTTCATTTAAAATTTACCTTTCAAGTAATTTTTTATATGTATTACATATATTTTCTACTGAAAAGCCTTTTTTTTCCATTATTACTTTACCCGGCGCTGATTCTCCAAAATCATTTATGCCTATTGATGCACCATAATTGCCCACATATTGAGACCATCCAATAGTAGTTCCTGCTTCAACTGAGATTTTATTGTCTACATTTTTTGGCAAAACTTTATTCTTGTATTCTTCTGATTGCTGTTCAAAGAGTTCCCAGCAAGGCATAGAAACAACCCTCACGTTAACATTTTCTTTTTTTAATTTTTTTGAAGCTTCAAGGCAAATACTTACTTCAGATCCGGTACCAATTAAAATTAAATCAATATCTTGCCCATCTATTTCTTTTTTTAAAATGTAAGCTCCTTTTTCAATATCATCATAATTTTCAATTTCTAATGTTGGTAGAGATTGCCTGCTTAATATTAGAGACGATGGAGTGTTAGTCAATTCAAGTGCTTTTTTGTAACAATATATGGTTTCAAAATAATCTGCTGGTCGNTACACATTAAGGTTTGGAATTAATCTCAATGACATTAGTTGAGAAATTGGTTGATGAGTTGGCCCATCCTCGCCNAACCCTATCGANTCATGAGTAAGGATNTATAAAACTTGTAATTTGCTGAGAGCTGATAATCTTATTGANTTCCTCATGTAATCAGAAAATATTAAGAATGTTCCTCCATAAGGTATGAAAGGACCATAAAGAGATATTCCATTATTTATTGCAGCCATTGCGTGCTCTCTTACACCATAATGCATATTTAGACCACTAAAGTCAGATGAGTTTATGGAAGCTGAACTATTTATTAAAGTTTTTGTTGAACCTGCTAAGTCAGCTGAGCCCCCGAAAAATAGATTTGTTTGAGAAGCAATAGCATTTAAAACTTTTCCTGAAGCATCTCGTGTAGAAATACTATCTGGAGGTGCATTTTTAATTACATCATTTAACCAATTATCATCAATATCTAGTTCTGGATAACTAAGCTTGCTTTGTTCTGAAAGATTGTAATTATTTTTCTTCTTCTCAACTATTTCTGAGAAATATGAATAAATCTCATTGGGTATTTCAAATGGTTCATAATTCCAATTTAAATTATTTCTAGTAAGTTTAACTTCCTCTTCACCTAGGGCTTCTCCATGAGCTTTTTCAGAGTTAAATTTATTTGGGCTACCAAAGCCAATCTTAGATTTTAAAATTATTAAAGAAGGGTTTGAAGATTTTTTCGCTTCACTTATCCCTTTTGATATCTCAATATAATTCTCACTGTTATCTATTTCAATTACATCCCAGTTGTAGGATTCGAATCTCAATTTTACATTTTCGGTAAATGCTTTATCGGTTGAGCCTTCAATAGAGATCCTGTTTGAATCATAAATATATATAATATTCTCTAAATTTAATGTACCTGCAAGAGAAGCTGCTTCAGAGGAAATGCCTTCCATTAAATCTCCGTCAGATACAATTGAATAAATATAATGATTTCCAAATCTTTTATCATAGGCATTAATTTTTTTTGCAGCAATTGCCATCCCAACACCGTTTGAAAATCCTTGGCCAAGGGGTCCAGTTGTTGCTTCTACTCCATTGGTAATTGTATTTTCAGGGTGACCTGGCGTCTTACTTCCGTATTGCCTAAAATTTTTTAAATCATCAATTGTTAAATCATAACCAGTAAGATGCAGCATTGAATAAAGAAGTGCAGAAGCATGTCCCGCGGAAAGAATAAATCTGTCACGATTTACCCAATCTGGGTCATCTGGATTAAAGTTTAGATGATCTTTCCATAACGCAAAAGCAAGTGGAGCAAGGCTCATTGGTGCACCAGGGTGACCTGAATTAGCTTTCTGAACCATATCTATTGAAAGAAACCTTATTGCATCTATGCATTTTTTTTCTATTTCAGTATTCATAATCCTTGTGTCAAAGTTTTTATTCTATATAGTGATGTTGAAGCAGTAATATATAAATCAGATTTATTTTCACCTCCAAATGTACAATTTGCAACTCTTTCAGGAATGTTTATATTTCCAACATAATTAGAAGATGGTTCAAATATATGTATTTTCATTCCATTCGGATCACAAACAAACAAATTTCCATCCACATCAACAGTCATGCCGTCAGGAAAACCATCATCAATTTCAGCAAAAATTTTGTTGCTGATAATGTTTTCATTTTCATCAAGTTCAAATACTTGAATATTGTGAGGCCTAGATAAATCAAAATTACCTGGATTAGCTGCTCCACTATCTGCAACATAAAGATATTTTCCATTTGGTGAAAAAGCTAATCCGTTTGGCTTATCAAATTCAGCATCAATTTTATTTATTTTAAGATCTTTATTTACCATGTATAGATGATTTCCATCTTGTTCACTTATAGATTTGTGCCCTTCCTGATTTGTTAAAATCCCATAGGGAGGGTCAGTAAACCATACATTACCTAATTTGCTGACAACTACATCATTAGGGGAATTTAATTTTTTATCATTGTAATTGTCTGCAATTACTGTAATTTCGCCATTTTTTTCTTCTCTAATCACTCTTCTTAAACCATGCTGACACCTTATAATTCTTCCTTCATGGTCCGTACAATTTCCATTATTAAAATATGAAGGATTTCTGTAGTCTTTTACTTCTGATGTCTCGACATTGTACGAAAGCATCTTATTGCTTTTTACATCACTCCATACAATAATCCTTTCTGATTCAATCCAAACTGGACCTTCGGCCCATATTGTTCCTGAATAAAGTTTTTCAAGTTTAAAATCAAAAGAAATCAAGTTTTTTAAATTATTACTATTCATTTTTTAAACCCTAAAATCCTTAGCACTCATCAAGTGTTGATCAACTAATTTCCTGTCTATTAATCTTGAAAGTATCGCATCCTTAATATGAGGGTTGAATGATAGTTCGTCTTTTAGTTCGGTTGCCCTTGTAGTAATTACTGTTGGAAGAGCATTATTATGCCTTGAAACAATTAATTGATAAATTTTTTCTTCAGCCCATGTAGTATTTGTTTGTGAACCGAGGTCATCAATTATTAAGAAAGGGTGTTCTACAAGAAAATTAAAATAATTATCAGGTTGGTTGTTATTAAAATTTCTTAACTTTTCTAATATATTTGGTAAAAAGCCAAAGTAAATAGGTTTAAAGTCTCTAATTCTATTGCCTGCTATGGCAACTGCTAGATGAGTTTTTCCTACACCTGTGGCTCCAGTAAGAAGCAGCCACCCTTTTGGGTCATTAGAAAAATTAGTTGAGGCAATCTTTGCATCTGACAAATTTGAATCTTGCTGAGTAGTTTTAAAATTTTTAAAAGTCATTTTTTTCAACATACTCAAAGTAATATCACCAAGATCTTTATTATTTACATAATCTTCGTATTTATTCCTATCCCCAGATTCTTTTTCGCATTTGTTGCAAACAACATATTTGTAATTGTCATCCTTAAGTGAAATCCAGCCCAAATCATTACAAAATTTGCATTCAGTCGTCTTGATACCTTCTCCTATCTCTTTCAGCTTTTTTTCTTTTAAATTCTTCGAGGTATTCTTTTGATCTTTTGTATTCAGATGATATTGAATTTTTTCTAGGTTCTTCCTTAGATCTTTCATAATATTTTTTTTGCCTTAATGCTTTATTTAGCCAATTTTTCCAGCCAAGCTTCCAACTACCTTTCCTATTGGTTTTTAATTTCCTTTTTCCACTCCAATAGTAAACGAATTTTTTTGCTTCATCTACAATTAATATTTCTTTATAATCTTCCTCAATATCTTTAATAAAATGAATGTCAGCATCTTCTGCATTAACTTCATTTAATCTATTAAGTATATTTAGCCACTCAGGAATTTCATCTTCCCAGATTCTTCTTTGAACCATCCTATCTTCTATTAGCTGACATAAATCTCGCAAATTGATCTTGAACAACTAAATTAACGTTTCCTATAGGGCCATTTCTATGTTTTGCAATGATTAATTCGGAAAGACCTTTAGGGTATTCTTCTTCTATTGATCTTGACCTGAGCCACTCTTCTTCAGATATATATTTTTCTTCCCTGTGAATAAACATAACAATATCTGCATCTTGTTCAATACTTCCGCTTTCTCTTAAGTCTGAAAGAACAGGTCTATGACTTTGTCTTTGTTCTATTGATCTGCTTAATTGAGAAATTGCTATTACAGGTACATTTAAGTCTCTAGCCATCCCTTTTAGTGCACGTGAAATTCTACTTACTTCTTGAGCTCTGTTGTTTTCGTTAGAGCCTCTTCCTCCGTAAATTAATTGCATGTAATCAACAACAACAAAGTCTAACCCTCTTTCTTTTTGGAGCCTTTTAGCTTTTGCTCTCATTTCTGTGACAGTTTGAATAGGGGTATCATCAATAGCTATGTCCAAATCTGACAATCTACCAATCGCTTCTGATACTCTTTCATCTTCTATTTCAGTTGTAAGCCTTTGTCTTATCCTGTTAGTCTCAATCCTGGCCTCAGATGAAAGTAGTCTCATTGCAATTTGGTCCACCCCCATTTCCAAACTAAATATGGCAACCTTTTTTCCGTCTCCAGCGATATTCCTAGCAATATTAAGACCTAAAGTACTTTTTCCGATACTTGGTCTTGCAGCCAATACGATCATATCTGACCTATTNAAACCACCAAGTAAATTATCTAAATCTTGAAATCCTGAAGGAAGTGGAGCNCTATCAGTTTCTTCTTCATCATCAAATCTTAAATAATAATCTAAAGGGTCTTTCAGCAAAACAAAGTCTCGTGANTCATGAAAAGTTCTTATATCATAAAGAATGTCTTCTGCCTGGTTCAACGCCTCATCAACATCTTGGCTATTTTGAAACCCAATTTTTGCAATATCATTAGCAGCTGAAATTAATCTTCTATGTGTAGCTGTTCTGTGTACAACTCTAGCATAATGTTCAATATGAAGATGTGTAGGAACTTGAGACACCATATAAGCAAGATAACCTCTTCCTCCTTCTACCTTTGCAAGCCTACCTTCTGATTCTAAAAAATCTCCAAGGGTTTTTTCATCAATAGCAACACCCCTTTCAAGCATTTCTATGCATGATTGGTAGCACATCTCATGAGCTTCATTAAAAAAATCAGATGGTTGTAAAAATCCAGAAATTTTCACAAGTGAATCCCCATCGATAATTATTGAACCAATTACCGATGCCTCTGCTTCGATGTCATTAGGTGGCAGTTTTTCGCCAAGCAATTTTACTCTTCTTCGCTAGGTTCTGTTTCTGGGGCGCTGTCTAAATTATTTTCTGTATCAGGATTATTTTTTTCTTCAGAGCTTGATTCTTCAGAGCTTGATTCTTCAGAGCTTTTAGATTCAGGTTCAACTTTACCTTCAGTAATCTCTACCATTTCTTCTGTCATTATATTTCCGTCGGATTTAACAAGTAAATTTACCTCAGCATCTACACCTTCGAAAAGCTTCATTGGGACTTTATATGAACCAATCATTTTTATTGGTTGGGTTATNCTTATAGATCTTCTATCAATCGTAACTCCATTCAAATTTTCTTCAATTGAGGAAGCTATTTGTGAATTTGTTACAGAACCAAATAGTTTTCCGGTTGGGCCAGTCTGAGCAACTATTTCAAGGCTTAGTAAATTAATCTCATTAGCTACNGATTGCCATTTTGCTTTCATTTCACNTCTTCTAATCTCAGCTTGCTTTCTAAGTTTTTCAACACGTTCAATTGATGATTTATTTGCTTGCTCAGCAATACCTTGTGGTATTAAAAAATTTCTTGCAAAACCTGGCTTAACCTCTTTTATTTCTCCAGCCATTGCTGTAGGTAAATTATCTTTTAAAAATAAAACTTTCATTACATCATTTCTCTTCTAAATTTTTCATATCAACTNATCTACTTTATTATAAAATAAATTAAGTTGAAAATTAATAGAAGATTAATAATATATTAGTTGGGTAAAAACTTAAATGCTAAAAATTGTTTGGGGGCATNATGGATTTTGAAAAAATAAAAAAAATTGGCGATAGAAAACCAAAAATTACTCCTAATATCGAAAATCTTGACGAATTTAAGAAAAATTTTGATTGGGAGAATATATTTGATGAGATTCCATGGTTGCCAGGTGGCGGTCTAAACAATGCTCATGTATGCATAGATAGTCACGTTGAAAAAGGTGAGGGTGAAAAAAAGGCTATGATTTGGCATGGAAAAAATGACGAAAGAGAAGATTATACTTTTAATGACCTGAAAAATCTTACTGATAAGTTTGCTACAGTTTTGAAAAATCTCGGAGTAAAAAAAGGGGACAGGGTATTTGTGTTCATGGACAGGCTGCCTGAATGCTATATTTCNGTATTTGGTGGATTAAAAATTGGAGCTATTGTTGGGCCATTGTTTTCTGCATTTGGACCCGAGCCAGTAAAAGATAGAATGCTAGATTCAGGAGCAAAAATATTAATTACTCAACCTGAATTAAGAGAAAAAATTAGTACCATACTAAGTGACTTGCCAGATTTAGAAAATGTATTAATCGTTAATAAAAATAATAGAATTGATAGCACATTAATTGGAAGTGATCTTTCCTATGAAGAATTAATGAAAAATGCAGAACCCATTGGGTCAATTGAAAATACATCTCAGTATGATTACTCCATAATGCATTATACCTCTGGTACAACTGGAAAACCTAAGGGAGCCCTTCATAGGCACCAATCAATTGTTCANCAATATGCAACTGGTAAGTGGGCTTTAGACATGAAAAAAGATGATATATACTGGTGTACTGCAGACCCGGGGTGGGTAACNGGCACTTCATATGGAATGTTNGCTCCATGGAGTAATGGCCTAACTCAAGTTATATTTGAAGGTGGTTACTCTGCTTCAAAATGGTACTCAATAATCCAAGACCATAATGTCAGCATATGGTATACAGCCCCAACAGCAATAAGAATGCTCATGAAAGCAGGATCTGGTCCAATTTTAAAGCACGATATTTCTACTTTAAGATTTATTGCGAGTGTAGGTGAACCTCTTAATCCAGAAGCTGTAGTATGGGGCAATGAAAATTATGGAATGCCAATACACGACAACTGGTGGCAAACTGAAACGGGTGCGATAATGTGTGCTAATTATTCTTTTATGGAAATTAGACCTGGAAGCATGGGCATACCTATTCCTGGAGTTGAACTTGCAATACTTGATAAAGATTTTAAAAGATTAGAACCTAATGAACCAGGAATATTAGCAGTCAAACCTGGGTGGCCATCTCAATTTTTTGCATACTGGAAAAATGATGAAAGGTACAATTCTAGGTTCAAAAAAGGTTGGTATATTACTGGGGATGAAGCATTTATGGATGAAGATGGGTTTTTCTGGTTCCAAGGGAGATCCGATGATGTTATTAATACTGCGGGACATTTAGTTAGCCCGTTTGAAGTAGAAAGCACTTTGATTGAACATGAAGCAGTTGCTGAGGCAGGTGTTATAGGGGTCCCTGACAAGATAGCTATGGAAGTTGTTAAAGCATTTGTTTCATTAAATAATGGCTTCGAGTGGAGCAAAGATTTAAGGCTTGAGTTGATGCAATTTGCCAAAAGCAAATTATCCTCAGGTGTTGCTCCAAGGGACATTGAATACGTTGAAACTATGCCAAAAACAAGAAGCGGCAAAATTATGAGAAGGTTACTTAAGGCTAGGGAATTAGGTCTTCCAGAAGGAGACACTTCAACACTTGAGGACGACTAAAAAATAACTTCTCCACCTTTTATAACATGTTGAGGATCAAAAACTAGATTTCTAATGTTTTTAGATGGATCATTTTTGAAAAAAACCATATCTGCGTCATATCCTTCAGAAATCAATCCTTTACTTTTTTCAATTCTCATAGCCTCAGCATTAGTTATTGTTATGCTTCGTATAGCTTTCCAATGGTCAAAACCTAACCACTCAACATGGGCCCATGCACTCGCAACCGCTTTGTTGAAATCTGCTTTTGACATACCCATATCCAATGCTCCAATAATTTTTACTCCTTCTAAGTCTAAATATCGAAAGATATTGATTATACTTTCATATGACGGTTCAGAGTTTACATTAGGATTAGATGGCCTCTGTTTCTCTCCCTTAAGTTCTGATTCATATTCGAGAAGATGTTTTGAAATAGTTGAATCTACGTATATCCCTTTATCTACAATCATTTTTGAATAATCTTTATCAAATGAGTATGCTTTATCAGTAGATTCATCAAACCATCTTCCATGAATTATATTTTGCACACCACTTTCAATGCATTGAATTGTAGAATTTCTTGATAATGTATGTGCGCACAAATATGTACCATTGCTATTGCAGTAATTTACTGTCTCCTGAATGGTTTCATATGAATATTGAGAAATCCTTGGATTTGAACTTGGTGTAAAGTTTCCTCCCGACGCCATTATTTTTATGTGCGTAGCACCTAAATTTAATTGATTATCAATAACTTTAAAAATTTCACTTGAGTTATGTGCAATTGATCCAAAAAACCAACAGTGACCATCTTTTATAGTTATTGGTGTTCCAGTAGGAAAAATATTTGGACCTCTTTTTATTCCTTCATCAATATCTTTTTTTAAAGGAAAAATTAAATTATTTGGTGATCCTAAATCCCTAATTGAAGTTACACCTGATAAAAGTGACTTTTCTGCATTTTTTATTGCTCTTTCATATCTTTGGTCTTCATCTTCATTAAAATAAATTTCATAAGCATCATGTGTTGCTGAAAACTGTAAATGAGCGTGAGTCTCTATTATTCCAGGGATTGCATAAGATTCACCAAAATCAATAATTTCGTATGAAGATAATTCTGGTATGCCTTCTTGGTTAATTACATTAGAGATCTTTCCATTTTCAATAATTATTGCATGATTATTTACCCACCCATTAAGATCTTTGTTAGAAATATTTGAAGATTTAATTATTTTATTTTTTGTCATTATCGTATAATTTAATTTATTAGTTAAAAATATTATTTGAGGTAAACAATGGTAAATAAAATATACTCTGAACTTGGAATAAAGCCAATAATTAATGCAATTGGTAGTGTTACATTATTAGGTGGATCAACCCAACCAAAACAAGTCATAGATGCTATGCAAAGTGCACAAGATATGTATGTTCCCATGGATGAACTTGAACAAAAAGCAGGCGATTTTATAGCTAAACTTTTTGGTGCAGAGGCTTGTTACGTTACTTCAGGAGCTGGATCAGCCTTAACATTAACAACTGCTGCATTTATGGCTGGCGATGATGATAATTTAATAGTTAAATTACCAGATACTACCGGCATGAAAGATGAAATTTTAATTCAGTCTAGGCAAAGGTATCATTATGAAAGATGCCTTACATATGCAGGGGCTAAATTAGTTGAATTTGGCAATAAAGATTTAGTCACATCTGATGACTTAGAAAAATCAATTACTGATAAGACAGTAGCTGTTCATTATGTTGCTAATGAAACAATAAATGACCCTAATGCATTAAGTCTTGAAGAAACTATTGAAGTTGCAAAAAGCAATAACCTATATGTTATGGTTGATGCAGCTGGACAGATTTATCCACTTGAAAATCTATCAAAATATTCCAATATGGGCGCTGATTCAGTATCTTATGCAGCAAAATACTTTGGTGCTCCACATTCAACAGGATTTGTTGTAGGAACAAAAGAAATTGTTGATAAAGTGGCATTACAAAGTTTTATATCATATGAAATGAGAAGAGTAAGAGGGGTTGGTAGGCCACAAAAAATTGACAGGCAAGAAATAATTGGTGCAGTTGAAGCAGCAAAGATGTGGATGAATACTAATCATGAAGATAGGCTTGCTAAGGCTGAAAAGACATGTTTAAAAATTGCTTCATACATCAAAGACATTGATGGGATAGAGGTTGAGGTTCAAGAAAACACCATAGGGCATGATCCTCATGGAGTAAAAATCAAGTTGACCAAAGAAAACGCAAGCCTAATTGATGTTCAAAATGCTTTAAGAGATGGTGAACCGAGGATTTGGATTCGATGCGATCAAGATATGGAAGGAAATTTTAACAAAAGATTGACCAGAATATCACCATTTGGTCTCTATGAAGGCGAAGCAGAAATAGTTGGTGAAAGATTAGCTGAGGAACTAAATAAAATTTANCCTTTGAAGCTTTNTATTACTGCAAGAGAAATGTNTAAAAATTCCTCTTTTACCGTGGTTGAAGTCAATGCTGCTGGTTTTGTGCCAACATTATGTTCAGCATTTAAAGANATTGTCCCAAGTTTAGGAATATCAAACTGCTCTGAAATTTCTTGAGCTGCCCCAGAGCCAAAAACAGGACCAGAAAAATTTTCAACAACACCTATTACATTTTGATTTAATTTTTTAATCATATTTATAGACCTTATTGCATCAAGTTTTGCTACCTTTTGGGGGGCAGTCACAATAATGAAACCATCNAGATTTAATGTTTGCATTACAGTTAAAGGACCATCNGAAGTTCCTGGGGGTAAGTCTACTATTAAGTAGTCAAGTTCTCCCCAGTGTGTCATTTGAAGAAGCTGNTTGATAGCATTTGTTATCATTGGTCCTCTCCAAATTGTTGCCTCTTCTTCATTCTCGTGAAAAAAAGACATTGTCATAACTTTTACATCAAACCTAGATGAAGGNTAAAATTTCTTATCTTCTTCNTTTTGAGTTGGNCCTTCGCTTAAATGNAGTATATTAGCAACNTTAGGGCAATCAATATCAACATCAAATATNCCTACTGATTTACCTTGTGAAGCAAGTGAGCACGCAAGATTTACTGANACGGTTGTTTTTCCCACACCGCCTTTACCACTATAAACTCCAATCTTATTTTTGATTGATGAAATACTTTCGGTAATTTTTTTTCTTTTTTGAAAATTTTCTCTGACTTGTGANAGTCGAGCTTCTTCTTGAGGAGTAAGCTTTCTTTTTGATGACATTTAGTCTATACCAAGGAGTTTTTTTCCGTCTTCGGTTATTCTTTCTGGATCCCATGGAGGGTCAAAAACAATATCTACATTTACATCTTCAACATCTTCAAGTTCAGATATGGCCCATTCTGCTTGCTGTGCAATATANGGNCCCATTCCGCAACCTGCGGCTGTTAGAGTCATTTTTACATCAACATCTGTTCCATTTATATCTACATCATAAATCAGACCAAGGTCAACGATGTTGACAGGAATCTCAGGATCATACACTTCTTTAAGTGCATCTATTACTTTATCTTTATTTAAATCATTACTCATATCTTTATTATATAACAAGAAAAATTATTTATTCTACCTTTTTAGTTATTATTCTTATGTCATGAATCTGGTCTCTTATAAGNGCAGCTTTTTCAAATTCCATNCTTTTTGCAAAAGACTTCATTTCTTTTTCAAGTTTTTTTATCAATTTATGTGCATCTTTCTTATTAATTTCAATATTTTCTTCATTAACTCCTTCTTCANTNCTCTTTAATTTGTCAGTAATATCTCGAATGGTTGTGTTAATTGAAGTTGGAGTAATATTATTTTCAATATTAAATTTATTTTGAATTGCTCTCCTATTTTCTGTTTCTGANATTGCATATTTCATCGATTCAGTTTCTCTATCTGCATACATAACNACTTCACCCTCAACATGCCTTGCAGCTCTTCCAATCGTTTGAATAAGTGACGTTGATGATCTTAGATAACCTTCTTTGTCAGCATCAAGAATTGCAACTAAACTTACCTCAGGTAAATCTAATCCCTCNCGNAGTAAATTTATTCCAACTACCACATCATATANNCCATATCTTAAGTCACGAAGAATTTCAATTCTTTCTATAGTATCAATTTCTGAGTGTAGATAATGAGTTTTTATACCCATNTCAATAAGATATTGTGATAATTCTTCAGCCATTTTCTTTGTAAGGGTAGTGACAAGAATTCTTTGCTTCTTTTCGATTTTTTCATTAATCCTTTGTATTAAATTATCAATTTGATTTTTTGAAGGAGAAATTGTAATTTTTGGATCAAGTAATCCTGTTGGCCTCATTATTTGGGTGACTCTTCTTTCCTCTACTTCTTTTTCATGCGGCCCAGGTGTTGCAGATACAAATGTAATTTGATTTACCTTTTGNTTAAATTCATCAAANTTTAAAGGTCTATTATCAATTGCTGATGGAAGCCTAAATCCGTATTCAACAAGAGTAGATTTCCTTGAAAAATCACCACTAGACATTGCTCTAATTTGCGGCAGTGTTATGTGACTTTCGTCAATAAAAGTTATGAAATCATCAGGAAAATAGTCAATTAAAGTTTGCGGAGGAGAACCTTCTTTACGTCTACCTAAGTGCCTTGAATAGTTCTCTATTCCCGGGCAGGTTCCAGTTTCTTTCATAAGGTCAATATCAAATAATGTTCTTTGTTCTAATCTTTGAAGTTCGAGTAGTTTATTTTGCTCCCTTAATTGTTTGAGTCTGTTCTCAAGTTCAATTTCAATATCTTTTATTGCTGAAACCATTCTTTCTTGGCTTGTAACCCAATGTTTTGCAGGGAATATAGAAAGACTACTTTTTTTATCAATAATTTCTCCAGTCAAATTATCAATAATTGTTATTTTTTCAATTTCATCTCCCCAGAATTGAATTCTGGAAACATATTCTTCATCGGAAGGTATAATCTCTAGGGTGTCACCACGAACCCTGAAAGTTCCTCTTTGTAAATCAATTTCATTTCTTGAATATTGCATTGAAACTAACTTCCGTTGGAGATCTCTTAAATTTTGCTCACTTCCTTCATGCAGTTCAACTTTAAAGTCGTTATATTCATCTGGATCACCTAATCCATATATACAGGATACTGAAGCAACAATAACAACATTTTTATTGTTTAATAAATTGTTTGTAGAGGCATGCCTTAGTTTTTCAATTTCTTCATTTATATCAGCTTCCTTCTCTATGTATGTATCAGATCTTGGCACATATGCTTCTGGTTGATAGTAATCGTAATATGAAACAAAGTAATGTACATTTGTTTCTGGCAAAAACTCTTCAAATTCCGTTGCGAGCTGTGCAGCTAAGGTTTTATTATGAGCAATTATTAAAGCTGGTTTCTTTACTCTTGAAATTGTACTTGCCATGGTATAAGTTTTACCGCTTCCAGTAACACCCAAAAGAGTTTGCCTTTTTTTTCCATTTGATAAATTGTTACATAATTGATCGATGGCTTTCGATTGGTCCCCTTTAGGTATAAATTCAGGATTTAGATTGTAAGAATCCATAGGTATTATTCGAAATCATCTATCAATTCATTTGTTATTTCTAAGTTAGAAAATACTTTTTGTATGTCATCTAAATCTTCAAGCTTTTCAAGCAATTTCATTGTTTTTAGGGCTACGGTTTTATCTACATCAGCAAATGTATTAGGTACCAATTCTATTTCAGATCTGTCGATGCTGACAGAATCGTTAGCTTCTAAAAATTTTTTTACATTTTCGAAATCTTGATAAGTGGTATAAAAAGTTATATTTGCTTCATCAACATCAACATCAATGGCTCCAGCATCAATTCCTTCCATAGAAATTTCTTCAACACTATCTTTATCCGCATTAACATCAATGACCCCCTTGGTTTCAAAATTCCATGAAACAGCTCCGCTTTCAGCTAAATTTCCTCCATTTTTAGAAAAGCACGATCGGACTTCAGCAGCAGTACGGTTCTTATTATCTGTTAATGCTTGAAGAATAAAAGCAGTTCCTCCAGGCCCATATCCTTCATAAGTAATCTCTTCATAAGTTGCTCCGCTTGTATCTTCCCCAGAACCTTTTTTTATACTTCTCTCAATATTGTCACTTGGCATATTGGAAGCTTTTGCATTCTGGATAGCGAGTCTAAGTCTAAAATTCATCTCTGGGTCAGAGCCTTCTCTGGCTGCAACAATAATTTCTTTACTTAATTTAGTAAATAATTTACCTCTCTTTGCATCCAAAGCACCTTTTTTATGTTTTATTGTGCTCCATTTAGAATGTCCAGACATTTAGATTACCTCCGGTAGTATTACTTCTAATATTTTTTTATCTTTATTAAATTTTTTTATGAATGATTTAGTTTTTGGAATTAGAATTTCTTTTCCATCTAATTCTTTTATTACATAAATATTATTAGCCTTTGTTTCTACAATTTCAATTAGTGTTCCTATCTCAGCATTATTATATACGACTTTAGATCCAATTAATTCAAAATAGTAATTCTCCCCATAGGGAGCTTCAGGAATTACATTTTTATCAACATAAATTTTTTCCCCAATTAGACCTTCTATTGCATTCCGATTATTTTTTGAAGAAAATTTTAATAAAATCCCACTAGAAACTTTCTTACAATAATCGATTTTTAATATTAAATTACTAACAAATACTTCATTAATTTTAAAAATTAAATCTGATTGAGGAGAATGCAATTTAAGTTTAATTTCACCTTTTAACCCATGTGGTTTTACAAGGATACCTAATTCAACATGGTTAGATGTATCAACTTTAATGCTAGTCAATGCTTAGTCTAATAACCTGATTTCTTTTTACAGCACCAACTCTTAAGATTGATCTTATTGACCTTGCAACTTGCCCTTTTCTTCCTATGATTCTTCCCTTATCTTCCTGAGCAAGGTTTAATTTCAGTTCAACAACACCATCTTCATTTATATTTTCTTCAACATTAACTTCGTCTGGATTATTTGCTATTGCTTTAGCAATATATTCTACCATTGGGGCTAGGCTATCTTCACTCATTTATCTTCACTTTCTTTGTTGTCTTCAACAGGTGCTTCTTCAACTGGAGCTTCTTCAACTGGAGCTTCTTCAACTGGAGCTTCTTCAACTGGAGCTTCTTCAACTGGAGCTT
>PBWZ01000015.1 GCA_002727435.1 Chloroflexota bacterium
GTAAATATACCTGACAATAAGAGAATAGAAATTGCATTAACAAGCATTTATGGCATTGGAAGAACTGGTGCTAAAAAATTAATTGAAAGAGCTGGCGTTTCTGACAATCCAAGAGTTAAAGATCTTAGTGAAGAAAAACTAAACCTTATTAGGTCACTTGTTGATTCTCTTGAAGAACCTATTGAAGGTGACTTAAGAAGATCTGTTAGGGATGATATTAAAAGACTTGGTGATATCAAAACCTACAGGGGTGATAGGCACAGAAGAAACCTTCCTGTAAGAGGACAAAGAACCAAAACTAATGCAAGAACTAAAAGAGGCAAAAAGATTGCAATTGCTGGTAAAAAACAAGTAACTAAACATTAAAATGGCTAGAAAAACAAGACAAAGAAAAAAAGAAAAAAGATTTATACAAAAAGGTATGGCTTATATTTCAGCTACCTTTAATAACACTATAATTACATTAACTGATGAATCTGGTAATGTGCTCTATTCAAGTGGAGCAGGATCAGTTGGATTTAAAGGGTCGAGAAAATCAACATCTTTCGCAGCTCAAAGAATCGCAGAAACTTTGGCAAAAAAAGCTGAAGAAATAGGTCTTAATAAACTTGATGTAGTTGTAAAAGGTCCTGGAGCTGGAAGAGAAGCAGCAATTAGAGCTCTTCAGTCATCAGGCCTTAATGTTCTTAGTATTAAAGATGTAACGCCGATACCACACAACGTTTGTAGGCCACCTAAAAGAAGAAGAGTATAGAAGGAGCATAAAATTGAAACTTAGAACATCAATAACTTGTAAAGAATGTGTAAGAATGGGCGAAAGGCTTTGCTCAAAACCTTC
Organism: Chloroflexota bacterium; assembly: GCA_002727435.1. Classification (GTDB taxonomy): domain Bacteria; phylum Chloroflexota; class Dehalococcoidia; order Lucifugimonadales; family Lucifugimonadaceae. Next base: position 839 of record PBWZ01000015.1, read on the forward strand.
TGGAAAATGTTCGGTAGAGAGAAATCGGTTAAGGAAGAATTCATATGTCCCAACTAGAAGATTGTCTGACTATGGAACTCAGCTTAGAGAGAAACAAAAAGCTAGAATTATTTATGGAATAATGGAAAGACAATTTCGAACTTATGTCAAAAAGGCTTCAAAAATGGAAGGTATTGCTGGTGAAAATTTATTATCAATTTTAGAGAGTAGGCTAGATAATACAGTGTTTAGATTAGGATTTGGAAGATCAAGAGCCCAATCAAGACAGCTCGTTAGTCATGGGCATTTTCTTGTAAATGGTAGAAAAGTTGATGTACCCAGTTATCTAGTTAGAAATGGGGACAAAATTGAGATATCAGAAAAATCAAAAAAAACTGAAATGTTTAAAACTATGGATCTTGATGAAGAAATGAAAGAAAGAAATGTTCCTGAATGGTTAAAATCGGATAGAAAAAATGGTTCAGGGGATGTTATATCTAAGCCTGAAACAGATGATATGGAAATTGGAATTCAAACAAGATTAATTATTGAATATTATTCAAGGAGATAAAATGGGAATGATGCCAGAAGAAATAGAAAAACAGTTTGGTGTAACAACTACATCTGAATTTGAAGAACAGATGAGTGAAAAAAAATTACCAGAACTTTCATTTGTAATAAATGAAGAAAATGAAAAGTATGCTGAGATTATTGCAAGTCCTCTTCCCAAGGGAATGGGTGATACTATCGGCAATTCAATGAGAAGGACACTACTTAATTCTNTATCTGGTGCAGCAATAACATGGGTAAGAATAGATGGAGTTCAACATGAATACTCATCAATAGATGGNATGACTGAAGGTGTAATTGAATTTATATTAAATCTTAAAAATATNAGATTAAANGCTATGTCAGAAAGATCTGGAAGAATGAGATTNGATGTCAAAGGTGAGGGNAAAATTACAGCTGGAGACATAATGACGAGTGCAGATTTTGAGATTGTTAATCCAGAATTATATTTAGCAACTTTAAACAGTAGTTCATCTAAGCTTTCTGTTGAATTTAATGTNGAACATGGNGTTGGNTACATCCCNGCAGATAGATTTGCNCAAGAAANCCTTGGCATTGGTTTTTTGCCTGTTGATTCAATTTTTAGTCCTGTGAGAAAGGTTAACTACTTTGTTGAAGATATAAGAATTGGAAATGAGACTAATATTGAAAAATTAACTTTAGAAATCTGGACAGATGGCTCAATACTTCCTTCGGATGCAGTAAAAAATGGTGCAGATTTACTTATGAAGAAATATTTTCAATTTGTAAATCTTGAAGAAGTAACTAACGTAGTTGAAACAAACGATTCAAAAGGTGTTTCTGCAGAAGTTTATAACACTCTTGTTGAGAGCCTTGATTTATCGAGCAGAACTTTCAATTGTTTAAAAAGGAGCGGATTAAATCGAGTAGGAGATATTATAGAATTTCCTCTTGGTCCCGAAATGCTTAAACTCAAGAACTTCGGGCAGAAATCTTTAGATGAGCTTGAAGAAAAACTGCAACCTTTCATAAAACAGGTTGAAGAAGAAGGAAAAGCATAGTAATGAGGCATAGAGTTTCTGGATATAAATTAGGTAGAAAGACTGGCAGCAGAAAAGCGCTTTATAGAATTCTTTTAAACGAATGTATAAAGCGTGGAAAGATTAGAACCACAATGTCTAAAGCTAAAGCAGTGCAACCAAAATTAGAAAAACTTATTACTCTTGGCAGGAAAGGCTCTGTTAACGATAAAAGAAAAGCTTATTCTATTGTTAATAATACTGAAATCACTAATGAGTTGTTCAATGTAGTTAGTAAAAGATTTGAAACTAGAGATAGCGGATTTACAAGAATCACTAAGTTGGGTTACAGNAAGGGTGACTCATCTCACATGGTTGAGCTGTCTATAATTGATGATATTACTACAGAATCAACTGAAAACGAAAATGAAGATGAATAATTTAGTTGTAGCAATAGAGTATGATGGAACAAAGTTCCAAGGATCTCAAAAACAACCAAACACCAGAACAGTNCAAGGTGCTTTTGATGAAGCATTAACTTCTATTCACAAGAAAAATGTTATCTCTGAGTTTGCTAGCAGAACCGATTCTGGAGTGCATGCTANAAAACAGGTAGTGAACTTNANATCAAACTTAGATATTACTGAAGAATCATGGGTTGATACTTTAAATTATAATCTTCCTAAAGATATTAGAGCTTTTAAATGTAATAAAACTNAAAGCAANATAGATGTGAGAAGAGATGCACNNANAAGAGAATANACNTATAGGCTAATACTTGGAGATAGGATATCGCCAATTGAATATAATTATTTTGAGCATATTAAAGAAAGCCTTGATATTAGCTCACTTGAAAATGCAACCAATGTATTTATTGGTAAACATAATTTCTTGTCTTTTACAGGAAGGTTGCTTCCGAAAAATTCAAATACAATCAGAGAAATTAAATCTATTAAATATAATTTTTCTGGAAGAAAAATGGATATNATTATTTCTGGAAACTCATTTTTATATCAACAAGTTAGAAGAATAGTTGGCTCGTTGATATTATTAATGAAAAATAAAATAAGTTTAACTAACATTCAAGAAGCATTAGATATGCCTAGTAAAGGTAAATTTAATCTACTTGTTTCTTCAAAAGGTTTATACTTATCTGACATCAAATACAAAAACATTCTAAATTAATTATGGTTAACAAAGATTTAAATAAAATATCAATTAGTTCAAAAGAAATTAGTCATGAGTGGCATTTGATTGATGCCAATGATCAAGTTCTAGGTAGAGTTGCTACTCAAATAGCAATGAAACTAATGGGAAAAGAAAAAGTAGGCTATGCTCCAAATTTAGCAACAGGAGATTTTGTAGTAGTTATAAATTCAAAAGGTGTTAAATTAACAGGAAATAAAGATACCCAGAAAGAGTATTTTAAACATTCTGGCTACCCTGGTGGTGAAAAGTTGATAAAATTTCAAGAAATGATGGAAAAAGATCCTAATGAAGTAGTTGTTAATGCAGTAAAAGGAATGCTTCCAAAAAACAAATTAAGGGATGTAATGATGAAAAGACTAAAAGTTTTTTCAGACAGCTCCCATCCTTTTGAAAAAAATATTGAAAAGAAATAGGAGAATATATTGTCTACTCAAAAGTATTACTACGGAACAGGAAAAAGAAAATCTGCAATTGCCAGAGTAAGAATTTATAGTGGTAATAAACCTGGTGGAGTTACAGTTAATGGCAAACCACTTCAAGAAGCAATACCGGTAGAGATATGGCAAAAATCAGCAACAAGACCATTGGAATTACTTGATGTAGCTGGAAATTTATCTGTTATTGCAAAAACTCATGGTGGAGGTATTTCTGGGCAAGCTGATGCATTGTCATTAGGCATATCAAGAGCTCTTATTAAAATGGATCCGTCATATAGAAAGAAATTGAAAACCAAGGGTTTATTAACAAGAGATTCAAGAGTTAAAGAAAGTAAAAAATACGGATTGAAAAGAGCAAGAAAAGCTCAGCAATTTACTAAAAGATAACTATTTAAGTTTAATTTTAGCTATCCTGTCTAGATTATTTAAATCTTTAAATATAGATATTTCAAAGTTTTTTAATCTTATTAAATAATCAGAATGCTTAGGATCAATTTCAATTAATGCAATCCCATTTTTTTTAATAATATTTGGCAAAATATTAAAAAATATTTTTATGTAATGTAAACCATTATCTTTGGCATAAAGAGCCTCTTTTGGTTCAAAAACTAATTCTTTAATTTTTTTATCTTTAGGAATATAAGGTAAATTTGCAGTAACAATATCGTACTTTCTATCAAAAGTATTCAAGATTTCTTCAATGCCAATACTATGCAGAGTTATTTTTTTTTCTAATTTAAATTTTGATATATTTTTTTTTGCTATTTTAAACGTATAAGGATCTATAGCATCAAAAAAAACATCATTTGAGGAATTTAAAATAAAAGAAATCGGTATGCAACATGTTCCTGTTCCAATATCAATTCCAATGTATTTAGATTTTTCTTTTGAATGTTCAGTTAATTTCTCTACTATTAATTCAGTTTCATTTCTTGGAATTAAAGCTTTGTGTGAGTCATTAATATAAACATGAAAATTATGTCCATAAAACCAGGCCTCATCTAATATGTACTGAATAGGGATGCCTTTAGATCTTTCTTTTATAATTTCATTTAAATTCAATAAGGTATTTTTTTTTAATTCATTATGTGAAAATTTTCCAAATACTTCCTCTTTTTTTAANCTCTGCCCAAAATATTTCTTAAAGAGCTTGCTTGTGAAGATTAATTCTGTTTCTGCCTCAGCTTCAATCTTGTCAAANGTTATTGATTCAATTTGATTAAGTGTATAAATATATGATTCAATTATCTTCATTTTCAGATAATTTTTTTATTTGTTCATTTCTGATTAATTTATCGATCAATATATCAATAGATCCATTTAAAAATTCATCTAAATTATAAACTGACTCATTTATTCTATGATCAGTTATTCTGCCTTGAGGAAAATTGTATGTTCTAATTTTTTCTGATCTGTCACCACTACCAACTTGATCCTTCCTATTTTTACTATGTTCAAGTTGTTGTTTCTGATATTCAAGATCCCATAACCTAACTTTAAGTAAATCCATTGCTATAAGCCTATTTTGAGACTGAGATCTTTCCCTTTGGCATGTAACTACAATNCCTGATGGATTATGNGTAAGNCTTACCGCTGTTGCAACCTTATTAACATTTTGACCGCCTGCTCCACCAGAATGGAAAATGTCAGTTCTAATATCCTCTTGGTTAATAGTTATATTTATATCTTCAAGTCTTGGCAAAACTGCAACTGTTACTGCAGAAGTATGTATCCTTCCTTGTGATTCGGTAGAAGGCACTCTCTGGACTCTATGTGTACCTGCTTCNTGTTTCATTTTTCTGAAAACCCCAGAACCATTAATTTCAAAAGTAACTTCTTTAATGCCNCCCAATCCGTTGTCATTCATATCAACTAATTTGAAAGACCAGTTTTGTAACTCTGTGTACCTTTGGTACATTCGAAAAATTTCTCCAGCAAATATACTTGCTTCATCACCACCAGTTCCAGCCCTAACTTCAACTATAGCATCTGCTTTATCTCTAACATCTTTTGGTATNAGTTGTTCCTGCAAATCAGCACTTAAAGTTTCAATTTCTTTCTCTAANTCAGAAATATCTTCTTTTGCAAGTTCGATTAATTCATTATCACTTTCTTCTTTTACTATTTGTTTTAGGTCATAAAGTTGAGATGATTTTTGATTTATATCTTGGTATAAATTTACAATTTTTTTTAANTCACTGTGTTCTTTTGCAAGCTTTGTGATCAATTGGATATCTGAAGCATTATTTTGATCAGACATTAGTTTTTCAATTTCAAAAAACCTTTCTTCAATATTTTTTAGTTTATTTAAGGTTGATTTATCCATTTTCAATTAATTTTGAGTATATTTCATCTACGTTGAATTTCATCTTAGTGGTTATCCCACTTGAAAGTTCTTTAATTTCAATCTCATCATTATTTAATTCATTTTCTCCAACCACCATTAAAAATTTTGATTTGATTTGATTAGCATATCTCATCTGAGATTTAAAACTTTTATTTGCAGATGCATTTAAAACAACAATATTTTTCTCCCTCAATGTATTGGCAAGNGTGTTAGTTTTTACCCAAGCTTCACTTGTTAATGAGATGATAGTTAAATNGGGTAAGTCATCNACTTCAANAAAACTTTNATCCATTGAAATCATTATTCTTTCTATTCCACTNCCAAAACCAGCNGCAGNNGTGTCTGGGCCTCCAATATGTGAAATTAAATTATCATATCTTCCTCCTGATAATATACTCGCTTGAGATTTTTCACTTCTACTTGCGGGCTCAATTTCGAAAACAGTCATTGAGTAATAATCTAAACCTCTTACCAAATTGTGATCAATAACTAAATCAACATCATTAAATTGATCAATTATTTTATTAATGATTATTTGGAGCTTGTCCCAATGTTTCTTGGATTCATCATCAAGAAATTCGATTGGTTTTGGAGATTTTAAAATTAAATCCATGGTAATTTTTTCTTTGGAATCAAGAATTCTAATAGGATTTAAATCAAACTTTTTTTTATCAATTTCTGGAAGATCATTCTTCTTTGTTGAAAAATAATCTAAAAATTCTT
>PBWZ01000016.1 GCA_002727435.1 Chloroflexota bacterium
AAATCTGTAATAGCTTTTTTTGCTTTTTCACTATCAAGACCATCAAAATTCTGTGAGTTTATTAAAATTCCATATGATTCATTTGCTTTTTTTAGGTCATTTGTAATTTTGCCATCTTTTGAAATTACAACATCAACCGGAAGTTCGTATTTTTTTGCAAATTCGTAATCTCTCTGATCGTGAGCAGGTACCCCCATAACAGCACCTGTTCCATATGTCCCCAGTACATAATCACCAATAAAAATTGGTATTTTTTTATTATTCATTGGGTTAATTGCATAACCTCCTGTAAATTGACCAGTTTTTTCTCTTTCAGTTGAGGTTCTTTCTATTTCAGAAGATTTTGCAGAATTTTTAATATAATTTTTTACCTTTTCCTTATACTCTTCTGTTGTCACTTCATTTATCAAATCATGTTCCGGAGCAAGAACTATAAAGGTTACGCCAAATATTGTGTCGACACGAGTTGTAAAAGTTGAAATAATTTTATTTCCTTTTTGAAGTTTAAAATCTACATCTGTTCCTAATGACTTACCAATCCAATTTCTTTGCATATGTTTAATTTTTTCTGGCCAGCCTAAATCATCCATTTCTAGTAATTCTTCAGCATAATCTGTAATCTTGAAATACCATTGGGGCATCATTTTTCTAACAACATCTGCTCCAGATCTTTCAGATTTACCTTCAACAACCTGCTCGTTTGCTAATGTTGTTTGATCAACAGGGTCCCACCAAACAGCACCGTTTTTTCTGTAAGCAATTCCTTTTTCATACATTTTTAAAAAGAAAAATTGATTCCACTTGTAATATTCCGGTGTGCAGGTAATTAACTCTCTAGACCAGTCATATGAATTCCCCATTAAATTAAACTGTCCTCTCATATTGTCAATATTGTCGAATGTCCATTTCATTGGGTTTATGTTTCTTGAAATTGCGGCATTTTCAGCAGGTAAACCAAAGGCATCAAAACCTTGAGTGTGGAGAACATTGAAACCTTTCATTTTTTTGAAACGAGAATAGCTGTCTGCAGGAGTAAAAGCATACCAATGTCCAATATGCAAGTCTCCTGATGGATATGGAAACATTGTAAGAGAAAAATAATTTTCCTTATTTTTTGAATCTAAGTCGACATTATAAATTTTTGAATCCTTCCATTTTTTTTGCCATTTTGGTTCAATAATTGAAGGATTATAAGGTATTCGATTATTCATAATTTAAGGTTTTACAACTCCACCATCTGCTCTTCTAACTGTATCCCAAGCTCCACCCCAAACTCTTTCCTTAAAAGGAAATTTTTTAGCTAATTCTTCATTAATATCAATCCCCAANCCAGGCTTGCCATTAGACCACATCATGCCATCTCTAAGTTCCGGACAACCAGGAAAAACTTCCTTAGAATTTTCTCCAAATAATGCTGCCTCTTGAATTCCAAAATTTGGGCAGTTTAAATTTAGTGCTAGATTAGCTGCATGACCAACAGGTGAAGTATCACCAGGCCCATGCCACGCAGTTTTTATTCCCATTAGTTCTCCCATGGCAGCAATTTTTCTAGCAGGAGTTAATCCACCAATATCAGAAACATGAATCCTAATAAAATCGATTAATTTATTTTTCATCATAGGAATAATGTCATTTGGAGAAACATATAATTCACCCATAGCAATTGGAGTTGCGCACTGATTTCTTACCATTTCAAAATAATGCTGATCTTCAGGACTAAATAAATCTTCCAGAAAAAATAGTCTGTATTTTTCAACTTGTTTTGCAAACCATACACCTTGTATCGGGCTAATTCTTTCATGAACATCATGAAGAATTTCAACTCCATAACCAAACCTATTTCTAATATATTCAAATAATGAAATTGCTGAAGTCATATATGGAACTGGCTCAAATATTCCTCCAGGATGAGCAGATAATCTTGATTTTCCATAAAGCTTACCTTCAGATGATTTTCCATATTTTTCAGAATCGTCGCCAGATGGTTCACTAACCCAGCTTGATACCCAGCTAGTTGCAGCGATAGGCCCTTTTGAAACATCTCTGTTTTGAGTTGTTTCTTCACCTGTTTTTGCGCTTTTATTTCCATATGTTGCATAGCCTGGTGTTGCCACTTGAACCCTAATATGATGGAAGCCTTGTTCCATGTATTTTTGCATCATATCACCAACTTCTTCATTTGAATTTCCAGAGGCATGAACGTAAACTGGTGCAGCTTCTCTTGATCTTCCTCCTAATAAATCATAAATCGGCATATTAGCTAATTTTCCTTTTATATCCCATAACGCTTGGTCAATACCTGATAATGCATTATTTAAGACTGGTCCATTTCTCCAATAAGAAGAAACATAAGACGATGCCCAAATATCTTCAATATCATTAACATTTTTTCCTTCAATAAAAGGTGCTAAATAATCTTCAATTGCTGCTTTTACAGGCGTAGGTCTTTGAGTAAATGTTGCACACCCAACTCCATACAACCCTGGTTGATTTGTATCAATTTTTACTATAACGAGCCTTATATTGTCGGGTTCTGTGAAAATAACTTTTACATTTTTAACTTTTACATCATTCATTGTTTACCAGCCTTATTATTTTATTTAGTTTGATTTCAAAAATTAGCGTTGATTTTTCTGGAATTACTCCNGGTATCCCTTCCTCGCCATATGCAAATTCATATCCAATATTTAATCTTCTCACTTCACCTTCTTTCATTCCAATTAATCCATCATCCCATCCTTTAATAACTTGGCCAACACCAATTCTGAATTTAGCAGATGATCCCCTGGGGTAAGTGCTATCGAATATGCATCCATCTTGTAACCAACCGGTATAATCTACATCCACTTTGTCATTAATTTCAACTTCTTTATCACTATCTCCAACTGTTATAGTTACCATCTTTAAATTGTCGTTTAAATTTTTATAATTAAAAGATTTTTCTTCTCCAAATTGTGGAGCTTCTGCGGGATAAAATTCGTTTTTACAATCAACTGGAATTGGAGTAGGGGTCATAACTTTAATTATCGTATCTTCAGGAACCTGAGCACCTGACCTACATGAAATTAACAGTAAAGATAATAAAAAAATAAATGTTAAATTTCTCATTTTGAATATACTTTTTTCGCTGCAGAAATTACACCTTCATTNATGAATGGCCCAATATTTACACATATGCAATTTACACCAATATCTAGAAATTTATCTAATGCCGACATTGTAGTTAATGTGCCTGCTGTTCTTCCAGATGAAACAATTCTCTTAAGAGTATTTTCAATTGTGTCTTGAACATCTTTATGGTCACTTTTTCCNATATACCCCATTGTTGCAGCTAAATCATTTGGTGCAACAAAGAACACATCGATTTCATCTACTTCNAGAATTTCGTCTAANTTTTGGACTGCGATAATATCTTCAATTAGAACTATTANTAATGAATTATCGTTAGATTCTTGATGGTAATTATCTACCCCGTAACCCTGCCTGCTTGTTGNTAATCCTCTATTTCCAATAGGGGCAAATTTTGCAGCATCAACTACCCTTCTTGCCTCTTCAGCAGAATTAATATGAGGTACACATATTCCTTGACTTCCTCTATCTAAAGTTCTGTAAATTACTCCAGGTTCATTTTGATGAACTCTTGTTATAGAAGTTTTTCCCCATAAATCACAAGCNCGAGTAATATCAGATATATCAGCAAAATCTACAGGTCCATGTTCAGCTTCAAGCCAGATTCCATCAAAATCAAGTGGCCCTAATTGGTCNACTTGATCAGGATTCGCAACNCCCATTAAGGTTAAAGTTCTTTGGCCATTNAATAACTTTTCTTTNATTATATTTTTTCTCATTTNAGCCATATCTTTATCCTCTCAGTTTCGTAATATGATTATTTAAATTAAAATTATCTATAGTTTAATTGTGATCATGGAACATTTCAAAAATAAAGTATTAACAATAGCAGGTTCTGATTCTGGAGCTGGAGCTGGAATACAAGCTGATTTAAAAACATTCGCTGCTTTAGGTGTNTATGGAGCATCAGTTCTAACTGCTGTNACTGCTCAAAATAGTATTGGTGTTCAAGATGTAAGAATNATGGANGAAGACATTATAAATTCTCAAATCGATTCNGTTTTATCAGATATTGGNGCATCTGCCGTAAAGACTGGAATGCTTGCNAACAGNAANATTATTAAANTNGTNTCCNAAAAAATTAGAAGAGTATAAAATNCAAAATTTNATAGTTGATCCNGTNATGGTTTCTGAAAGTGGNGATGCNCTTTTNGAAGAAGANGCNGTANNNTCTTATGTTCNAGACNTAATNCCNATNTCNNNTNTAGTNACTCCAAATATTNTAGAAGCTGAAAAAATTNCAAANATNAATATNTCNNCNGANCAANANATAGAAAAAGCNGGAAAAAAAATTNTNGATCTNGGNGCNAAAAATGTATTAATNAANGGNGGTCATTTTAAAGGNNATTTTTCNGTNGANTTNNTNTTTANNANNGGANCANAANTAATAAAATTCAAAAAANANNGAGTTAANACTCAAAANACACATGGCACNGGNTGCNCTTTATCTGCNGCTATNGCTGCNTANATNNCCAAAGGAGAATCACTAGAATTTTCAATACGAAAATCAAAAGAATTTTTAACAAATGCTCTTAAAAATTCTTATAGTGTTGGTAAGGGCCCTGGTCCAGTAAATCATTTTTATAATTATAAAAATCAAAATGAGCTTTAAAGAAAAAAAATCAACTAAATTAAGTTACCTTATTAGAATTCCAGATAATATTGATGACCTTAAAAATGTAAATATTATTTTTTTTATGCATGGTTATGGAGATAGCATGAAAGGAATATCTCAAATAGGAAATTTATTTAATTCGGAAAATATACATGTCTTTTTGAATGCTCCATTTAAGATGAATGTAGGTTTTGGCGCTGAAGGCTTTAGATGGTTCGAATTTCCATCTAATGAAGATGAGTTTAAGTTTTCTCAGCAGGCAATAAGCCAAACAATATATGAAATTTTAAATGATATTAAATTCAATATTAAAGGGATTTTTATTGGAGGATTTTCTCAAGGAGGCATGATGACTTTGCATAATAATTATAATGAAAAAGTAGATGGCCTTATAATTCTTGGCTCACAATTATTTTACGAAAATAAAGAATTTAATTTAAATAACAAAACAAAAATTTTTATGTCTCATGGGACATACGATCCAGTAATCCCCATTATGGGCTCAACTCAGACTTTAAATTTCTTAAGAGAAAAAGGTTTTAGTGTAGATTATAAAGAATACCCTATAGGCCACGAAGTTAGTTTAGATCAAATTAACGAATTAAATAATTGGATTGAAAAAATATAAATTATTGCATTCCACAAATATTTGAATCAATCAAATTATTTATTTCATCGATTGAGTATCCTAATTCTTTAAGTATCTTTTTTGAATGCTCACCGTAAAGTGGTGCAGGCGTTTTTATTTCACCTGGAGTTTTACTTAATTTAACTGCTACGCCAATGTTTCTACTATTTTTTTGTTTTGGATGATCTAATTTCACATCCATATTCCTGTGTCTAACCTGCTCATCATTCCAAACTTCTTCCATATTGTATATGGGTCCGCTAGGAATACTATTCTCAATCAAAATGCTAATCCATTCTTTGCTAGACTTTGTAATAAATACTTCTTCAAGAATTTTTTCCAGCTTAACTTTATTTAATTGTCTATTCTTTGAATCTGAAAAATCAGGATTATCATTTAATTTTTCCATTCCTAATACTTTCGTCAGCCTCTCCCAATTTGATTGATTTGCAGCACCAATATTAATATATCCGTCCTTTGTTTTAAAAGCTTGATAAGGAGCAGTTAATCTGTGAGCAGATCCGTCAGGTGTGGAAATTTTACCGGTTGTAAAATAAATACTACTTTCATACATGGTGTAAGCCAAAGCAGATTCCAGTAAAGAAACTTCTAAATAT
>PBWZ01000017.1 GCA_002727435.1 Chloroflexota bacterium
CCTCTTTCTCCAACCTCATCTCTTCCTCTTTCTCCAACCTCATCTCNTCCTCTTTCTCCAACCTCATCTCNTCCTCTTTCTCNAACCTCATCTCTTCCTCATTTTCTTTATCATTTTGGCTTAATATTTCAGAGCTATCATTTNCATTATTNNCTAAAATAATTTCANTATTTGATTCGCATGCAATAAATATAAATAAAAATAATAGCAGAGAAAATTTCATAATTAATTTCATTTTTACCTTTCTATATACGTTTTTCTTTGTTTAATTAATAAAAAAATAAAGTAAGGAGCGCCAATAAAACTTGTTATAATTCCNAGCCTAATTTCATTGGGTACCATTATCGTTCTTGCAATTAAGTCACCAGTTAAAATAAATANGGCTCCTAATAAAGCAGATATAGGAATTACAATCCTGTTGTCTGGACCAACAATTAATCGTGTTATGTGAGGGACCATAATACCTACAAAGGCTAAAATTCCACTTACAGCAACTGACACAGATGTTATTAATGTTGCAAATATTAATATAATAAATTTATCTTTATTGATATTTAAACCTAAANTCTTAGCTGAATCATCAGATAGTGAAAGTATATTTATCTTATTTGAATAAATTAATAAAAATGGCAGAGAAANTAATATTACAGGAAATGTAATGTAAANATGTTCCCACCTNGAATCTTGAAAACCGCCTGCGAGCCAATTAAGTATTGAAGTTAANTCACCGAATTTTTTTGAAGAAACTAAAATTANAGATATTAATGAATTTAAAAATGCTGAAACTGCNANCCCTGACAATATAAATGCAGTACTTGATGAATTAGAAGCAAATCTGGAAATTAAAAAAACTAAAAGTGCAGCTGACAAACCGCCAATAAAAGAAAACACTGGGAGCATGAATATCGAATATGATGCAAAACCTAGGGATATAACNAAAACAGCGCCTACTGCAGCACCAGAAGAGACACCAATTATTCCTGGATCTGCCATTGGGTTTTTAAAAATACCTTGCAAGGAAGCNCCAGAAACTGCTAANGATGCACCTACTAATATAGAAAGAATTATTCTTGGAAACCTTATGTTTGAAATAACCTTTTCTTTTACTGGNTCNATTTCACTAGAATTTAGAATAAAATTTAGTAAATATTCAAATGTTTCATTGTATGTTGTAGAAACTGCGCCACTTGATAAAGAAATTAATGAAATAAAAAATAAAAATATAATTATTGTAGGTACTATAAATAAAAATTTATTTAAGTAAGAGAAATGTCTTATTGATTTATAATTAGTGTCCAACATAATTGAACACAATAAATTTCTGATTAACAGATTTTTATTGCGAAAATCCTTTCAATATTTACTAAGGAGGTCTCCTGACTTATGCAAAAAATAATTAGCCTTCCCAACANTTTGTATGTCAGTGACTAATTAAGGTANTGCTTAACAGTGGCGCAAACCGTTCGGTTATAATCCGATTCCGNTATCCTTAATTAACTTATAAATAATTTAATATTAAAGAATTTTTTTAGTCAAGCACTTAATTTATCAATAGCAAGATTTGCAATATATTTTCCTATTACAAGAGAAGATGTTGCTCCTGGAGATGGTGCATTTAAAACATGAATAGATTTTTCAGTAAATTCAAAAGCAAAGTCATCAATGAGTTCACCATCTCTACCGATAGCTTGAGCTCTAACTCCAGCACCTCCTGTCATTAAGTCAGAAGATTTAATTTCTGGAATCATTTTTTGAAGATCTTTTACAAAGACCCTCTTTCTAAAGGATCGATTAATTTCATTAAAACCAATCATCCAATTTTCAAGTGCAAACCTTATGAATCCAGGGTATGAAAGTGTTGATAATAGTTCTTTAGGATTAACATTAATTTTTCTATAAGCTTCTCTTGCCCAACCTAAAACAGCATTAGGACCAGCTTCGACTAATCCATCATGAACCGTTTTGGTAAAATGAACACCTAGAAAAGGGAACCTAGGGTCAGGAACAGGATATATGAGACCTTTGACTAAATCCTTTTTTTCAGGCTTGATATTATAATATTCACCTCTAAATGGAATTATTCTTAACTTAGGAGTTACACCCATTTTTTTTGCAACAACATCAGAATATAGGCCAGCACAATTTATCGTTAACTTTGTTTCTATAACACCTTTTGAAGTTTCGAGTATAAGATTTTTACCAACAGTTCTGGGATCCCAATAATCTTCAAATGAAGTACCTAATTTTATATCGGCACCATTTTCCATAGAAATTTGAGCATATTTTTCAGTTATTTCTCTATAATCTACTATCCCTGTATTAGGTGAATATAATGCTTTAATCCCAGCTGCATGTGGCTCAATCTCTTTAATTCTTTCAGGGCCAATTAATTCTAATCCTTGCACATTATTTGCAACACCACGTTCATATAAATTGTTTAATCTTGGCAATTCTTCTTCGTCATATGCAACAATTATTTTCCCACAACGATCATATTTTAAACCGTTTTCTACACAAAAATCTGCTATACTTTGTCTTCCTTCTACACAAAAATCTGCTTTTAGTGACCCTGGTTTATAGTAGATACCTGAATGGATCACACCACTATTATTTCCAGTCTGATGATTAGAAACAACATCATCTTTTTCAATAAGTGCTATTTTTAAATAAGGATTTCTTCTTTGAAGTCCCAATACTGTTCCAAAGCCAATTGCACCACCACCAATAACTGTTACATCATATGAACTCATAAATTCATTCCTATCTTTATCGCTTTCAACTGTTCAACTGAAGCTATTCTTAATAAATTATCAGCATTTTTAATATTATCATCTAAAGTTGAAATTTTATTAATTAAAGTTGATTTAGATAAAATTCCAAATTCGTCTAATTTATCAAAACCTTCACCGAATGAACCAGATATTCCAATTGCAGGAATATTATATTTTTTTCCTAATTTTGCAATTGCTGTAGGTGCCTTGTTGTAAGTACTAGATATATCGAATTGGCCTTCACCAGTAATAATCAAATCTGCATCTTTAATTTTTTCTTCTACATTTAAGGTATCAAATATTATATCAACGCCAGGTCTTAATGTAGCCCCAAAAAAAGCCACCATGCCTGCACCTAATCCTCCCGCGGCACCACCACCTTTTAGATTTAAAACATTTAAATTCAATTCTTTTTCAATTAAATTACCAATATGAAGTAAGTTTTTATCTAAGATTTTGATGTCATCAATACTTGCTCCTTTTTGGGGTCCATATATATATGATGCTCCTTCAATTCCACACAATGTATTTGTTACATCACAAGCAACTTCAAATTTAATATTTTTCAGTTCAGGATTAAAATTATTTAAGTTGATTTCACGAATTTTTGAAAAATTAGCAACATTATTATCAATTTCGTTTTTTTTAGAATCCAAAAATTTAATACCAACTGCCTTTGCTACGCCAATACCGCAATCATTTGTAGCACTTCCGCCAATACCAAGTATTATTTTTTTTGCACCATTTTTGACAGCATTTATTATTAGTTCACCAGTACCAAAAGTAGTTGAATTGAAGGGATCCAAATTATTAGGATCNAGCATTGCGAGACCAGAAGCTCTTGCCATCTCAATTATTGCAGTTTTTTCATTTTTTTCAGAATTGAATAATCCCCATGAAGCTTCAACAATTCTATTATCAGGACCNTTAACATTNGAGTTAATTAATTCACCGTTAGTTGCATCAATNATAGTTTCTAATGTGCCATCACCGCCATCAGCAATTGGTAAACCNANAAGTTCTGCATTTGGAAACACACTTTTTGCNGAATCTAATATAATATTCGTCGCTTCTTTGGCTGTTAATGATCCTTTAAATGATTGAGGAGCTATAATTATTTTCATTTCACCAAACCTAATAGTAATGTTAATTCTTCAACTGCTTTTTCAATTTTATCAGGATAATTTATAACAATGTAATCAAACCAATCAGCTTCTTTAACCTCTTTCTTTGATTCATTAATTCTATTTTCAATTTCAGTAGAAGAATTTTCGTGCCTTTTTTTTAACCTCAAACGTAAATCATTTTCTGATTCTGGGCTTATAAAAATAAAGTTGGAATTAGGGATAATATTTTTTAACCTTTTGGCACCTTGAACATCAACTCTAAGAAGAACTTTTTTNCCAATTTTTAAATTATCAATAATCTCTGAATATGGAACACCATAAAAATTATCGTAAACTTTTGCCCATTCAATCAAAAGCTTATTTGAAATTAAATCATTAAATTCATTTTCATTCTTGAAGAAATGATTTACGCCATCTTTTTCATTTGATCTTGGCTTTCTTGTTGTTGCAGTTATAGCAATATGAACACTTTGTTTATATTTTTCATAAATTAAATCCATTAAAGTATCTTTTCCTACCCCTGAAGGGCCAGAAATTACAAATATATTTAATTGTTTCTCACTGCTAATCAAATTTTTAGTTCTTTAAGATGTCTGTAAAAATTTTTATAAGAAATTGATGCAACTTCATGGTCATTAATTATAGTTTTGTTCTTTGCTATAATTGAGCTTATAGCTACTGACATAGCAATTCTATGATCATCATATGCATCAAATTCACCTCCTATAAACTCTCCATTGCCAGAAATTTTAATTCCATCATCATATAAGGAATGTTCAATTTTGGATTTTTTTAAAAACTTAGACATTGCTAATAATCTGTCAGTTTCTTTAAATCTTAACTCTTCAGCATTTTTTATTATTGTTGTGCCGTTTGCAATTGATGCAGCAATAATTATTATAGGTATTTCATCAATTAGCTTTGGAATAATTTCTCCTGAAATCTCAACTCCTTTTAGATTTGATGACCTAACATTTATGTTAGCCACTGGCTCATTTGCTTCAATTCTTTCATCTTCAATTGTTATTTCTCCTCCCATCATTTTTAGAACATCAATTATTCCAGTTCTTAATGGATTCATACCTACATTNTTTAAAGTAATGTTACTATCTGGATGAATCATGGCAGCAACCATCCAAAATGAAGCTGAACTTATATCTCCAGGAATTGTTAAATCAACTGAATTTAATTTAGATGGTTCAATAAAAATATCTAATTCATTAGTTTTAATTTTAGCATCCATTNCTTTTAACATTCGTTCGGTGTGGTCTCTTGATAAAGAAGGTTGTGATATAGTCGTTTTACTCTGAGAATTTAACCCTGCAAGCATAATACAGCTTTTTACCTGAGCNCTAGAAATATTCATATCAAAATTAATTCCATCTAATTGGGAAGGTTTAAAAGTAAGTGGGGCTTTGTTTTCATTAGAAACAATTTTTGCTCCCATCAAGGACAGGGGATCAATTATTCTTTTCATTGGTCTTGAATTTAATGATTTATCTCCAGTTATAGTAGTTTCAAAATTTAAAGATGCTAAAATCCCAGACATTAATCTTGTTGTAGTGCCACTATTACCAGCATCTAATAGGGTTTTTGGCTTTGTTAAACCCTCAAAACCATTACCAATGATTTTAAGATTTAAAAATTCGTTTTTATTTTCAATCTCAATATTTACACCTAAATTAGATAGTACATTTAAAGTTGATAAGCAATCATTGCCATTACTAAAATTGCTTATTCTTGCTTCCCCAAATGCAACAGCATTAAGTATAGCTGAACGATGAGAAATACTTTTATCACTTGGTATAGTTATAGAACCAGAAAATTTTTTAGAACTAAATAATTCAATCATTTTCTTTCTTTGCCCCAGTTTGAAATTGTTTTAGAAAATTTTTCACCAAAAAATAAACTAAGTAAAGTATCTTTGGATTTTGGTATCGATAGTAAACTTTGATCAGAAAAAGATCTAATTTCATCAATAGATAATTTAAAGTCATTTTTTTTAATCTTTTCGATAAACATCTTGAAGTTACTATCTGATGTTATTTTAGAAAAAACATAATCATCAAGATTATCTAAAATTTCACTATCAATTATATTTGAAAACTTATTTATATAATTTTGATTAAAATTATTTGAAAGGATAGATGATTTATTTTTCATATTATCTAGTAGATATAATAAATATAAGTTAGTAAATACATAATTTGAGACTATTAAAGAGTCATGTTCATCAATATCAATAAATCTCAAATTTAATTTAAGTAATTTAAAAAAAGATTCTAAATTATCATCTCTAATAGTATTGAGTTTATTGTTAAGTATTACAGGAATTCTAACGCTTTCTCTTTGTGGATCAATATTCAATTTTCCAACTGGCATAGAATGCAGAACAATGTTTGATATATTGTTTTCTTTGTAATTTTGTATTGATCTAGATTTAAATAAAGATAAATCAATAATAGGGAGATTAGANTTATTGTTTTTGATTATTTCAAAGAATTCCATGCTATTTTTTATGGAACACCCATTCAAAATTAAACTTGAGTCTTTCAAAACATCACTGATGTTCCATGGTGTCTCAACGGAATCATATGACTTTTTTAAATTATCTTGAATTTCCTTTGAATCAAAAATTGAAAACAAAATATTTTTTCCTAAAAATTTTGATCTTTCAATGAAAAAAATGGTATCTTGGCTTGATCCAATAATTGAAATTTTCAGCTTATTCATCAAAATCATCTTCAACCGAAGAAGAAAGACTGTTGCTGAGATCAGGGAAGTTATCTAATTTTTTCTTTTCAGTTTGGATATTCATAAGACTTTTATTTAAATCTGTAATATTTTTTTTATTTGATATTTTTGAATCAAGAATTAAACCAATAATACCTNNATTAAATAATATCTGTAATTGATCAGAACTTAAAATTCTATTAGTTTTAATAAAAAAATTAACATTGAATTTACTTGTAATCTTGGTGAGTTTAAAAAAAGATTCAATGTCATCAAAATTTAAATTTTCCTTAAATTCAATATATAGAACAGGGAAGTCAAATGAAGAAATGATATCTGAATCGTCATCTGAGATATCTTCATCAATTTGATAAATTGTTTTTGAATTGTTATTTAAATATTTATATGACAATTTACTATCATCAATGATTACAAAGTCATATTTAAATTCATTTATTTTATTTATATCTAATAGTTTATCTGGGTATTTTATTCCGATTAGGTTTTTACTTTTTACTTTTTTAAATTTGTCTATTTCTAGATTTTTAATCAAAAATCCATCAATTAAATCAGAGTAATCATCAATAATTGAGTCTGCTTCAATAAATAAAAGAATTTTTTTTTCTATTTTTTTACCTGACGAGTTACCAAAACCAATTGAATTTGTCTTTTTAGTAAAAATTTGTTCAATTTTTTTTTCTAATCTATTCACTCTTTAGGACCATTCTCATTACCTTTATTTGTCTCAAAGAACTTTTCTAAATCTTTTAAAAGAAGCTGGTCCTCAATTGGNCCAGAATTAGATAATGCTGAATCGTATTTCTTTTCTAGTTTTTGAATATAACCCTTGAGTTCTGAATCTTGAGTAATTGCATTTTCTAGAGCATTCAAATATTTATCTGACTTCCTTTTTAACTTCTTTGAATCAAATTTTAATGGCAACCAATTTGATAATTCATTTAGTAATGCTTCAGAAACAATTGGATTTGGTGAACTTTGTAAATAATGTGGCGCATGTGCCCAAATGCTCATTGAGGGAATACCAATTTTCTTGAAGTCTTCGATTATGACAGATGTAATACCAGTGGGNCCTTCGTATTTAGATTGACTAATNTTTTTTTGAGTATATCCCTCNGGCATAAATTCNTGTTGACCCGTTATTTGAGTCTTAACACCNCTTGTATGTGGAATTGAATCAAGTAAAGCTCCCAGTGTTACAACAGAGCTGACATTCATTGAAACACAAAGATCAATTACTTCTTTTGAAAATGTTTTCCATTTAAAATGAGGCTCTGTGCCATTCAATACTATTAATGGAGTATTATTTATAGCATCATCGATGTAATAAAGGTCATTATGAGGCCACTCAATAATACGACCACTTTTAGAATTCTTTATATTAGGCCTTTCTCTAGCAAATGCAAAAAATTCTTCTTCTTCAAAAGATGCAAATTTTTTTGAATCGTAATTCTTTANTATAGTATCTACTGCACTAGTAGCAGCTTCCGCTGCATCAGACCAACCTTTAAAGGCAATAATTAAAATTGAGTTCTGACTAGATATTTTTTCTAAAAATTTAAACACTTATAAAATTATGGTATCTTTTCTTAATATATTTATATTATCACTATTTTTACTTAANTTTTAAATGAATCTTATTGCTCACAGAGGATACTCAAATCTTGCTCCAGAAAATACAATATCGAGCTTTGATTTGGCAATTTCAAATGGATTTAAAATTTTTGAATTAGACGTTCAATTAACAAAAGATAATGTTCCAATAATATTTCACGATTATGATCTAAATAGAATATGCAAATTAGATTTAAATATAAAAAATCTTGAATATAAATATCTATCAAAATTAGATGCAGGGAGTTGGTTTGATAAAAAATTTTCAGATCAAAAAATACCTACATTTGAAAATATTTTGAAAAAATATATTCATAAAGTTCATTTACAAATTGAACTAAAATCACATGAAAAAGACTTGGCAGATATTGTTATTAATAAACTTAAAAAATTTAATTGGTACAATTTTGCTGGGAAACCTTACGAAGTTCCTGGCTATAGTGTTACATCTTTTGATTTTAATAATCTGGTTAATGTAAGAAAGTTATCAAAAAGTATTAGAGTTGGTTGGCTGTTATCAATTGACAGAGAAGATATCCAAACGATTAAGAAGATGTTAGTTGATTTTGATATAAATATGATTATTCCAAATGTAAATGATGCAATTTGGAGTGATGGAAACCTAATTAAAGAGTTTAAGGANGAAGGTTATTTATTATGTGCTTGGGGTGCTAAATCAATAAATGATGTAAAAAATATGAACCGTATAAATATTGATGGAATGACAGTTGATTGGCCTGGAAAAGCATTAAAGGCTATTTTATAATGTGACTTTCCTTATTCTGTTCAACTGCAACTTTTCTTCCTTCTTCAACATTAACAAATTTTAATATATATAAACCTATAAATATTTGAAGACCTAGAAAAGCTAAACCAACTCTTGGTGAGTAAAATCCAGCTAAAATAGCATAACTTAAAGGCCCTAAAACTGAAACAGAACGCCAAGAAAAGGAAAAGAATCCAAAGAATTCTCCACTTCTTGATTTTGGTGTCATATATGCAAATAGGCTTCTACCTAATGCTTGAGCTCCTCCCATAAACATGCCAACGAAAATACCCATTATTAAGAACTGAGTATCTTGGTTTAGTGAAAGTGGCTGCCATACAATAGATCTCATTAACTTAGGCCACCTGTCTAATGCATTTTGATTTAAATAAGTTGGATGAGATTCACAAATTTCACTTTTGCCATCAAGTGGCCCATCTAAGAATGAAATACTAAATTTACATTCAGNTAGATTAAAGTTAGAACTAAATATTTTTGCTTCTTCTATAGATATTTCATCTTTATCAAGGAAAGTAGAATTAATATCTGCCCAATTAACTTCATTTTTATTTGTTTCAGATAATGTAGGAGATGTATCTAAAACATATTTATTATTTATATATGAAAGCTGGTAATCATATTGATTGTGATTATCTAATTTGAGAGGAGCAAATCCTAATGCAAGAATTGCTATTACTCCCCAGCCAATTACAGCTATAGATAAAGATTTCTTTGTATCTAATTTTTTTGAAAGATAACTGAAAAATAATGAACCNGGAAAAGCNACAAACTGNACAATNAGAATTGTTAAAGTAGCAGTTTCNGGTGANATTCTTAAAACATCTAANCCGTATGCACCAGCNATACCAAGNCAAGTNGCNATNGCATCATTAAAAATNACAAANGCNATTANAAANATTAACAATTGTTTAAATTGTTTAAACTCACTAGCAGTAGATTTAATTTGTCTTATTGCTCTTGAAATAGATTTTGAAACACCAATTTTTCTTGTTTTTTTATAAATTGGTTCAGGCACAACTTTTAGTGTCCATAAAGCCCAGCCAAACCACCATACTCCTACTGAAGCAAGGCAGGATCTAATTGCCAAATCTGAATAATCAAAAAAAACTAAAATAATTAAATGAAAAAAAAGTAACAAGCCACCACCTAAATATCCATAAGCATAACCTCTACTACTTACATCATCTAATAAATTTTCAGGAGCAATATGAGGCAAAAGAGAATTATAAAAAACATTTGCACCTGCTGCTCCAATTGCACCTAAAAAATAAAAAGCTAAACTAAAAAGCCATGGAGAAGATGTATAAGAAGAAAAAAACAACATTATTGTTGCTAGGCAACCACTAACGCANAATATAGTCATTAACTTTTTCTTGATTCCTGACCTATCTGCAATTACACCAAATATAGGGCTACTTAAAGCAATTAAAAATGTGCCAAGTGCTCCTGTTAGTGCCCACACAACAGTTGCAGAAAATTGAAAATTAAGAACAACAACTCCTGANCCAAGAGATTCCCTATATAAACCTACAAAGTAAATTGGCATAATTGCAGAAACTATACTTGTAAAGAAAGCAGAGTTGGCCCAATCNTACATACACCAAGCNCTAATTATCTTTTTCTCAGCTTTTGAAAGTTCACGAAAAACTGATTTGGATTCCNTNTTTTTAAATATATTTGATAAAGACATAATTTCTGTCAGACTACAGCATCAATGATGACTTGAGAAGTGTTTTTTGAACAAGCAGTTCATGGTCAAGNGATCTAATTGGCATTGTTTTATTTTCAATTACATCTAGAAAATGATCGAATCCTTCAACATAACGTGCTGTTTCATTATTAATAAAACTATTCTTATAATCACCTATTGATAAATACTGTTCATAGTTTTTTTCTTTGGGGATATTGATTCTTATAGTTTGAGCAGGTTCAAAGGGCTCCATAATTAATGATCCATTGGTCCCATATACTTCAAATCTGCGTGCCATAGGCGGTTTTTCNTTAGAGGAAATATCAATTGAAACTANGCAATTTTTGTACTCAAATATTACTATAGTATTGTCATTAAAATTATCTATTTCACTAAAATCTTTTCTTATAAAACTAGTAATTTTTTTTGGTTCACCAATCATGTAAACAATTTGATCAATCATGTGACCAGCTAAATCATAAAAAATTCCTCCTTTGTGTGGTGAAATCTGCTTCATCATTTCAGACTTTATTGAAGTTGACATATGAGCTCTTATAGAAAAAACATTACCAATTTTTCCAGACTTGATAAGATCTATTATTTTTTTAAAACCTTGGTGATATCTAAACATNTAACCAAGTTGTAAATGAAGATTACTTTTTTTTGCAAGATCAACTACCTCTGTAAATAATTTTATGTCTTCTCCTGCAGGCTTATCATAGAAAACGTGTTTACCTTTTTTTATAGCATTGTAAGTNTGAAAAAGGGACTCTTTGTTNCTTCCCTCAGATGCAATTGCTAAAACATCATCATCATAAATTCTTTCTTCTTCATCAATAAATCTAATTTTATTAAANGGAAAATTATTATCTTTTTTTAATTCATTNCTTCTTTTTAAATCAGGTTCATATAAACCAATAAAGTTGACTCTTGGGTTATTTATAATTGTAGATAATACAGAAATTGCGTGCCCATGTTTTGAACCAATTTGAGCAACACCAATTTTTTTAGAAGTATGCAATACCAAAAACTCCAATTCCTACACAGAAAGCAGAAAATAATTTTATTATTACTTCATTTTTAATTAATTTTTCAGATAAATTAAAACCAATCAAATTAAGAAATATATATATTATTACTATAAAAACCGGTCTAGTACCAGAAAGAGAAGCAACCAACGATACTGGTCCTGTCATTAAAGCTATCAAAATGGTTAAATAGGCAAAAGTAGCAATTACAGTTTCAGCTAAAAATAAATATTTGCTCTTTTCCNAATTTAAAACATAGTCCTTTAGTTTTTTTAAATTATTTATTGAAGAGAAGGGGAGGGCTAAAGTCATGCATACTCCAACTCCTCTTAAACCATAAGTCTCTAAAACTGTGATTTCGGATACGACTACCTTATTAAGTACTTGTGATGTTGCGAAAAATATAGTCCCAAAAATAATTATAAAGATTGAAATCAAACTAAAATTATATTCTTTGCTATCCTTAAGGCTCACGTTTGAAGTTATNCTTCCTAAAATAATCACCATCATAAAAGCTATTTGTATTAATTTTAAATTTTCATCCATAAAAATAAATGAAATTAATGCAACCCAAAATGGATAACTNCTCCACATTGTCATCGCCCTGGTAACGCTTAACTTCTTTAACGCCCAAAATAAAGCAATTAAACTTATTCCTTGAATAATACCAACAGATAAAGCATAAAAATGGTAAGTATTAAATGATCTCAAATATATGGCGAGAAAAAAAAGACTAACAATCAAATTGCTATAGCCAACATACATGTTTANTAAATAAGGTGAGATTCCTGATTTATCATAAACAGCATATTTATCTAAAACACTCACAATAGCAAAAAGTATAGAACTTAATAGAGCGAATAATATCCATAATTCCATTCGTTGATTTTATACTAATTAAGTTTTAATATCCTAATAAATATTTCAAAAAAAAAGAGGTTTAATATGTCTAACTTTTCTACAAATTCAAGCCCATCAGATCTTAAAATNACAGACATGAGGATTGCAGTTGTTGGTGAAGATAATTGGAGATGGCCAATAATAAAAATTTATACAAACCAAGATATTGTTGGCCTTGGTGAGGTCAGAGATGGTGCAAGTGCAAGATATGCATTAATGCTTAAAAGTAGACTTTTAGGAGAAAATCCATGTGATGTAGAAAGGTTATTTAAAAAAATAAAGCAGTTCGGTGGTCATGGCAGGCTTGGAGGGGGAGTTTGTGGAGTTGAAATGGCATTAATGGATTTAGCTGGAAAGGCATATGGTGTTCCTGCATATATGTTGGCTGGAGGAAAATATAGAGACCAAATAAGAGTTTATTCTGATACTCCTTCAAAAAAGGATCCTGTTGAAATGGGAAATGCTTTAAAGGAAAGGATGGAAAGGGGTTTCACATACCTAAAAATGGATATAGGCATTTGGATTTCAGAACAGGTAGAGGGTGGATTAGTATTTCCAAATGATTATTCTGATGACAAATTAAATGAAGGTTCAACTGGTGGTTCATTGAAAAGCATGATGGTTGAAGCTCAAAATGTAATGCACCCTTTTACAGGGATTCAGTTAACAGACAAAGGTATATCTGAAATTTCTGAATATGTAAAAATTGTTCGGGATATAGTAGGTTATGAAATTCCAATAGCAACAGATCATTTTGGTCACATCGGACTAGAAAGCTGTATTAGGCTTGGAAAAGAATTGGATAAGTATTCTCTTGCTTGGTACGAAGATATGATACCTTGGCAGTATACAAATCAGTGGAAACAACTTAAGAATTCAGTAGACACACCTGTATGCACAGGAGAAGATATTTATCTTCTGGAAGGATTTAAACCTTTAATTGATAACGAAGCAGTTTCAATAATTCATCCTGATTTAGCAACATCTGGTGGAATTTTAGAAACAAAGAAAATTGGTGATTATGCTCAAGAGAAGGGAATACCTATGGCATTACATCAAGCTGGGTCACCAATAGTTGCAATGGCAAATGTGCATTGTGCTGCAGCAACAGAGGGTTTTATTGCTCTTGAAATGCATTCAGTAGATAATCCTTGGTGGGATGATCTTGTAAACTTTGAAACACAAAAAATAATTAACAATGGATTTGTAAAAGTACCTGAATCTCCAGGTCTTGGAATTACACTTAATGAAGATGCGGTTGAAAAACACCTAAATGTAAATCCAGGTGGGTGGGCAGGACAAGGAAAATCAATGGATATTTATCCAAAAGGAGCGTTTGAGCCAACTGAAGAATGGGATAAATTAGATTCTCATGATAGAACTTGGAGCTAATTTAAATGGAATTTAGCTTAATACAAATTTTTGCATTTGTTATAGTTGGATTTTTCGCAACTTCTTATGGTGTATTGGTGGGAGCAGGTGGAGGATTTATAATTGGCCCAACATTAATGTTATTGTTTGATTTTTCTCCTCAATCAGCTGTTGGCACAAGCATTCTTTGTGTTTCAATAGCATCTTTAAGCGGTGCGATATCCTACTTAAGGCTTAAAATTGTAGACGTCAGAAGCACAATACTATTCAGCATAGCTGCTATGCCAGGTGCAATTCTTGCAGTTATAGGACTTGAAAAAATCGATAGCGCACTTTTTAATATTTTGTTTGCAATTATACTTTTTTTAACTGGGCTTTACGTATATTGGAGCCCATCAAGATCAGAAAATAAAAATTTATTAAAAGATTTCAATAAAGTTAATAAAAATTTTTGGAAAACTAAAAGAGAAATAAATACCAAAGCTGGTGAAAATTATAAATATACTTTTATTGAGCCTATAGCGACAAGTGTTAATGTAATATTTGGATTTATATCTAGTTTTTTTGGTATAGGTGGTGGTCCATTAAGAACACCAACATTAGTGTATTTTTTTAATTTTCCTGTGAAAGTTGCAACTGCAACATCTGTAGCAACAATGTCAATTTATACACTTTTTGGATCNTCAGCTCACTTTGTNAGTGGAAATNTTGAAATTTCTGCAGTAATACCATTAGGNATAGGTGGTATTTTTGGTTCTCAATTTGGGGTTATAATATCTAANAGNCTAAANGGAAGATTAGTGATGAAATTATTATCATTCGCAATGATTGCAATTGCTATNAGTATGGGNNTTGAAGGATTTAACANTTTATAAGGAGAAAAATGATTAATAAATTTAGATTAGACAAAAATTCACAACCTGANAAGTATGAGATTTTTATAGAACCTGANCTTGANAATGAAAAATTTACCGGAAATGAATNTATAAAACTATCAATNNAAAAGCCAACAAAACAAATAAANTTAAATAGTATTGGTCTAAAAATTAATAANGTNAANCTTATTAANTCCAATAAAGAAGAAGTTTATCCANNTATCAAATTTGATGATAAGCATGANATGGTAGAGTTNAATTTTGANAAAGAAATTAATAGTGGTGANTATTCNTTATACTTAGAATTTTCAGGCATTNTAGATAATTCTTTACGAGGTTTTTATATGTCTACATATGTTGANGAAAAAGGTNAATCTCACAAAATTGGTACAACTCAATTTGAAAGTACCGATGCAAGAAGAGCTTTTCCATGNTTTGATGAACCCGAGTTTAAATCTGTATTTTCATTGAGTCTAAAAGTTAAAAAAGGTTTATTTACAGTCTCAAATTCAAGTATTAAAAAAATTTCAGAAAATGGAGAAAAATCAACTTACCATTTTAATGATTCGATGAAAATGTCCACTTACTTGGTTGCCTTTATAATGGGTCCATTTGAAGCTACTGACGAACTAGATGTTGATGGAACCCCGTTAAGAATTGTATATCCTGAAGGAAAAGGGGAATTGGCTAAATTTGCTTTAGATGTAGGTGAATTTGCTCTCAAATATTTCTCAAATTATTTTGGCAGGCCTTACCCTGGAGACAAACTAGACATGATAGCTATTCCAGATTTTGCGTCAGGGGCTATGGAAAACCTTGGTTGTATTACTTACAGAGAGGCACTATTACTTGTAAATGAAAATAATGCTACTCAGGGGGAGTTAACAAGAATTGCAGACGTAATTTGTCACGAAATTGCTCATATGTGGTTTGGTGATTTAGTAACAATGAAATGGTGGAATGGCATTTGGCTTAATGAAGCATTTGCTACTTTTATGGCAACAAAAGCTGTTGATGTNTTTAATAAAGATTGGAAAAGATGGGTTCAATTTGGAATTGAAAGGTCTGCTGCTTTTGATGTAGATTCTCTTCATTCTACAAGGCCAATCGAATTTGAAGTTATATCTCCAGATGATGCTTCAGCAATGTTTGATTTACTTACATATGAAAAGGGNGGAGCTGTGCTTAGAATGCTTGAACAATACGTGGGAGAAGATCAATTTAGGGACGGAATAAGAAGTTATTTAAAAAAACATGAATACTCAAATACTGAAACTTCCGATTTATGGGATAGTATAGAAGAATTTTCATCTATTCCAGTAAGAGAGACAATGAATACATGGATATTCCAGCCTGGTTACCCAAGAATTAAATTTAATAATAATGATAAAAAATTAGAGATATCACAAGAAACTTTTAAATATGACAATGTTGATAACGAATTTACATGGAAAATTCCTGTAGAAGTTGTAAATGAAAATAATCATGAAAAAATACTTTTGGAAAATAATAAATTGCTAACAGATTTAAATTTGGATAGTTTCAGGTATGGAAATAAAAATTCAAATGGATTTTATAGATCAGAATACTCTGAAGACATTTTAACTAATCAAATTTTTAATAATCTAGANAATTTAAATGAACTTGAGAAATTTTCATTAATTGATGACCTNTGGAGTAGTGTCACATCCAACAATAACAATATAAATACATTCTATGAATTATGCATGAAGCTTAATTTAGATAATTCAATTGATTTGCAGTCCTTAATTGTATCAACATTTGGAGTTGGTAAGAGGTACGCGAATGAAAAAAATAAAGAAAAAATGATTAGGATTATTNATAGTTATCTTGAAAATTTACTAAAAAATATAGGTTCAGAATATGATGAAAAAGAAGATGTAAAAACTACAGAATTAAGNGCACTTATATTCAGAGGACTTGGGATTACATGTGAAAATANTAAATATATTGATACTNCAAAAAATTTATATTCAAAGTATTTAAATGATAAAAATTCTGTTGAGCCAAATTTGGCAGCATCCGCAATTGCAATAATTGCTCAAAATGGTGACAAAGATTTGCATTCGGAATTTTTTGAAAAATATACAAGTTCGCAAATACCACAAGAAAAAATAAGATTCTTGTTTTCTTTATCAGAATTTAAATCAAATGATTTGATAAAAGAAACTTTAAAATTGTCATTAAGTGAAAAAATAAAAAATCAGGATGCCCCTTATCTAATTGCAACAGCTATTAGAAATTACAGGCATACCAAGACAGCATGGAACTTTGTTGAGCAAAATTGGGAAAAAATAAATAAAGTATTCCCTAACAATACAATTCCAAGAATGTTTGGTGGTATTAAGTCGGTTTCAGATAAAGAATTAGCTGAAAGGATTAGTTTATTTTTTGATAAAAACCCTGTACCTCAAGGCCAAAAAACAATTGATCAAAATTTAGAAAAAATGAACATTAATTTAAAATTTGTTGATCATCAATCAAAAATATTAAATAATTGGCTACAAGATTTTTAATACTATGAGTAAATCAATTTATAATTTCTGGCTAAATATTGAACCATTAAGATCAAAATGGATTCTTCCACTAGTAATACTTACTTTTTTATTACTAATCTTTTATTTTTTTGGACATACNGATGAAATGAAGTGTAATTGGGAAGATAGAGATAGATGGGAATGTTCACAAATTNCTTAAATGAAAGTAAATTATTGGGATGAAGCAATAGACTATTTAGTCTCAAAAGATAAAAAATTAAAGAATATTATTAATAGTGCTGGAAATGTTTTTTTAGAGACTTCAGAAGATCCTTTTATGACTTTATTTAATTCTATTCTTGGACAACAAATATCTGTAGCTGCTGCAAAAAGTATAAAAAATAAGATTTCAACTAACTTTGACATAAATCCTNNATCACTTTCAAATGCCAATACTGACAAATTGAGAGAATGCGGGCTTTCTAGAATGAAAATTAAATATTTAAAAGACTTATCAACTAAAGTTTTAAATAATGAAATATCTTTTAATTTGCTTGAAACACTCGATGATAATGAAGTAAAAAAGTATCTAACTAAAGTTAAAGGGATCGGTAATTGGACTGCAGAAATGTTTATGATTTTTTATTTAGGCAGACCTAATATACTCCCAGTTAATGATATTGGAATAATTAATTCATTAGTAAAAATTTATGGGGAAAATAAAAAAAATATCAATTTTAATAAATATTTCTTATTATGGAGCCCATGGAACACAGTAGCAAGCTGGTATTTGTGGAGAAACATTGACCAAGAAATAATATCTTATTAGGGAGAATTAAATGAAATTATCTAAACTTTTTATGAAACTCGCTAAAGAAATGGAAAACAATCATTTTTTTGGCATNCCNGGAAGNGGAGTGCCTTTAGACTTAATGGACAATGGTAAAGACTTAGGTGTNNAATTTATAAATGTTGCTCATGAATCATCTGCAGCTATATCTGCTGGCACTTATGGACTGATAAAAGGGTCTGCAGGTGTTGCTTTAGCAGTTAAAGGTGTTGGTGCAGCAAATCTTGTTGGTGGAATCGCAAATGCATATTTTGAAAGATTACCTGTCATTTGCGTATGTGAAACGACTCCAAAATACTCATATGAAAATGAAATGGTTCAACATACTGACCACTTTAAAATGATGAGCCATTTAACAAAAGGNATGGATACTATTTCAACAGATAATCCTTCTAAGACAATAAGGGATTCTTTTAAATTAGCAAGCTCAGGAATTGAAGGCCCTGTATTAATTGATTTTCCATCTGATCTTGGTTTATCTGATGTTGAAGAAACAATTTATAATTTAAATGAAAATAATTCGAATAAATTAGATTTTGACTCAATAAATAAAATTAAAGCATTGTTGAATAATTCAAAAAAACCATTGGTAATTGTTGGTGATGGTGTAAGGAAAGATAATTCAATTAATGAATTGATTAGTTTTATTGATAATTTAAATGCAGCAGTTCTTTCAAGTATGAAAGCTAGGGGAGTATATAAAGAAAATAGAAAAAACTGGCTTGGGGTAATTACAGATTATAATGAAAATTTAAACACTCATACAGGATCAGTTATAAGCAAAGCTGATTTAATTATAAACATTGGGGTTGATCAAATGATGACTCACTCTCCATGGCCAAAAGGAAAAAAGAAGATTATAGAAATAATAAATAATCAAAGAAAAACAATTTCTAATGATCCATCTGTAATATGTGATGGAAATATCAAAGATATTTTAAATGCGTTATCTAAAGAAGCTAGTTCAGAAGGATGGAAAGATAGTGANTTCGATGAAATAAATAATAGACTTAATGACAGGTTTAGTAGGCCTGGAAAAGCTAAATTTACAGCTCATGATATTTTTGAAATCTGTAAAGAAGANCTGCCTGCAAANTCAAATATTTATACTGAAACAGGTGCACATATAAGATTAATGGAGCAAACTTGGAAATTTGACGAACCATTAAAATTTTTTGGTACTTCAGGTGGAAGAACGATGGGCTTGATGATTCCATCATTCATAGGTGGAGTTTTAGCTACAGATAATAATATTCCATCAATAGGTATTGGTGCTGATGGAAGTACTTTAATGAGATTAGGTGAATTAGAAACCATCAATAGGTCAAATATTAAGTGGCCTATAATCATAATTAATGATGGAGCGCTTGGCACAATGAAATATAGACAAGGTTTTAGGGGATATGAAGATTACGGACTAGATTTAACTTTGGTTGATTTTGCTAAGACAGCTCAATCATGTGGATTAAATGGGGAAAAGGTTGATAATCCTGAAGATTTTAAAAAAATATTAGGCAAATCTTTAAATTCCGATAAAGCATTTGTCATCGATGCTAGAATTGACCCTGATGCNTACCAGGATAATTTTGGGGGTACAATCGGAGATTAATAAATGATTGAAATAATTAAAGAAACTCTAAATGAATTAAAGTCTATAAAAATAGATATTCAAGACGATAAGGAAAAAATAGATAATTCAATTAAAAATCTAGAATTTATTGTTAAGGAATATAAAAGACTAATTGATGATTTTATTGAAAATTCTNCAAATCAGTAATCGCAAACAGAATATATATCTTTTTTAAAAATTTTTTCGGGNTTTAAATAAGTTAATTTNATNCCTACACANATTCCTATTACATTATTTCCTGATAATTCAAGTAAATCAGATGAAGCCTGNGCAGATCCNCCNGAGGCAATTAAATCATCAATAATTAAAATATTTTTATTTTCAGGAAGGATAGACTTACTTACCTGTATTTCACTTTTACCATATTCTAAATCATATAATTGACTTATTACGGGTGGTGGCAACTTACCTTTTTTTCTAATTAAAATATTTGGAATCGATAATCTATCAGAAAGAGCTGAACCAAAAATAAAACCTCTTGCGTCGATTGAGGCAAAATAATCAATATCCTTTGGAATATTAAAAATATACTTGGACATTTCGTTTAAACAATATTTGAAAGCATCTATATTTGAAACTAATGTGCTTATATCTTTAAAAGAAACACCTTTTTGGGGATAGTCAGGTATCTCACGTATATAATCCTTTAGATTCATTTTAATTCGACTGATGGATGATTAAGTACATCTGGATTAATTAAAAATTTTGGTTTAGAGCCAGTTAACACATCGTATAATTGCATGGAAGATCTTAATTGTAATTCTTCACTGGATTCCTGAGAAAAAAATGCAGTATGAGGAGTAATAATTACATTATCAAATGAAAAAAGACCATTTGTTTTATCTGTAGAAGATTCAATCACATCAAGGCCAGCACCTCTAATTTTTCCATTATTAAGATTTTCAATTAATGCTTCTTCATTAATTAGTCCGCCTCTAGAAACATTTATTAAAATTGTATCTTTATTCATTAAATCAAATTGCTCAGTGTCAATAATATGATTTGTCTGTTCAGTTAATGGTAGGTGCAAGGAAATTATGTTACTGTCTTTTAAAACTTTATTTAGGGAATGTATTTCAACATCATCGATTTCTTTTTCATTTAAATAAGGATCATAAGCAATTACTTTTAGTCCAAAGTTTTTAGCCTTCTTTGAAATTCTCCTACCTATCCTGCCAAAACCAAGAAGACCAAGGGTTGCTTCTGATAATCTGTATACTCTTTTATCTTTTTTAATTTCATTCCATAGTCCCTTTTTTACTAGATCAGAATCTCTTGCAAGAAGTCTGTTCAAAGACAAAATCATTGACATAGCATGATCAGAAACTTCATCAATACAGTAATCAGGAATATTAGAAACAACTATTCCAAGTTCCGTAGCAACTTCAATATTAATGTTGTCCACACCAATCCCGTACCTTTGAGCAACTTTAAGGTTTTTACTTGACCTTAATATATCTTCGTCGATAGATTCAAAGCAAAACAATAAACCATCAGCATCAACAATTTGTTTTTTTAAGTCAGATTTATTTTTTGAAACAACTAATTCTATATTTTTACTATCAAAAAAATTTTTCTCTATATCAATATTTGGCCAAACATAGTCAGATATAACAACTTTCATTCTACATAACCTTCAATTCTTTAAATTGACAACCTTCTACAAAGTGATCAAAAAAGTTTTCGTCAGTTTCTAATTCTACATGCTTAATTGATTTAACAATACTTTCAATTTTTATTCTTTCTTCAATATTCACAAGATAAATAATTGCTCCATTAAGTGCAGAATTTCCTATTTTTAAAACATTTGCATTAGGGGTATCAATTAGGAAACCAATTTTCTTAGCATTATCAACGTTAATATAATTAGCAAAACCGCCACTTAAAAATAAATGCTTAAATTCATTTATACCTAATCCAGACCTTTTTATAGCAATTGATTGACCACAATAATTAGCTGCTTTAGCTTGAGCTAATGCGCTCATATCAGATCTCGACAGTTTAATGCCATTAGTATTTTCTATTTCATAGTAATTATCACCATTATTAATGACCCCCAGTTCGTTAATAATTGAATTAGTTTTTAATGCAGCTAAAAGATCAATTAAACCTGAACCACAAATTCCTTGAGCGTTTGAGTCATTTATTGTAGAAAATTGCTGATCTCCACCATTGATAGAAAATTTCTCAATTGCGCCATCATAACCTGGCATAGCATANGTGACTTCACCACCCTCAAAAGCAGGGCCAGCAGGACATGAAGCNGCAACAAGATTATCTTTATTTCCTAAAATTATTTCTGTATTAGTGCCAACATCTAAAAGCATAAAATTTTCTTCAATAGAATCTAAATTAATAGATATTAAGTCTGCAGTAACATCAGAACCGATATGACAAGATATTAGTGGAGGGGATATAACTTCAGCATTTTTATTAATTCTGATGCCAAGTTCATTGGCATTCATTTTAACTGATGTNGTATCAATTTTNCCTTCTTCAAAATCTAACTGAGTTTTTGATTTATAAGGTTTTTGTCCTACACCTGCAACATCAATACCAAAAAAAATATCTCTCATAGTAGTGTTTCCAACAATAACCATTTCATAAATATGAGATCTCCTAACTTTATATTTTTTACATAATTCACCTATTTCAAAATTTAAACCTGAAATAATAACTGCCTGAAGTTCACCAGGAAACTTTGTTGTTTCGTAGGAAATTCTGTTCAAAGTATCACTCCCACCAAATCTTTGTGGATTTTCAAAAGAAGAAATTCCAATTATTTCACCGGTAATTAAATCTACTAAACTGCAAGCAACTGTAGTTGTTCCTATATCAGCAGCAATTCCATAGACAGGTGTAATTTTTGAAGACAATATATATCCATTATTTTTATCAAAAACTTGATTNTCTTTTATTATTATCTTTGAATTTAAAATTAAATCTTTTTGATTTAAGTCTTCTAGTATTTTGGGNTGTCTTCTTAAAACATTAAACTTTATATCAGAAAGGTCATTATTAATTTTTGCTTGGCAAGCAAGTCTGTATGAATCAGTTAAAAATTCTTCACTACCATCTTTAGGTATTAAGTTCTCTTCACCTTGAGTAACATTAACAATGCACTCATGACATTCACCATTTCTTCTGCAGCTTGTNGGAACTCTTATACTTAAAGTATCTGCGAAATCAAAGAGGGATTTTCCCTTTAAGGACTTTGTTTTTTTGTTATCAGAATAAATGTACCCTTCCATAAATAAATTACTTAGAAGTTAATTTATTTGTAGGAATCCATGCAGGCCTGTAGTCAAGTAAATCTGATCCAGTGCAAACAGGGTTTTCGCCAAACTTTTTAATATAATGCTGNTTTTTGCATTCAAATTTTGCGGTACATCTAGATTTTGCATTTTTATAAGGACATCTNCTTTTAAAAATTTCATCAGCATTAAATGAAATTTCTTTAAAAATATCAAATAATTTATCTAAACTTTTTAAAGCTTTATCTTTATCAAGTGAATTTTCAGGACCCATTATTTACTTGCAGTTNCAATATCTTTTGCTTTTTGGACACAGTCTACTGCATTGGCACCATATGCATCTGCACCCATTTCATCAGCAAATTCTTGAGTAACAGGAGCACCACCTACCATAATTTTAACTTCTTCCCTCATACCTGCATCATCAAATGCTTCAATTGTAGTGCCCATATTTGGCATAGTTGTTGTAAGAAGAG
Organism: Chloroflexota bacterium; assembly: GCA_002727435.1. GTDB lineage: Bacteria > Chloroflexota > Dehalococcoidia > Lucifugimonadales > Lucifugimonadaceae. The sequence continues at coordinate 23,623 of PBWZ01000017.1, forward strand.
CAGACATTCCAACGATTGCAGCATCATGCTCCATAACAGCATCAATAAAATCATCGGGTTTTGTATCAACACCTAAATCATGAACAAGAAATCCTCCACCTCTTAACATCATAATACAAAGGTTTTTACCAATATCATGCAGGTCACCTTTAACAGTCCCCATTATCACTGTGCCTATAGGCTCAACACCTGAAGCTGATAAGATAGGTTCTATGTGCTCCATTCCAGCTTTCATAGCTCTGGCAGAGATTAAAACTTCAGGAACGAATATAACATTATCTCGAAATTTAATACCCACAATCGCCATTCCAGCAATTAAACCGTCATCTAAAACAATATTTGCAGAGTAACCCTCATCAAGTGCTTTTTTAACTAGAACACCAACTTCAGTGTTGTTTCCAGAAATCAGATTGTAAGCGATATCTTGCATTAGTTCATCGCCACTGGCAAACAAACCTTCAATATGTTCCTGTTCATCTGGCACAGTTACGTATTTAAATTCTTCTANTAAACCTTCATTCTTTATCATAAANGTATTATATAACACCTGAAATACAGATTGCCATAAATATTTATTTATTTAAATATTTTCTTTAACCCAACTCTGGACTGAATTTGGTATTGCAATTAAATTTTCTATCTTAGTTTTTAAAGGAATTGCACACTCAGTGGAGATAAGTTGCACACCAGCATCCAAAGCATTGTAAACCTCTTTTTTTACATCTGCTGGAGTTTTTGAATACAATGTTTCTGGGTTATTTACATTTCCTACCAACCTTATTCCTCCATTCACAGCATCCATAGCTTCTTGGGGAGCATTTTTTGAATCAAAATGAAAAGCAGCCATACCACTTTTGGCAATTGATGGCATTCTATCAACAGTTCTACCGCAAATATGTAGAATAAGAGGGACTTTTAATTCTTCAACAAGTTCTTGATGTAAATGAAGTAAAAATTCATCGTAATATTTTCCACTTACCAAATCTCCAGTAGCATGGTCAGGAACAACTAATACGTCAGCACCTGAATCAATCTGTGCTTGACCAAATAAAATGGTTATATCCATCAATTTTCTTAAAATTTCTCTAGTCTCTTCCGGATCATCAATAGATTTAAGTAGAAATGGTTCAACTCCAAAAACATGATACGCAAGTGTCCATGGACCCATAGTTTTACCAAAAATTGCAACCTCATCTTTTACTTCATCTTTCAAAATATTTATAGACCTAGTAATTGCAACATTATCTCTATGCTCTAAAAACCCTGATGGAATTTTTATATCGTTCTTAGTTTTCCAAATTGGATTGTTCATTCTAACAGTTGGCCAATTATCTTTTTGCTCCCATTGCATTTCACAACCTAGTGCAGAAGATTCCTGAATTATTGAAAAATAAGGAGCTATAGAATCAAAACCTAATTCTGTATAACCAGTTATTGCCAATTGTGCGTTTAAATTTGCATCTCTACAGGCATCCGGAAAGGGGGCATCAACATAATCCATAAGTTCGACTGTTGCAACACTAGTTGGATTTGATACAGGAGGCCTATCTACATCATCACCATTAAGAGCAGCTAAAACTCTTTGTCTTGGCGTCATATTTAAATCTTTATTTATCATTTAATTTGCTGCAAATCCTAAAGATTGCGTTGTCATTTGTCCTGCCATATCATCAGCTGCCAANGATTCTTCAGTTGCACTGATGTTCCTTGCTAATGGTAAAAGTAAATTTATCAATTTATCATTTCTNGTATTGCACTTTAGTTTAAATGAAAAGTTATCTATTTTTTCAAATCCACCATACTTTAGTAATCCGTTTACAACTGCTCTATATCTAATTTCAGGTTTTGGAGCATTACCATCACCACTTACAGTATATGTATTTATACCATCTTTAAGGGAATGGTTAATGCTTAATATCATGTCGGATCTTAAATCTTTATGACTGATTCCATTTGAAATATCATTTGGTCTATCTTTCATGACTGCCTCTTTAACTATAAATCTAAGAGGCGATGAACAGCACCCGTCTTTCATTTCACATGGAAATGTCGCTTGATTAAAATTATCACTAGGTAAAGCGCCGGCTATATCAACAATCCTATCTCTTATTTGTTTAAGTCTGTCTTCTAGCCCATCTTTTTTACTATATGAATAAACAGTAATTAAGGGTTCTTTAAAAAAAAGACCAATTGTAACTTCATTAAAAAATGGATCCATTGAAATAAGTTCAATGCATCTTCCGTATTTACTTATTACTTCTTTTGGTCTCATAGTAATATTATATACAAAAATTATTTGTTTTCATTTATCAATGATCTAAATTCTTTGATATGATCGAAATTTGTACCACAACATCCTCCAACAATAGAAACACCCATATCAATTAGTTTTTGATAATTTTCTCTCATAAATTCAGGTGTCTCATCATAAATAACTTTTTTATTTTTAATTTTAGGTATACCCGCATTTGATTGAACCATCACAGGCAATTTGCTACTTTCCACCAATTCTTTTGCCAACTCAACAATAATTGATGACCCATTACCGCAATTAGTAGCTACAACATCACCGCCAGCATTGTATATTTCATCAGCTGCTTTCTCTGGAGATATCCCCATCATGGTAAAGAAGCCTCTTGGCCCTTTATCAAAAACCATTCCACCAATTACTGGAATAGAAGAAATCTTTTTTGCAGTTTTTATTCCAAGAACTAATTCTTCTATGGCCATCTGGGTTTCAAAAATTATCCCATCAACACCACCATCAATTAATCCATTTATTTGTCTTTCAAATCCTTGTTCCATTTCCTTAACGCTTACATTACCAAGCGGTTCAATAAATTCTCCAGTGGGGCCAATTGACCCAAAAACATATTTTCCATCTGGGCATACTGATTTTGCAATTTGGGCAGCCTTTTTATTAAATTCTTCTACCTTTTCTTCATGGCCATATTTTTTTAACATAAATGGGCTGCCGCCAAATGTATTTGTTAAAACAAAGTCAGATCCAGATTTAAAATAACGATCTGCCATTTCTTTAACTGCATCTTCATTTTCAACATTCATTAATTCTGGGCATCCACCCGGCTCTAATCCACGGCTTTGAAGAAACGTGCCGGTTGCACCATCAGATAAAAAAACATTTGATTTAATTAAATCTAAAAAGCTCATTTGTTGACTATCCAATCATCAATTGATCCTGGAGTTCCTTTTCTAGTCCCATCATCTATGCTTGAAGAAAGTTTCTTAATAAAATCTTTTGGGAAAATATATTTTGATACATATTTTTGAATGAACTCATCATTCAGTTCTTCGTTAACAGGGTCCATGTTTACCCACTCCCAAGAGTCCAAATAATCATCTGATCCATAAGACCCATCTTTCATAGCAATGGAATCAACAGCAATTTGAAACTTTTCATCTAATTGAGCAGTTTTTTTTATTTTCTCTTCAGTAAATTCCACTTGCACAGGAATTTCTTTCCAGAACATAATTCTTATNTNNATCAATTNGANCCNTGCCTNCAATAAGTTATATAATTCATGCAAAAATCATCTCTNCCCATCAACATATTTTCTGCTACTTTATAATCTTCAGNTGATTCATCAAGATTCTTAATTTCATCAATTTTAATTTGTATTGGGTCTATAATTCCGCTATCTAAACCATTATTTATACAAATCTTAACAAAAACATCATTTACCAATTTTCTTCTTGGCAATCCAAATGAAACATTGCTTAAACCTCCACTAATATTAATCTCAGAACCATAAATTTCTCTCAATTTAGATATGGCATCAAAAAAATGCCCTCCGTATTCTTTATCAACTGAAATAGGAAAAACTAAGGGGTCCAAATGAATATCTTGGTAAGAAATATCATTATTTTTTGCATGATTGATAATTTCATTAATATTATTCACTCGTTCGCTAGAATCACTTGGCATTCCATCCTTACTGGCACCGGTAAGAATTACTTTTGCATTATATTCTTTAGCTAACTCAAATGTTTCAAGGCGCTCAAGAGCAATTGAATTAATCATTGGCCTACCTTGTTTTCCATTATATTCTTTCAATCCTGCTTCTATAATTTCAGAATTTGAAGAATCAACACTTGGTGGCTTCTTTGCATTTTCTTGATATACACCCATTAGCCATTTCATTGCTTGTATTTGGATATCAAGCTTGTGGGACATTTCATCAACGTTTAAATCTAAAAAATCAGAGTTGTATTTTTCCTGTCTTTTAATTTCATTGATAACATATTTTGCTCCATCTTCAATTTGATCTGAATTACCAAAAATACCTTTCCAAATTGCAATCATGAAATGCTTGGCTTGGCCTTGTTGGTAAGGTTGAGTTTTTTTTATTTCTTCTGGAATTGTCATAAAGGTTTTTACGCCATCCTTATTATAAATTACTGACTCAACACCATCTTCATTTGGACCAACCCTTTTTCCATTAAGCCTTAAGACCCTTGTAGCATGAATATTTTCTCCGATTATTGTAAATTTACTCATTTTGCCTCACTGTAATTATCTGCCCACAAATTTAATTCTTTAATTCCTCCAAATGGAAAGAAATGTATAGCATCATAGTTTTTTAATTTATTTAAAATATCATCAGGAGAGTGTTTTATTAACTTTGTTATATCAAAGCCCTGTTTTTTTAAAAATGAAGCTGAAGCATTTACTCCACATACCTTTGCGTATTTCATCAAAGTTGTTATTTTTGAAGGTCCCGCCAATCCAATAATTATTTCAGTATCGTCTATTTCGTCAGTAAGTTTTCTAGTTTTTTTAATCCAGTCATTAGTAATTGAAGCTGATAAAGAAAATTGTGTAACTATAGAAATTTTAAAATTATTACTAAGCAATTTAAGTTTTTCATTTAAAGACTCTTCGGTATTTTTATCATCTGGATTACCTTCAGGGTGACCAGCTATTCTAATATTTTTAAAATTATACTTATTTAAAATTCCAGATTTAATTATTGAAGCAGTAGAAGAGTATGGGCCTAAAACATTTTTTGAACTCCCTCCAATCATTAGAATATCTGACACACCCAACTTGGTTAATTTATTAAGCAAAAAATTTAAATCATTTTCGGATTCCATAGATCTGGCAGGGAGGTGCGGGACAGGATTTAAGTTATTATTTAAAACTGCCTCAGATGTTTCAATCAAGTCTTTTAAGGGCGAACCTGGAATATGAGTAATATACACATCATTAAAATATTTCTTATTAATATCTGGTATTTTATCTTTTTGTTTAGGTAGAATTTCTATTGAAAATTTTTTCATTAAATATCTTGTTAATTGTACATAAATTAAAATATCATATTTCTTGTAAAAGTATACAAAGAGGTTAAATGGATAATATTGGTTTTATTGGTCTTGGCAATATGGGTCTTGGGATGGCAAATAATATTTTAAAAAATAACAATGAATTAAATGTTTTCACAAGAACAAAGTCAAAGTTAGGAAAATTAACTGATGGCAATGTAATTGAACATGATTCGATAAAATCAATTGCCTCTAAATGCAATATACTTTTGACTTGCTTACCAAACATTGATGCCTCCATTGAAGTTTTTTTAGGAAAAAATGGAATTATAGAGAACTCAAATCCTGAATCAATACTAGTTGATCATAGTACAGTTGACATTGATACATCAAAATTAATTTGGGAAAAATCCCTTGATAAAAGTATATATTTCTTGGATGCGCCAATCAGTGGCGGGCCAGAAGGTGCAAAGGGTGGATCATTAACAATTATGTGCGGCGGGGACAGTGTAGCATTTGTGAAAATTAAACCTGTGCTAGAAATGATGGGTTCTTCAGTTGTTCATATGGGTGGAGCTGGTACAGGAACAGGAATGAAATTAGTAAATCAATTATTAACATCTGTAAATACTGTTGCAGCTATTGAAGCACTGCTTCTTGCAGATGAATCTGGAATTGATGTTAAATCAGCCTTAAGTGTTCTTAAAACAAGCTTTGGTTACAGCAGGATGGTTGAAAGAAATGTTCCTTATTTTGCCAAAAAAAGATTTGAAAATTCTTCGGCTCCCATCAGAAATCTAGAAAAAGATTTAAATATTATTTTAGAACTTTCAAAAAGGCTGAATTTAGAGTTACCATTGACTAAAAAATCATTGGAAGTTTTTAGTGAAACAAACAAACTTGATCTTGTTGAACCAGATATGTCAGCAATTTCACTGTACATAAAGGATTTAGGTAAATGAATAATTATAATATTGCGGTTATTCCCGGTGATGGCATAGGAATAGAGGTAGTAGATTCGGCTTTAAAAGTATTAGATAAAGTATCAAATAATAATAACTTTAAATTAAATTACAGTTTTTATGACTGGGGATCAAATTATTATTTTAAAAATAAATTAATGATGCCAGAAGATGGTTTAGATTTGCTATCTAAAAGTGATGCAATATTTCTAGGTGCAATTGGGCATCCAGATATACAAGATCACCTTACTTTAAATGGATTACTTCTTCCAATAAGAAGGAAATTTGACCAATATGTTTGCATAAGGCCTTCAGTGCTTTTCCCAGGAGTTAGTTCACCTTTAAAGAATGTAAAAGAAGGAGATATTGATATTGTCGTTGTTAGAGAAAACACAGAAGGAGAGTATGCTAATGTGGGNGGATTTCAATACCATGAAACAAATGATGAAATTGCTTTACAAACTGCAGTATTTACAAGAAAAGGAACAGAAAGAATAATTCGATATTCATTCGAGCTTGCAAAGCAAAGAAGCAAAAAATTAACATCTATTACAAAATCTAATGCCCAAGGGTANTCAATGGTTTTATGGGATAGAGTATTTGAAGAAGTTTCTAAAGATTACCCTGAAATAGAAACAAGCTCTCTATTAATTGATGCAGCATGCATGGATTTTATAAGAAAACCTAAAGATTTTGATGTGGTAGTTGCAAGCAATTTATTTGGTGACATATTAACTGACATTGGAGCTATGATAACTGGGGGACTAGGTTTAGCTTCAAGCGGAAATATATCTTTTGACGATAAAAACCCATCAATGTTTGAACCGACCCATGGAAGTGCGCCAGATATTGCTGGAAAAAATCTTGCAAACCCAATAGCGCAAATACTAACAGGCGCAATGATGCTGTCTCATCTTGGCGAAGATAATGCTGCTAATGAAGTTAGAGAATCAGTTATAGAAACATTGAAGAATGGTAATAATTTGACATCAGACATTGGTGGTAATTCTAAAACAGATGAATGCACAAATGAAATTTTAAACAACCTATGAACACTAACAAAAAATTAGGTTTAGGTGGAGCTACTTTTGGGGGATCAAAAAATAATAATANATTGATTTCTTCAAAAATATTTGGAAATGTGTCAATTGATAAATCAATAGAGCTTATCGAGTATGCTTTTAAAAAAGGAATAAAGACTTTCGACACATCTCCACTTTATGGATCAGGGAAGAGTGAAATATCTTATGGAAATGCACTTAAAAATTTCAAAAGGGATGATTTCTTTATTACTTCGAAATGNGGGAGGNTACTTAAAGAGATNAATTCAACTAATCTTGCTACTGAAANAGCCATTATAAATGATAANGCAGATACAATATTTGATTTTTCTGAAAAAGGAATAAGGATNTCTGTTGAAGAATCTCTTAAAAGACTTAAATTGGATTATTTAGATTCACTTTTATTACATGATCCAGACCAAGCAAACATGGAAAATGAAGCTGTAAAGCATGCTTTTCCTGCAATGATGAAAATTAAAGAGGAGGGTTTGGTAAAAAATATTGGCTGTGGAATTAATCAATGGCAGATGCCTNTAAGATTTTATGAATATTTTGATTTAGACTATGTATTGCTTGCTGGAAGATACACTCTATTAGAAAACAGTGAATCTAAATTTTTTATGGAAAAATCTAAAATTTTAAATACAAAAATTACAATTGGAGGGCCCTACAATAGTGGTATTTTAGCAAGAGATTTAAATTCACCAGTTTCATACAATTATGAGGTAGCTCCAAACTATTTAATAGAAAAAGCAAAAAAAATTGAAGAAATAACAAGTAATTATGGAATATCACTTAAATCAGCTGCTTTAAACTTTCTTCTTAGTGATGAAAAGGTAACTTCAATTGTTCCTGGCATGTCATCAAAAGAAGAAATAGATGAGAATATCAGTTTGGCAAAAGAATCAATTCCTAGTGAATTATGGTCTAAATTAAGAGAGCATAATTATATTTAAACTAATATAAGNATAAATATAATAAAGACAGCTATGCCAATCAAAATGTACAAATAGTTTTTAGGATAAATTCTTTTCTTATCCTTATTATTAAATTTATTAGCACATTTTACACATGTGCAGTAAGGAGGGCACCCTCCTCTGTAAGATCGGTCATCCATTTAAAATTTCTCNACACTGGTCTATAATTTAATTTAATTAAAAATAACTAAAATAATATGTCTTTTGAATCAAACAATTTTGAACCAAATATAATTTTATGTGTTTTTCCTAATTTAGAAAAAATATTATTTTTGAGTAGTGGTTCACACGATAAAAATTTATTTACAATTCAGTCAAAATTTATTTTTGATGAAGAATTTTTTGATTCTATAGAAAGTAAATTTAGTAAAACATTAAGATCCGGAAATCTTTCTCTTTTAGGNCCAAATGGTGTTCCAGAAAAAATAGAAAATATTTTAAGAGACGAAACTATAGAAACTATAATTGACTCAGTTAATCAAAAGTTAGAATTAAATTCTGAAGTAAATCAAGAAAATATTTCNATTTTTTTCTTTTCTGGCCAAGTTCTAAATTTTGATTATGATGAACTAGAAAATGCTCTGAAAAGTATTTTTTATGATGATATAGAGAAGACACTTTTAGGGGATATGACAGATTTGCTAATTGATTTAATTAAGCAGGAAAAAGAATTAATAAACAAAACAAAGAATAGTGAAATGTACAATATAATTACTGGTAATCAAGGTGAATTTGCAACTATTTGGGATAAAGACAGTATTTAGAATTATGAAATCAAAAAACTCATCTGAAATTAGAGAAACTTTTCTTAAATTTTTTGAAAAAAATGATCATTTAATACACCCTCCTTCATCATTAATTCCAGCAAATGATCCAACATTATTACTTACTAATTCTGGTATGGCTCAATTTAAAAATTATTTCTCTGGTGAAGCCGAGCCTCCAAATAAAAGAATTACTAGTTCACAGAAATGTTTCAGATCAACTGATATCGATGAGGTTGGAGATTCAACTCACTTAACATTATTTGAGATGTTGGGAAATTTTTCATTTGGTGATTATTTTAAAGAAGAGGCCTGTGAAATGGCACTAAATCTAATGGTTAATGAATTGGGTTTTGATCTTGAAAATATATTTATAACTGTTCACAATGACGATATTGAAGCTAAAAAAATTTGGTTAAAACTTGGAATACCAGATGAAAAAATATTCTTTTTTGGCGATTCTGATAACTGGTGGGGGCCAGCCGGAGATGAGGGGCCTTGTGGTCCATGTAGTGAACTTCACTATTATGTAGGCAAAGAAAATGTTAATAAAAAAATTAAAGAAAATGACAAAAATTGGGGACCAAATATACATAAAGACTTTGTNGAACTTTACAATCTTGTTTTTACTCAGTTCTACCACCATTTAGACGGAAAAAGAACNGAGCTACCTAATAAAAATATAGATACAGGAATGGGGCTTGAGAGAGTAGCAACAATCTTGCAAGNNAAAACTACTGTTTATGANACAGATTTATTTANAAGTATAATAGCGAAAATCGAAAAANGATCTAAGTATGAATTTGGNAATCCANCGGTAATTAACAAAGTCAGCACTGATAAAGCAATTGCAATTTTAGCNGAGCATTCAAGGTCAGCAACGTTCTTAATTGCAGATGGGGTAATTCCAGAAAATGTTGGCCGAGGCTACATTCTAAGAAGGCTTATTAGAAAAGCAATGAGGTANGGGTTTATTTTAAATTTAGATGAGGATTTTATTATTAATTTAGCTGAAGAAGTAATAAAAACNATGGGTAATTTTTATCCCGAATTANTAGATAATAAAAATTTCATTNTTGAAGTATTGAAAAATGAAAGTAAAAGCTTTTCAAAAACCTTAAGCTCTGGAGAAAAAATGCTAGAGCAACTNATAAACAATAGGGAAGNTATTCAATCAAAAGTTAATAAAATTAATGATGAGTCAGGAAATAATTCTGATTTTATTAAAAATATTTTAAATTCTGAGATTGGACATCAAGGATTAATAAGCCAACTAATAGAGAAAGAGATAGAAATTTCTAGGCTTTTGAAAATAGACGACAANGAAGCATATAACAATATTAGAAAGAAAATTATTGAAACCAAATGGGAAAAAGAAGTTTCATATTTAGAAACTTCCTATCTATATGACACTTTAGGTTTTCCATTTGAAGTAACTTTGGAGTTTTGCGAAACACATAATTTAATAGCTGATAAAGAAAAATTTNATTTGAAAATGAATATGTTTCAAGAATTATCAAAATCATCTAGTGATTTTGGTGGAGACAAGAGTGTTGTTAATTTGATAAATACTCTTAATCTAGAAAAGACTGAATTTACAGGATATTCAGAAACAATATCAAATGGGGAAATATTATCAATAGTAAATAACAATCTAGAAAAAATTTTAAAAGAATTCAAAGAAAAAGATGTTGAATTTTATATTATATTAAATAGGACTCCGTTTTACCCTGAAGGTGGTGGGCAAGTAGGCGATATTGGTGAAATAAATGGAGAAAACTTTAATCTTGAAATTTTAGATACTCAGGAGCTCGTGGAGGGCTACATCTTTCATAAAGCAAAAATTACGAAAGGTAATATTAAAATCAATAATCCTGTAACGGCCTATGTAAATTTAGATTCAAGAAATGCATCAAAAAGAAATCATACCGGAACACATTTACTGCAAGCTGCATTAAGAGAAGTATTAGGAAAACATGTAAGGCAACAAGGGTCTTTAGTTTCCCCTGATAGATTAAGATTTGATTTTTCTCACATGAGTAAACTTTCAGAAAGTGAAATATTAGAAGTTGAAAGGCTAATGAATTCAAAAATTAGATCAAATTTGCCTGTAAAAAAACATAAGACATCTTATACAAAAGCAATTGAAGATGGTGCAATTGCATTCTTTGGGGACAAATATGGAAGCGATGTAAGAACAGTAGAAATTTCAAACGGATCAAAATTTAGTTATGAATTATGTGGTGGAACTCATTGTGAAAATACTGGAGAAATAGGATCTTTTTATATTGTTTCAGAAACGAGTATCGCATCAGGAGTAAGAAGAATTGAGGCTGTAACAGGAAAGAATGCTGAAGAATATGCAAAAAAGAATTTCGATATTTTAAAAAAAATATCATTTGAACTNAATGTAAANCCAGATGAAATTNATACAAAGATAAATTCTNTAAATCAAACAATNAAAGATTTAAAGAAAGAAATTTCATCAAAAGGTGAAAATGTAGAGCTTATTGAAAAATTAATTGATGAAAAAATACAAATAAATAGCCACGAAGTCATAATCGCAAAATTAGAAAATTNTGAGCCAAAAAAAATGAGNGAGGCTTGCGAATTATTAAATAATAAATTTAACGGTGTCATATTTCTCACAAGCATTTATGAAAATAAGATAAATATAATTGTTTCAATTTCAAAAAATTACACAAATAAATTTAATGCTTCTGAAATAATAAAATCTTTGAGTAATATCATTGGTGGTGGTGGTGGTGGAAATCCACAAATAGCCCAGGGAGGTGGAACTGAGATAAATTCACAAAGTAAATCAATTGAAGCGTTTAAAAATATAATTCAAAATGCATAATGAAGAAGAAATATTAGGCTTAGATTATGGCGAAAAAAGAATTGGTGTTTCCATTTCAAAGCTTAATAAAAAAATGGCGATTCCTCATTCAATAATTCAATATAAAGATATTGAAATAGCTTTTGATGAAATAAAAAAAATTACTGAGACCAATAACATCAAGTTAATTGTTTTGGGAATACCAAAAACTTTGAAAAATGAAATAGGCTTTAAAGCAAAAGAAGTGATGTCATTTAAAGAGAAGCTTGTTGAAAATATTAAAATTGATGTTGAATTTGAAGACGAAAGGTTGTCAACAGTACAAGCACTAAACTCAATAAATAAGAAATCTAAAAATCAGTATGTAGATGATTCGTCTGCAACAATAATTTTAAATAATTATTTNGAAAAATTAAGATAAACATATGAATAAAATTGGTATAATCGGAAATCCTTTATCTCATACACTTTCTCCTGATATTCATAATTCAGCCATTAAGCATTTCGGTCTAGACTTATCTTTTGAAAAATGGGAACTTAAAAAAACAGAGTTAAAAGAATTTTTTTTAAATGCAAAAGATAACAATGTTGTTGGTGGGTGCATTACAGTTCCTCACAAGGAAAATGTATTAAAATACTTTGACTTTTACGATGATTCTGTAAAAAGAATAGGAGCAGCAAATTGGTTTAANATTGAAGATGATAGGATACTGGGATTTAATACAGACTATATTGGTTTTGAAAAAAGCATGCCAGAATCTATATTAAATAATTTAAGCGAGCTTAATTGTGTAGTATTTGGGTCAGGAGGGTCAGCAAAGGCAGTTGTTGAAGCATTATCTTTAAAAAATGCTAAAAATATATGCATAATTAATAGAACTTTTACAAAGGCCAAAGAAATAGCCAATANGTATAGTAACTTAGGAATAAGCTCACTAAAACTGGATTCAATAGATAGTGTCAAGAATGAATTAAACAAAGCTGATTTAATTGTTAATACCACATCAGTTGGAATGAGTAGTGGGCCTNATCCAGATGGAAATATAATAAAAAATTACGAATTAAAAACAAATGTTACTGGAATCGATCTTGTTTATTCGCCTAATAAAACTCCCTTTTTTAAAAAAATAAATGAATTTGGTGGCCAAGCAATTAATGGAATTGATATGCTAATTTACCAAGCTCAAGCAGGGTTTGAAATTTTAACAGGTGAAAATTGTCCTTTTGAAATAATGAAAAGTGCATTAAAACTCGATTGATATTTTACTATCAATAATTATATGATCTAAACAGAATATATTATGTTTAGATTTTTAACTGCAGGTGAATCACACGGACCAGGCCTAACTATTATGGTTGAAGGCCTCCCGGCTGGTTTAAATGTATCTGAAGAAGATATAAAGATTGATCTACAAAGAAGGCAAAAAGGTTTTGGCAGGGGAGGAAGGATGAAAATAGAAAAAGATCATGCCTACTTTAAATCTGGTGTTAGACATGGTCTTACACTTGGTTCACCAATATCATTATGGATAGAAAATATAGATTTTAAGAATTGGACAGATGCTATGTCTCCGTACCCAGTTGATGAATCAGTCGATAAAAAAGAATTTTCAAAAACTGTTCCAGGTCACGCTGACTTTGTTGGTGCATTGAAATTTAAACAACATGATTTAAGAAATGTGCTTGAAAGAGCAAGTGCAAGAGAAACTACTTCAAGGGTAGCTGCAGGCTCTTTATGTAAATCATTGTTGAAAAAATTAAACATTTCTATAAAAAGCAGGGTCCTATCAATTGGAGAAGTTACTTCTGATGATATAGATCAAAAACTTGAAAATGTTGACTGGGATCAAACTGAGATTTCTGAAGTCAGGTCTTCTTCAAAAAACATGGATGAAAAATTCAAAGATGCAATCCTTTCTTCAAAGAGGAATAAAACTACTATTGGAGGAATTTTTCAGGTTGTAGCTTTTAATTCGCCTGTTGGTTTAGGAAACTTTTCGCAATGGGACAGGAAACTTGATGGCAAAATTGCACAAGCGATGATGAGTATCAATGCTGTAAAAGGGGTTGAAATCGGAAACGGTTTTGCAAATACAAAGAAACCCGGCTCTGAAGTTCAAGATGTAATAATTCCTGACAAAGAAGATAGGAGAAATTTTAAACATATTACCAATCATGCGGGAGGCTTAGAAGGTGGAGTAACCAACGGAGAGCCTATTGTAGTAAATGTTGCCATAAAACCAATTGCAACATTGGCAAAACCTTTGCCGTCTGTTGATATAAACACTGGAGAAATAATTGAGGCTCAGTATAATCGTAGTGATGTATGCCAAGTTCCACCTGCGTGTGTAATTGGAGAAGCAATGATGTCATTAATTTTAACTGAATCAATAATTGAGAAATTTGGTGGTGACCATATTGATGAATTGATTATGAATTTTTCAAATTTTATTAAATCTCATAATGAATTTGGAAAAAAATAATTTATCAAAAATATTTTTGATTGGTCAATCTGGGTCAGGCAAAACGACTTTAGGAAAAAAGTTATCCACTAAGCTAAAATTTGATTTTCTTGATACTGATGAATACATAACAAATGAATTGACTTTATCAATATCTGAAATATTTAACTCTAAAGGTGAATTATTTTTTAGAAATGAAGAAAAAAAATTACTTATTAAATTAAAAAACCAAATAAACATTGTAGTTTCTACTGGTGGAGGATTGCCAGAGATTAATGATGCTTTTGATCTTATGCAAAATAATGGATTAGTAATATGGATAAAGTCCTCACCTGTTGAAATCGAAAGAAGGTTACACAATTCAAACAAGGGTCACAGGCCATTATTATTTAACAATAAATTAAGTCTAATTAAAAATTTAGAGACACAACTAGAAAAAAGGTATGATGTATATTCAAAAGCTGATTTAATAATAGTCAATGACAATATTAATGAATCAGAAACAATAGAAATGATTTTAAAAGAATTAAAAAAATATGAATGATCTATTAGCTTCAATTATTAAATCTACTCAAGGCGATTATCCCATCTTTGTAGGTAATAATTTTAAAAAAGACTTAGCTAAATATATTAAAAATAATTATGACCCAAAAAGAATATTTCTTATTTCTGATTCAAAAGTGTTTGCTTCAGAAACAATAAATTTAATAAATGAGCTAGAAAATTCTAATATCAAGTGCGAATCATTATCAATTGATATAAATGAGACCAAAAAAAATCTTGATACTTGTGCCTACATATATGATTGGCTTTTGAGTGTAGGATCAGAAAGAAATAGTATTTTAATTTCAATTGGAGGTGGTGTAACAACAGATCTTGTTGGATTTGTTGCATCTTCATGGTTGAGAGGATTGAATGTAATTCATTTCCCAACAAGCTTAGCAGCAATGGTTGATGCATCTATAGGGGGTAAAACTGGCGTAAATTTTAAACATGGTAAAAATTTAATTGGCGCTTTCAAGCAACCATTATTAATATCAATGGATACAAAGTCATTGGAGACTTTAAAAGAAAGAGAATTAAATTCAGGGTGGGCTGAAGCAATTAAGCATGCATTTTTATTTGACAAGGGTTTATTAAAAAAATTTCAAATGCAAAGCAAGGATATTATCAGCAAGAAAGATCCTGTATTTACAGAAATCATAAAAAGAAGCGTTCAAATCAAGGCTGAGATTGTTTCGAAAGATGAGTTTGAAAAAGGCACTGATAGGATAAAACTTAATTTTGGTCATACTATTGGGCATTCATTGGAGGGGCTTACAGAATACGGAAAGCTTTTACATGGTGAAGCAGTAAGCATTGGGATGGTTGTTGCAACAAATATATCCAAAAATCTTAACTTAATTTCTAATGACACTAAGAACGAGATAATATCTACTCTGAAACAATATGGTCTTCCTATTAATTTAACTAAGGGAATTGACATTAAGGATTTATTTGATAACACCAAAAATGATAAAAAAGTAAAAAATGGCAAAATAAATTGGGTGTTGTTAAAAGATATTGGAAGTCCAGTTATTAAAGATGATGTGCCTGATTCTATTGTAATGGACTCTATTCAAGAAACTATTTAGAATCCGCCTGCAACTGCAGGAACAATACTTATCTCACTGCCTGGAATTAATTTGGTATCAACACCTTGCATATATCTTACATCTTCTCCATCCATAAAAATATTTACAAAGTTATGTAATGAATTGTTTTCATCAATTATTTTTGCAGAAATACCCGAATATATGTCGTCTAATTTATTTATAGAATCTAAGATTGTAGAATTTTCATCTAATTCAATATTTACTGACCTTTCACCATTAGATAAGTTTCTAAGGGGGGAGGGTATAATTATTTTTATTTCCATAATTTACAATTTGTTAATTTATCATAAGTATTATACATAATATGGAATCAATTTATACATTTACAAATTCACCC
>PBWZ01000018.1 GCA_002727435.1 Chloroflexota bacterium
ATTTTTTCAACAAAGCTGTCAACTTGCCTTCCATAAAAATTTCTAGATGTTGTTACATTTAAAAGTTTTAATGGTTCAGGGTAATTTTCAGTTATATTGTTTGAAATTAATATTAGTCCCGCGCATGTTCCCCAAACCGGAAATCCCTCCAAAGCTTTTTTGGTTATAACCGTATCCAATTTTGTACTTACTAATAATTTTGATATAGCAGTACTTTCTCCACCAGGAATAACTAGAGAATCACAGTTATTTAGTTCATCAATTGATCTAACAAGTTCCGTATCTACTTGAAGCTTGTTAAAACAAGCCTGATGCTCATGAAAATCACCTTGTAAGGCTAGGATACCGATTTTCAAATTTAACTAAACTCCTCTATTTTCAAGCCTGTCTTCTTTAGGTAATGAAGAAATGTTTATTCCAACCATGGCTTCTCCTAAATCTTCAGAAACTCTAGCCAAAATATCAGGATTTTCGTAGTGAGTGGTAGCTTGCACTATTGCTTTTGCCCTTTTTTCGGCATCACCAGATTTAAAAATACCAGAACCAACAAACACCCCATCTACACCAATTTGCATCATTAATGCAGCATCAGCAGGAGTAGCAATTCCACCTGCAGCGAAATTAACAACAGGAAGTCTTCCTAATTTTTTTATTTCAAGTAAAAGTTCATATGGTGCACCAAGATTTTTGGCCTCTGTCATCAATTCTTCTTTATCTAACATCAATACTTTTTTTAGTTGAGTATTTACTGTTCTAGCATGATATACAGCTTGTACAACGTCGCCAGTTCCAGCTTCACCCTTAGTTCTTATCATTGATGCACCTTCACCAATCCTCCTCAAGGCTTCGCCTAGATCAGTAGCTCCGCATACAAAAGGCATGTTGAAGTCCCACTTGTTGATGTGAAAATTGTTATCGGCAGGAGTTAGCACTTCAGATTCGTCGGCATAATCAACTCCAAGATGTTGTAAAATTTGTGCTTCAGCAAGATGCCCTATCCTGCACTTTGCCATAACAGGGATCGATACAGACGATATGATTTCTTTTATCATTTTAGGATCTGACATTCTTGCAACCCCACCATCTTTTCTTATATCTGCTGGCACTCTCTCTAGAGCCATGACCGCTACAGCACCTGATTGTTCAGCAATTTTAGCTTCATCTGCGTTTATAACATCCATAATTACTCCGCCTTTAAGCATTTGAGCAAGTCCACCTTTGAGCCTCCAACTGCCAGTCTCAATGTTCATATCTTTATTTTTTTTGGCTTTAGAGCCAACTAAATTTTTAAGTTCGATTTTTTCTTTAGAAGTTGCCATAATTTGTATTAATGTAGTTAGTAAAATTTGAATTTAATTACTATTCTACAACAAAATTTAAAGTTTAGATGAAATTAACTTAACTAAATCAAATGTTCTATTTGCATAACCCCATTCATTATCATACCAACCAACCACTTTAAAAAGTCCGTTTGAAGTTTGAATTGTTGATAAGGAGTCAATTATAACGCTGTTTGAGTTTCCTTTAAAATCTTGTGAAACAAGTGGATCTGTACAATATTGAATAATATTTCTTAAGTATGTTTCAGAAGCTTTTTTTAATTCATTATTTAATCCATCTACATCAGTATCTTTTTCTAATGAAAATGTAAGATCTGTAACGGAAACTGATGCTGTAGGAACCCTGTAAGCCATTCCATCAATCTTGCCTTTCATTTCAGGGATAACATTTACAACTGCCTTAGCCGCTCCTGTTGTTGTAGGTATGATATTTTCTGAGGCTGTTCTTGCCCTCCTTAAGTCAGAATGTGGTTGGTCGAGAACGCTCTGATCATTAGTGAAAGAATGAATTGTTGACATTAAAGCATTCTTAATACCAAATTGATCGTTTATAACTTTAACCATAGGCGCTACACAATTTGTAGTACATGATGCATTGGAAATAATATTGTGATTATTTTCATCGTAGCTTTGGTCATTAACACCNAGCACAATTGTTATATCTTCATCNGTTGCNGGNGCAGAAATTATTACTTTTTTTACCGTGCCATTTAAATGCTTNGATGCTTCNCTTTTNTTAGTGAAAATTCCAGTACTTTCAACAACTATATCAACGTCATAATCTGACCAATTAATTTTGGATGGGTCTTTTTCAGAAATTTTATTTATTTTTTCGCCATTAATTATTATTTGATTTTCATTGAATTCAACTTTTCCATTAAATTGACCATAACTNGTATCATATTTAAAAAGATGCGAAGAAGTTTTAATATTNGAAAGATCATTTANTGCAGCTATTTTAATATTNTCACTTCCTAATAATAACTTTGTAAGTTGTCTTCCTATTCGACCAAAACCATTTATTCCAATTTTTGATATTTTCATTTATAAGTTCCTACNATATTGTTTTTGGGTAAGTAATTATACTTATCTTTTATAATGTCATGAATTATTAGCAGCCTATTATATTTATTTACTCTTTCACCTCTAGCAGGTGCTCCTGTTTTAATTTGAGTTGAATTAGTTCCTACCGCAAGATCAGCTATAAATGTATCTTCTGTTTCGCCAGATCTATGACTAATAATAGTTTCAAAATTATTATTTTGAGCTAGTTTGATATTTTCAATTGTTTCACTTACTGTGCCAACTTGGTTTAATTTTATAAGTATTGAATTTCCTGCATTTTCATCAATCCCTCTTTTTAAGAATTTTTTTTGAGTNACATAAAGGTCATCNCCAACTAATTGAATATTTTTTCCAATGCTTTTGGTTAAATTTTGCCAACCACTCCAATCATCTTCTGATAAACCATCCTCAATACTATAAATAGGATATTTTTCTACTAAATTTTTATACATAATTGTTAATTCGCCTGAAGATATTTTTTTACCTTCAGACTTTAGGTTATATATATCCACAGAACTGTCATAAAATTCACTTGCAGCTACATCTAANGCGAATTTAATATCACTTCCTAAATTAAAGTCAGTTTGTGATACAGCANTTGTTAGTAATTCTAATGGCCCTTCATTTGTTAATCCTGGTGGAGCAAATCCACCTTCATCACCTAGGGTTGTAGGATAATTTTTGCTTTCAAGTAGCTTTTTTAATTTATTGTAAATTTGAAAACCTGCAGAAATAGATATTTCAAAATTTTCTATTCCAANAGGCACAATCATATATTCTTGAAAATCAGTAGAATTAAATGCGTGAGAACCTCCATTGAGGACNTTAAACATTGGATTTGGCAATTTATANTTATTTAATTCGGAGTCATATAATTTTCTAATTAATTCAAATAACTCAATATTATTAGATGCAGCCGAAGCTCTTGCGCAAGCCATAGAGATCGACAAAATTGAATTTGCCCCAAGCCTGCTCTTGTATTCAGTGCCATCAATATCTATCATTTTTGAATCAATTTCATTCAAGTTATTTACATTCATCCCCATTAAATTTGGCCCTAATTCATCAGTAATATTTTTTACAGCAGTTAATACTCCTTTACCATTGAAATATTTTGGGTCGTTATCTCTTAGCTCCAAAGCTTCTTTTGAGCCTGTGCTGGCNCCTGANGGAACAAAGCTAAATCCCATGTTNCCATNNGAAGTTTTAACAAGGGTATAAATTGTTGGGTTTCCTCTTGAATCAAGTACCTGCCTTGAATAAATATTTGAAATTTTATCAATCATAATTATTTAAAATTTTCCTTTGTTCATTAAAAATTTTCTCGATACATTTTTTTCCTAAATCAATCATTTGATTAAGTTCGATTGTTGAAAATGTGCCTTTTTCTCCTGTACCTTGAATTTCTATTATTTCATAAGAGGAATTCATGACCAAGTTAAGATCAACTTCTGCGTTTGAATCCATTTCATAATCAAGATCATCTACAATTTTCCCATTTACTTTTCCGACACTTATAGCAGCAATAGGTGTAATTTCTTTATCAATTATTAAATCAGGTAACCTCTTTTTTAAAGCAATAGCTAGAGCTAGAAAACCTCCATTTATTGATGCTGTTCTTGTTCCGCCATCAGCATTAATGACATCGCAGTCAACGTAAATTGAATTTCCAGGAATATTTGATAAATCAATTGCGCCTCTGAGAGATCTGCCTATAAGCCTTTGAATTTCTTGAGATCTAGGACTTTTTTTACCTCTACTTATCTCTCTTGGTACCCTAGAAGACGTACTTGCAGGAAGCATAGAATATTCGGCTGTGATCCATCCACCATTGTTTAGCCATTCAGGCACTTTACTCTCAAAAGTTGCTGTACAAATTACTTCGGTTTTTCCACTTTGGTAAAGAATAGAACCTTCTGCATTAGATATTATATTTGGGGTAATTTTTATTGGTCTCATACAAATGAATATTAATAAGTGTTACATTACATATAATAACTTTTTAATATCAAATGTCTATGAATAATAAAAATAATAAATTTCTAGTATATGGTGGTGGTGGCATAGGAAGTTACTTTGCAGGCGCTTTATCAAAAAATTCACATGATGTGACTTTACTCACTAGGGGAGATCATTATGAAAAAATTAAATCTAATGGGCTTAAAATGGATACAAATTGGGGTAAAAACACCGAAAATCTAAATTTAGTAAGAACAATAGATAATGAATATGATGTAGTTATACTCGCAGTAAAAACATACTCAGTAAAAAGTATTTTGGATGATTTAAAAAATTTAAATAANGGNTCAAAAATNCTTTGTATTCAAAATGGAACATTTACATATAATTTCCTTTCTGAAAAATTAGAAAATACNGGAATNGAAGTNATTGATGGNTTGACATGGATAGACGCTNTNAGAAAAGAAAATGGAAGNGTAATTCAATTTGGAAATGAAGCAAAAATAATAATAGGTAAAGATGGAATATCAGAAAATTTGGAACATGATTTAATTTATTTATCTAACATAATAAATTCTAAAAATATTCAATTTGAGTACACAAATGACATAAGAAAGGCTGTGTGGGAAAAATTAATTATGGTAGCTTCAATTGGTTCAATTATGTGTTATTCCAATATGGATGCTAAAGACACTGTTGCTGATAAGTCATATTTAAAAATATTAGAAGGAATGATTATTGAGATGTCTAACGCATCAATTTCTATTGGGGTAAATATTGATGAAAGCTATGCTAAAGATACTCTCAGGTATATTTTAGATAGATCTGAAAACCTTCATTCATCATTAAAGGAAGATTTTGATCATAATAGGCCTCTTGAATTAGATCAAATTTTAGGTGAAGCATATAGAACCGGCATAAATAACAATGTTGATATGCCAAATTGTAAGTTGGTTTATGAAAAACTAATTAAATTTGTAAAAGTTTAATAAATAACTATTTATTGTTATTAGAAATTGAAATTGTTATTTCATAATCAGAATCATCAATAAACCTATTTAATTCCAAAATGTCAGGATCAATTTTTGAGATTTTTATATAATTTCCTCCATAAAAAAATTCATAATCTTTTAATTGTTCCTTATATATAAAATCGTCAAAAGTATTGAATCTAGGTGTTTCTATGATTAAATGAATTAATGTTTTTGGATTGTGAATACAGCTTCCAGGATTTGAAATACTTTCATTATTATCTGTTGGATCAGGGCACCTTGAATCTTCGCTAATATCAATTAGCCTCATAATTGTATTAGTAGATTTTTCATAAACAGTTTCATTAATTTTTATTTTAAAA
>PBWZ01000002.1 GCA_002727435.1 Chloroflexota bacterium
ATTAGAATCGGAATTGCTAGCCCTGAAAAAATATTATCTTGGTCATATGGTGAGATAAAAAAACCTGAAACTATAAATTATAGAACCTTTAAGCCAGAACGAGATGGTCTTTTTTGTGCAAGAATTTTTGGCCCTGTCAAAGATTACGAATGCTTATGCGGTAAATACAAAAGAATGAAATTTAAGGGTATTGTGTGTGAAAAATGTGGTGTGGAAGTTACTTTATCTAAAGTCAGAAGAGAAAGAATGGGGCATATTGAATTGGCTTCACCTGTCGCACATATTTGGTTCTTAAAATCACTACCAAGCAGAATTGGTTTGATATTAGATATGATGCTAAAAGATCTTGAAAAAGTATTATATTTTGAAAGTTTTATTGTTTTAGANCCAGGCTTAACACCTCTTGATAAGCTTCAGTTATTGACTGAAGACGAGTTTATCGATGCACAAAANGAATATGGAGCTGATAATTTCAAAGCGGGNATTGGTGCNGAAGCCATTAGACTTCTTCTTGANGAGTTAGATCTTGAAGAATTAAGTGAGTCCATTAGAAANGAAATAAAAGAAACTACNAGTGAATTAAAGCCAAAAAAATTAGCAAAAAGATTAAAGGTTGTTGAAGCATTTAAAGTTTCTGGNAATAAGCCTGAATGGATGATTNTAAAAGTAATNCCNGTTATTCCTCCTGANCTNAGACCNCTTGTTCCGCTNGATGGGGGNAGATTTGCTACATCAGACTTAAATGATC
Organism: Chloroflexota bacterium; assembly: GCA_002727435.1. GTDB lineage: Bacteria > Chloroflexota > Dehalococcoidia > Lucifugimonadales > Lucifugimonadaceae. Next base: position 749 of record PBWZ01000002.1, read on the forward strand.
TTTATAGAAGGGTTATNAATAGNAATAATAGNNTAAGAAGATTAATGGATTTAAGAGCTCCTGATATTATAATNAGNAATGAAAAAAGAATGCTTCAGGAATCTGTNGATGCATTATTTGANAATGGAAGAAGNGGAAGAGTAATAACTGGNTCTAATAAAAGACCACTTAANTCNCTNTCAGATATGTTNAAAGGTAAACAGGGTAGGTTTAGNCAAAATTTANTNGGTAAAAGAGTTGATTATTCTGGAAGNTCAGTAATAGTTGTTGGACCTGANNTAAAGCTNCATCAATGTGGTTTACCAAAAAAATTGGCTTTAGAGNTATTTAAACCTTTTATTTACTCAAGACTAGAGGCTCTTGGTATTTCATCNACCGTTAAGCAGGCAAAAAGAATGGTNGAAAANCAAACATCAGANGTTTGGGATATTTTAGANGAAGTTATTAGAGANCATCCGGTTTTATTAAACAGAGCNCCAACATTACATAGNCTNGGNATCCANGCTTTNGAACCAGTNCTTATTGAGGGTAAGGCTATACAATTACATCCATTAGTTTGTGCAGCTTTCAATGCGGATTTTGATGGNGATCAAATGGCNGTACATGTTCCATTATCTTTAGANGCTCAACTTGANGCTNGAGTTTTAATGATGTCAACAAATAATATNNTACANCCTGCAAATGGAGACCCNATTATAGTGCCTAGTCANGATATAATNTTGGGTTTGTATTATTTATCTCAAATGAAACAAAATGAACCTGGTGAAGGAAGNCATTTTGACAATATTAATGAAATTGAATTTGCTCTTGATAATGGAAGNATTACTTTGCATACGAAAATAANTTTTAGATTTANTACTGANGAAGGTTATGAGAAACATGANACAACACCAGGNAGAGTATTAATTTCAAAAGAATTACCTAATAATGAAAATATTTCATTTGAAATNGTTAATAAGCTTTTAACAAAAAANGAAATATCAAGAATGATAGACGATGTTTANAGGCATTGCGGNCANAAGCAAACCGTTATTTTCTGNGATCANATAATGAAATTAGGCTTTAAACATGCNTGTAATGCAGGTATTTCATTTGGTAAAGATGATATGATTATTCCTGAAGAAAAGGAAAATCTTATTCAAGATACAAATGAATTAGTTAAAGAATTTGAACAACAATACATTGATGGTTTTATAACTAGAGGTGAAAAATACAATAAAGTTGTTGATGCGTGGGCAAAATGTACTGATAAAGTCGAAGATAAGATGATGGATAAAATATCTTCTTCTCAGATTGATGAAGGTTCTGAGAGAGAGGAACCAATAAATTCAATCTATATGATGGCTCATTCTGGAGCTAGAGGTTCAGCAGCACAAATGAAACAATTATCTGGTATGCGTGGACTTATGGCTAAACCCTCAGGAGAAATTATCGAAACTCCGATTATTTCTAACTTTAAAGAAGGTTTGAATGTTCTTGAATATTTTAACTCAACCCACGGTGCTAGAAAAGGATTAGCAGATACAGCTTTAAAAACAGCGAATTCTGGCTACCTCACTAGAAGACTTGTTGATGTTGCGCAGGACTGTATTGTTGTTGAAGAAGATTGTAAAACATCAGAAGGTCTTATTCTAAAACCAGTCATAGAATCTGGAGAAGAAATGGTATCTCTATCAGATAGGGTTCTAGGTAGAGTTCCTTGCGAANATGTTNTTGATCCAGCAACCAATGAANTAATAGTAAAAAAAGGTGAAATTATTGAAGAAAAGNATCTNCCTTTGATTGATAATGCAAATCTTTTAGANATTAAGATTAGATCNGTNTTAACATGNCAAACTAAAAATGGTGTTTGTGCNAAATGTTATGGNCGTGANTTAGCTAGAGGTACACCAGTAAATATTGGTGAAGCNGTTGGAGTTATTGCNGCACAATCNATTGGCGAACCAGGNACNCAATTAACTATGAGAACATTTCATATTGGCGGTACNGCNCAAGTTATGGATCAATCNTATGTNGAAGCATCTGTTGATGGTAAGATNAAAATTGATGATCTTAATATGTTGGAAGACTCTGAAAAACGAAAAATCATTATTGGAAGANCNACAAATGTTTCNGTTGTNGATGAATTTGGAAANGAAAGATCAAAANACAAACTTACTTANGGAAGTGAATTACTTGTTGAAGATGGNCAGGANATTAAAAAGGGCGATAGATTAGCTCAATGGGATCCTTANACAATACCAATNATAACTGAATCCTCTGGGGTNNTTGAATTTGAGGATTTGNCAGAGGGNATAAGTTTAAGTGAAGTNTCTGATGAATCAACAGGNATAAANCAAAAAGTNGTTGTTGATTGGAAAAACTCNTCNAAATCAGCTTCTTTAAAACCNTCNATATTAGTTAAAGACGAAAAAGGTGAAATCATTTCAAATGATTNTGGTAGAGAGGCAAGATATNTAATGTCTGTAGATGCTATCATTTCTGNAAATGATGGAGCAAAANTTAATGCTGGTGATGTTATTGCAAGAATNCCAACTGAGGGNGCTAAAACAAGAGATATTACNGGAGGCCTTCCNAGAGTTGCAGAATTATTTGAAGCAAGAAAACCAAAGGANCATGCTATAATAGCTGAAGTTACTGGAAAAGTTGAATTTGCAAGGGATTATAAGAATAAAAGAAGAATTGTTATTCATCCTAGCAATGAAGNAGAANCAGAAGCAAGTTACTTAATACCTAAAGGNAAACATATTTCNGTTCAAGATGGTGATATAATAGAGAAGGGNGATTATTTAATTGATGGNAATCCTGCTCCTCATGATATTCTTTCTATACTTGGCCTTGAAGCNCTTGCNAATTATTTAGTTGATGAAGTTCAAAATGTATATCGTCTCCAAGGTGTAACNATTAATGATAAACANATTGAGGTTATTACAAGACAAATGCTCCAAAAAGTTGANGTNCTNGAATCTGGTGATAGNGCATATTTAGAAGGTGAACANCTTGATAAAATGGAANTNGAAGANATAAATCAAAGACTTATTGAAGAAAANAAAGANCCTGTAAAATTTAAACCATTACTTCTTGGTATCACTAAAGCATCTTTGCACACAAGATCTTTCATTTCTGCTGCATCTTTCCAAGAAACAACAAGAGTTCTTACAGAAGCTGCCGTNAACAGAAAATCCGATCATTTAATTGGTTTAAAGGAAAATGTCATTGTTGGAAGGTTAATTCCTGCAGGTACTGGAAGTTCAATTAGAAGGCTTGAAAATGAAGCTGGAACAAGAGATCAAGAGCTAATAGATCAAAGACAAGATGGCTCNGAATTAATTGAAGAAGAGGCTTCTTAAAAATTAATTTTTTTTGTTGACTGATTAGCCAAGTAAAGCTACTAAAGCACTGCTTATGGCAGGTCGTAGGTTTCCTAAACGCTGTCGCCATTCGCTTATTATTTTTAAATTATATCCAGTAATGGGTATTGAGGATTTTATTATGCCGACTATTAATCAATTAGTTCGAAAAAGAAGAGCTAAAGTTGAAAAATTAAATAAGGTTCCTGCTATGGAATCTTGCCCTCAAAAAAGGGGAGTTTGCACAAGGGTCTATACCACCACACCTAAAAAACCTAATTCTGCACTAAGAAAAGTGGCTAGAGTAAGATTATCAAATGGTTTTGAGGTTACGAGTTATATACCTGGTGAAGGACATAATTTACAAGAGCATTCAGTTGTTCTTATACGCGGCGGAAGAGTAAAAGATCTTCCTGGAGTTAGATACCATATACTTAGAGGTGTTTTAGATACTCAAGGAGTAGCTGATCGAAAGCAAAGAAGATCAAAATACGGAACAAAGAGACCTAAATAAATTATCTTGGAGAAGGAATAGAATGTCTAGAAGAAGAAGAGCAGAAAAAAGAGAAATATATCCTGATCCTAAATTTGGAGATCTTGTAATATCTAAATTCATGAACAATTTAATGATTGATGGGAAAAAGTCAGTTGCAGAAAAAATTGTTTATGGTGCNCTNGATAAAATTGAANANAAGCTNAAAACNGATCCNGTAAAAGTATTTCATGATGCNATAGAAAATGTAATGCCAGCTATCGAGGTGAGATCTAGGAGGGTTGGCGGTGCTACTTATCAGGTACCTGTTGAGGTAAGGCCNGATAGAAGAAAAGCTCTTGCGATNAGATGGATAATATCNTCTGCTAGNTCGAGAGGNGAAGATACCATGGGNGATCGNCTTTCTTCTGAATTGATTGATGCTTCAAACAATAAGGGTAATTCTGTTAAGAAAAGAGAAGATACACATAAGATGGCTGAAGCAAATAGAGCTTTTGCTCATTATCGTTGGTAAAAGAGGTAGGTCATGAGTCGTTCAACACCATTAAATGATTATAGAAATATTGGAATTATGGCTCATATTGATGCCGGTAAAACTACTACAACAGAGCGTATTCTTTATTACACTGGCAAAAGCTATAAAATAGGTGAAGTTCATGATGGGGCTGCAACTATGGATTGGATGGAGCAAGAGCAAGAG
>PBWZ01000019.1 GCA_002727435.1 Chloroflexota bacterium
AATTCTTAATTTGTTTGAAAACTAATTCATGTCCTTTATGAACACCGTCAAAAGTGCCAATAGTTATTATTGAATCAGATTCTAGATAATGCTTTTTAATAACATCTATTGATTTCACAATTTAATTAGGACGATTCTAATTCTTTATCAGCTTTACTTATTAGATCAACAGTTTCTTCCCAGTTTATACAAGGGTCTGTGATTGATACTCCATATTTTAAATTATTAGGGTTTTCTAGTTTTTGGTTCCCTTCGTTTATGAAACTTTCCAGCATCATTCCAACTAAACCAGGATTCAAATCATTTACTTTCTGTCTTACCAATTCTTTAAAAGCAATATTCATTTTTTTGTGATCTTTTCCACAATTTGCGTGTGAACAATCTACTACAACTGAGGGATGCATACCTTGGTTTTTAACTAAATTCAATGAGTCAGCAACACTTTTTTCATCAAAATTTGGACCTTGTGTACTTCCTCGTAAAATTAGATGACTATATTTATTTCCTGAAGTGTGAATAATACTGCTTTGCCCATCTTCATTTATTCCTAGGAAAGCATGTTCGCCTTGAGCTGCACCCATTGCATCAACAGCAATTTGTACGCTACCACCAGTTCCATTTTTAAATCCAACAGGCATGCTAAGTCCACTAGCCATCTGTCTGTGGGTTTGGCTTTCAGTAGTTCTTGCACCAATTGCGCCCCATGAAACAAAATCTGCAAGATATTGTGGTGTAAAGGGGTCTAAAAATTCAGTGGCAGTTGGCATTCCTAATGAAGTTACATCATTTAAAAACGTTCTTGCTTTTCTTAACCCTTTATCCATGTTGAATGTATTATTTAGATCTGGGTCATTAATTAAACCTTTCCAACCAATAGTTGTTCTTGGTTTTTCAAAGTAAACTCTCATAACGATATAGAAGTTTTTTATACTTTTGCTAAATTCAGTTAATAATTTTGCATATTCAAGTCCTGCTTCAACATCATGTATTGAACAAGGACCAGTTATCAATAGAATTCTGTTATCTTTTCCGTGAACAATATTGGAAATAATGTTTCTTGACTCAGAAACAACATTTTTTGATTTTTCAGATATAGGAATCTCATCTATAAAAACTTTTGGAGGAGTTATAGGTGAATAATCTTTAATATTTATATCTCTAATTTTTTCCATTGCAATACTATATATCTCTTTACAACTAAATAAAAGCCTTAACTTGCTTCAAAATCATTACCACTTTTTCTTAAAGTTATTGCTTTATTCAAATACGGGTGCCTAATTTCCTTTTGCTTCACTTCTGTGTTCCATAATATTAATATTCTTATGCATTTTTCTAATCCATGCGGAACATCCATTTCATGTCCACAAATAAGTGGGACAGTATCCCAACCCATTTCTCTTGCAGCTACGGCAGGAAATTCGTCAGAAATGTCAGAGGTAGTTGTAAAAAAAACAGCAGCTATATCATCACTAGATACTTTATTCTTTTCTACCATTTGAATCAGCAACTCTTTTGTCGCTTCTTTAATTAATACTTTGCTATCTTTATCTACCGTTGTAGCGCCCCGAATACCTCTTACGCTATATTTTTTTGAAAATTCACTCATAATATTATTTTAATAGACCTTTAATAAACTTAACAACATTATCAATTTCATTATTTTCAGAGCTGGATATCACATCAATTATTGCACTCCCAATTACTGCAGCATCAGCATATTTTTTTAATTCTTTAATGTGGCTATTTCTTGATATTCCAAATCCAACAGCTACTGGAATTTCAGAAAAGTTATTTACTTGATTAACTTTTTTACTTAAATCTTTTGATAATTTTTCTCTAGTCCCTGTAACCCCTAATACGCTTACACAATAAATAAAGCCTTGCCCAATTTTGCATGCGTGCTCAACAGTAGTATCGGATGCATTTAATGGAACTAAAGGAATAGTCTCTATTTGATATTTATTTGCTGTATTCTGAATGATCTCTAATTCTGTATTTGGAATATCAGCAATTATCACACCATTTACTCCTGATTGCTTGCAACCAGAAAAAAAATTATCTAATCCAATTTTGATTATTGGGTTGTAATAACCCATAGATATAATTGGAGTGTCTTTATTATATTCATTTATTTCAGAAATAGTCTTTAATGTACTATCTATTGTTACCCCATTTTTTAAGGCTACAGAACTCGATCTCTGAATAGTTTTACCTTCTGCAATTGGGTCACTAAAGGGTATTCCAATTTCTATTGCTGAGCATAATTTTTCATCAACAAGTTTAAGTATTATATCTTTGGTTATCTCAACATTAGGAAATCCAGAAGTTAAAAAAGGAATAATTCCAATGCCATTTTTATTCTTATCATCAATAATAGATGACGAAATGGACTTCATTAGCTTGCTTGAGGTTCAATATCAGTGGGTGGNGATTTTTTTTCAGATACTTTTTCAGGTTGCTCCCCAGAATGAGCAAGAGTTTCACCTACTAGTGGCGGTGAAACTTCTTCACCTGCAAACAATTTAGTGAGNTCATCTTCATCAATTGTTTCATATTCAAGCAGATATTTAGCAAGCCTTTCCATTTGGTCAGAATGTTTAATTAAAATCTTTTCTGCAGTATCTTCACCTTCAGATAATAGTAAATCGATTTCTTTATCAATTAACTCTTCTGTTTTTCCACTATAATCTCTTTGTTCTGTNCCATCTTTTCCTAGNAATACAGTTTCTTGTTTCCTGCCATATGCTCTAAGNCCTAATTTATCNCTCATGCCATAAGTTGTTACCATTTCTTTAGCAATATTAGTTGCCACNTGAATATCATTNCTNGCACCAGTAGTTATTTCNCCAAATTTAACTTTTTCAGCAATTCTTCCNCCCATTGCAGAAGCNATATATGCTTTNAATTGACCCTTNGTTTGTAAATANCTATCTTTCTCAGGTAAATATCTTGTGTATCCACCCATTTGACCTCTAGAAATAATTGATACNTTNTGTACAGGGTCAGCGTGAGGCATNTTATGAGCAACAACTGCATGACCTGCTTCGTGATAAGCAGTTATTTCTCTTTCCTCATCCGTAATAACCTTGCTTTTTCTTGCAGGACCAGCAATAACTCTATCGATTGATTCAACAAGAGAAGCCAAGCCAATTTTTTTTGCACCTCTGCGAGCTGCTAATATGGCAGCCTCATTAACTAAATTTGCTAAATCTGCACCACTAAAACCTGGAGTTTGTTTTGCAATTTTTTCCATTTCAACTTCACTTTCAAGTGGCTTGCCTTTCGAGTGAACTTCTAATATTGCTTTTCTGCCCATAATATCTGGGTTATCAAGCGTTACTCTTCTATCAAATCTGCCAGGTCTTAGGAGAGCAGGGTCAAGGATATCAGGTCTGTTTGTTGATGCTAATACAATAACATTTGTGGATGTATCGAAGCCATCCATTTCAACAAGAATTTGGTTTAAAGTTTGTTCTCTTTCATCGTGACCACCACCGAGACCCGCACCTCTATGTCTTCCAACAGCATCAATTTCATCAACAAAGACTATACATGGAGAATGTTTTTTAGCTTGATCAAAAAGATCTCGTACTCTTGAAGCACCCACACCAACAAACATTTCAACGAATTCAGAACCGCTTATAGAAAAAAATGGAACTCCAGCTTCTCCAGCTACAGCACGTGCTAATAAAGTCTTTCCAGTTCCTGGAGGACCAACTAGAAGTACTCCTCTCGGAATTCTGGCACCTAATGATAAAAATCTCTCTGGATTTTTCAGGAATTCAACAACTTCTTCTAATTCTTGCTTTGCTTCTGTGACACCTGCAACATCTGAAAAAGTTACTGTTGCTTTTGCTCCGACAAATCTTTTGGCTTTGCTTTTACCAAATCCTAATGCATTGTTGGCTCCTCCTTGAGCTTGCCTCATCATGAAAATGAGTATTCCTCCGAAAAGGATTAATGGAAGAAAACTTAATATTATTGAAAAAATACCACCAAAACCGCTAGAACCTTGTACTTCAACTTGATAATTAGCAGGATTTATTTCAGCGTCTTGTAATATTTTGTAAATACTGCTTCCAGGTTCTTTTCTTGAAGTGTAAGACTGGTTACCTGAATTTATTTCAAGCTCATCACCTTTGACGAGAATGTTTACTCTTTGACCTATTGGAGGATTCTCAGTAAGTGCAATTACAGAAGACATAGGAATTTCTTCAGATCTTCCAACTCCTCCATCAAATAAAATAAAGAACCCGGCTATAATCACGCTTATAACACCAATATAGACTAATAAATTTTTTCTTTGATTTCCCATTATTTTTAATATTAACACAAAGTAATGTAATTTATGATTTGAGCAATTCAAAATTTAAAAAAATGTTAACAATTGTCATTTTTAACCTAATATCTTTTTATGTTAGATTGACCATTAATACTAAAAGATGCTAAGATTTCGCAGTCTTCAATATAAAAAATAATTGTTAAGGAGTTTCAATACCTACTATACAAAAGAATAAAAATTCTGATAAAGATTACAGAGTTAATCAAAGAATAAAAGCTGATAAAGTCAGAATAGTTTTTGGTGGAAATAATGATGGGGCTGAGTCAACAGTTTTAAGTTTAAATGAAGCCATNAANCTTGCAAAAGACCAAGGTTTAGATTTAGTAGAAGTTGGACCTAACCAGTCACCTCCNGTTTGCAGAATACTTGACTACGGAAAATTTAAATTTTCACAAGCCAAAAAAATTAAGCAAGCTAAAAAAGCACAAAGNAAAATTGGNCTTAAAGAGATAAGGTTGAGGATGAGGATAAGTCAGCATGATATTGATTCCAAGAAAAAGCAAATTATTTCATTTTTGGAAGAAGGCAATAAAGTTAAAATATCTCTCTTAATGAGGGGCAGAGAAAATGCCTATCCTGATTTAGGTGTTGAGATATTAAAGAAAATAAATGATGATTTGGAGAGTATTTCAGAAATTGATAAACCTCCAAGTTTGGAAGGTAGGACTTTGAGTATTATAATTGCTCCAAAGTAAGTATTATGCCAAAAATAAAAACACATAAAGGTGCTGCCAAGAGATTTTCATTAAGTAGTAATGGAAAAATAATGAGATCAAAAGGCATGAAAAGTCACCTAAGAAGAAAAAAATCTAAAAGAAATAAGAGATTATTCGGCTCNAAAGTTCTTCTTGATGAAGCAGTTGGAAAAAGAATAATCAANTTGTTGAGGAAATAAATGGCTAGAGTAAAAGGTGGTTATACAACCCACAGAAGACATAAAAAAATTTTAGATAGTGTTAAAGGNCACTCNGGTTCCAGGCATAGGAGATTTAGAGTTGCAAAAGAATCTTTAATTCATGCANTAGCTTACAGCACTGCACATAGAAGGTCTAAAAAAAGNGACCANAGATCATTGATGATAACAAGGATTAACGCTGCNTCAAGAAAATGTGGATTAAGTTACTCCAACTTAATAAATAATCTTAAAAAATCTAACATTGAACTTGATAGAAAAACTTTATCATTATTGGCTTACAATGATTTTGAAGCTTTCGAAAAAATTGTTCAAGAATCTTCAGCTAATAGCGATTAAGATTTAAATTAAAGAATCGGCTATTACTATAACTGAAAACANCATCATATATAGCAATGAAAATTTATATATTTTTAAGTTATTTTGTCTGTCATAGTCTTTATACAATCTGNACGTTAGAAATAGATAGTATGNACCAATAGTAAGACATGAAAAGAAATATATATAACTAAGTTTGCTGTTAACGAAAGTCATTACTAGTGTTAAAAGGATCAGTGTTACAGTGTGAAGTGTCATAGGTTTAAATGTAGCTTTAATTCCAACAACAGAAGGCAACATTGGTATATTTGCTTTTGAATAGTCATCTTTCATTAACATGGCCAGAGCCCAAAAATGTGGTGGAGTCCAAAAAAATATTATTGCAAATAAATACCAAGCAGAAAGGCTCAAATCACCAGTAACTGCAGACCAGCCTACTAAAGGTGGAAAGCATCCAGCGGCACCACCGATAACAATATTATGGTATGTCTTTTTCTTCAGCCAAATTGAATAAATAATTACGTAAAATAAAGTTCCACTAATCGCCATTAATGCTGCAAGTATATTTGTTAAGTATGTAAGTATTATGAAACTCGCCACATTTAANACAATTCCAAATAGTAATGCGTTAGATTTGCTTATTCTCTCTCCTGCTACTGGTCTTTTTGANGTCCTTTTCATGGTATTNTCAATGTCTTTATCAATAGAATGATTTATTGCACCAGCACCTCCAGAAGCTAAAGTNCCTCCAACTATCACTGCAAATAATACGCTAATGCTAGGAAGACTATCGCTTGCTAAAAAAATAGCTGAAAGGGCTGTTATTACAAGAAGTAAATTTACTTTAGGCTTTGTAAGGGTTGTGTAATCTTTTATATATTGTTTTATTTCCATGTATTAAGTTGATCTAAACATTTTGAAGCTTATAACACTAAAAAGTATAGCGACTGAACCCCATAATAAACTTGATGCACCTAAATGAGCAACTCTTATCCATACATCAAATTTTGTCCATGGGTTTAATGCTCCAAGTATTATCTGACTTAATATCATTAATAGAGAAAATATAGCTAAAATAGATACAGTTGTAGAAAAGTTCTTTTTCAAAATAATAAATAGAAAATAAAGTCCGATTATACCTGTTAAAGATGATGCAATTCTATGAAACATATGCACCCAGCCCAAGAAAGATTGTGGAATAATTGAGGAAGCTGTACAAAACGGCCATGAAGAACAAACTGTACCTGCCCCTTTCCATACCGCATAAGAACCAGAGAGAAGCGTTATCAATACAGAAAATGCAATGATACCTGCCATTAATGAATATTTATCTAGAATTAATTGGTTTTTGAATGAGAAGTTAACTGTATTAACGCTTACATAGCTAAGACCCAAGCAAAATATAATCATTTGAGCTAAAAATAAATGTAAAGTTCTCAATGAGGGTTCAAGTTCTGTTAAGACAACTGCTCCACCTATTCCACCAACAACAATTACTAATAATAATGATGCAAGTGATGTAAATGCCAAGAATTTATTATTTCTATTTTGAGTCCACACAATTAAATTAATGAGCAATATCAACAATCCTAGTAGTGCTCCACTTGTTCTGTGCCCCCATTCAATAAGTGTGTGATAATTCATGGGAGGTATGATTTCACCATAGCATAAAGGCCAGTCTGGGCATCCCAAACCAGATCCAGTTACTCTTACAAATCCACCTAAACTAATTTGGAAAACACAATCAAGTATAGAAAATCCTATNAGGAATTTCAGGAAACTATTTCCAAGAATAATATTATTTCTTTGAATAGAAGCCGAAACCATATTCTAAAATTTTACCTATCTCTTCTTTCTCTTTGAGAACCATCTAATATTGGTTCGTCAACATAAACTTCACCATTNCTAATTTTTATGTTGGATCCACATTTATCATCGGTNCATACCCATGCNTTGTAGTGAATAGATGCCCCTTGNCCNCCAAAATCAGATAACGGTACATATACAGCATCTGGGTTGTCACATTTATTACATTTAGGAAAGTTTTCAGCCACTTTTACCACCTTACTTTATTATTCTTATAACATAATTATACAATAACTAAGTTGAATATAATAATGAAAATTTATGATTATATTAGGAATTGAAACTTCATGTGATGAAACTTCATTAAGTATTATTAATGAGGACAATCACCTTATGTCTAATGTGATTGTTTCTCAACACTCTACTCATTCTCAGCATGGTGGAATAATTCCAGAATTAGCATCAAGNCAACATATAATTAATATTGAAGATGCTTTTGAAAANTGCATAAAAAATGCNAGTGTAAAGCTTGATGATATTTCTGTCATTGGTGTTACAAATGGACCAGGACTAATTGGTTCATTAATTGTTGGTGTAAATTTTGCAAAAGGTTTATCAATATCTACTAATAAACCTCTTGTAGGCGTAAATCACTTAAAAGCTCACGTTTTTGCTTCATGGATAAAAAAGGATCTTGAGACAAATAAATCTTTTGATACACCTAAAGAATTCCCACTGATGTGTATTATTGTTTCAGGAGGTCACACAGATTTAGTAAAATTAGATGAAAATTATAATTTTGAATTGATTGGAAGAACAAGAGATGATGCTGCAGGAGAAGCTTTTGATAAAGCTGCAAGGTTACTCAATCTTGGTTTTCCTGGCGGCCCAGAAGTTGATAAATATTCAAGCTTTTCTGATGAACATTTTGATTTCCCAAGAGCATTATTAAGAGGATCTCATGATTTTAGTTTTAGTGGAATGAAAACAGCTTTTTTAAATTTGTCAGAAAAAAACAAGCCCTTTGATGAAGATAAAATATCAAAACTTTGTAATACTTTTCAAGAAGCGATAGTTGATGTTATTACTGAAAAAACAATTAAAGCAGCCGAGGAATATAGATGCAGAGGGATAGTCGTCACGGGTGGAGTTGCAGCAAATTCGCACCTTAGAGAAGAAATGGCACGAAAGTCACCGTTGCCAGTATTTATTCCTGAGAAAAAATTATGTACAGATAATGGGGCTATGATAGCTTCATACGTTGTAGAAAATTACAAAAAAAGTAACAGTGATTTCAATAATATCGACGTAAAGTCAGTTTTAAATTATTAATAAAGATTTTTAAAAAAGTTTTCTATTTCATCAACCTCTTCATCAATTGTGTAACTTATGAAATTACCGCTAAAAAAAATTTTTAATAAAATTTTTTCTTTTTGAAAAATATAGTCAATATATAAAAATAAAGATATTAGTATTAAGATTATCGATCCATAAATAGAAATAAAAGTTTCGCTTGAAAGTTGCCAAGTTAGAATTGATATTATTACTCCTAATATGGCCCACCAAAGCTGATTATTATTTTTACTTTTTTTTGACAAATTGTGACCTGTGATAGCCTTTTTTAAAAATTTTGAAGTTAAAATCTTTTCATCAATTTCTTCATTAATTATTAAAAATTTAGTAGTTTTTGATGCAATGGTATTCTTATTAATTTTTAACTCGGCATTAGATGTCATTCTTCTTTAAATTTCTTCAGCATATTTAACGCTGAATCTTCAAACCGTATTGTTTTGCAATAATCACCAACAATTAATTTTCCAGCGTTTCTTGATAATTTTTCAATTTTTGTATGCATGTCAATAACTTTTTCATGCCCAGGTTGACCTGGTACTCCTAGATCAGCAGCTAAGTCATTTGGACCAAATGCAATTCTATGGATCCTTTTTTCTTTCAATATTTCTTCAAGATTTTCGTAGCCTTTTACAGATTCTATTTGAATTGTAAGCTCCATATTGTCATTTGCCCAATTGGAATATTTTAATTGAGAATCTACAGATTTATGGTTTTGCATAAATTCAGCGTTTCCAAATTCAGTTCCTCTTCCACCGCCCCAAGATCTTTTTCCTAGAGGAGGAAATAAACAACTATCAGCAAGCAGCTTTGCTTCTTGGAATGATTCTACATGAGGACCCATTATTCCTTGAACCCCTCTATCTATAAATAGATTTATATCTTGTTTTGATATTTTATGTATTCTTGCAGTAACTGTTAGTCCAGATGAAATAGCTAACTGACATATTCTTTCAACTGAGTCTACGGAAAATGAGCCATGTTCTGCATCAAGGTGAACGGCATCGTAGTCTAATTTAGAAGCATATTCTATTGCATCAAGGTTTTCAGACTTAATAGACAAAATATAAGCTGTTTTGTGATTTTTTATTTTTTCAAAAATTCTATTTGTGTTCATAATNTTTAGATTAACAAATTTCTTTACCCACCACCAACAGCACTAATAATTTCGATTTTTGAATCAGGTAAAATAATAAATCTTTTATAGTTTTCTTTTTTTACAACTTCACTATTAACTGCAATCGCAAAAGATTTTTTTTCAAGGTTTAAATCTTTGATTAATTTAATCAATGTAATGTTTTTTTCAACAATAAACTCTTTGCCATTAACATATATAGAGAAATTTGATTTATTCATTTATTTTTTCTCTTAATTCCATAAAAGTTTTTTCAGGGCTGCGACTAAGTAAAAGTTCTCTCATAATTGCTATTCCAGAAAAATTATATTTTAACAATTTGCTTACATTATTAATATTAATACCCCCTACAAATATTACGTTACTTAATTTTCTAGAAATATATGAAATATTTTTTTCTTTTATTGTATTTTGATTCGGATGGCTTTGAGTTAAAAAAATTGGTCCAAGGTGAAAGTAGTCAAATTTTTTTTGATGCTTATTTAAATCGGTATTNTCATGAATTGATCTTCCCAAAATAAGNTTTTCTTTATTTTGATACTCATTAATTTGGTATTTTTCTGGAAAATGAACACCATTTAAGTTGTTTTCAATTGCTAAATCAAGGTTGCCATTTATGAATAATTCGCAACTTTCTTCTATNGAATCTTTCATTTTTTTTATGAAATTTGTTAATGAAGTATNAGAAATATTTCTCTCTCTGATTTGAATTCTGTTTAAACCATTACGAGATAACTTTTTGGATAGTTTTACAGTATCTTCAAGANTTAAAACCTCTGAATTAGTTATTAGAGTAATGGTTTTCAAAATTTATACATCAAGAAGATTTTTTTCAGGAGAGCTTGGTGAGGCAATTCCTTTAATTGGTATTCTTCCAGACTTGAAAGAAATCCTCCCTGCTTTAACTCCAAGTTTAAAAGCTTCTCCCATTTTTTTTGAATCTCTAGCCTGAGCAATAGCTGTATTTACTAATACAGCATCTGCACCAATTTCCATCATCTTTGAGGCATCAGATGGTACTGCTAGACCAGCATCAACAATAACAGGCACATTTGATTGCTCTATTATTATTCTTATACTCTCTTCGTTTTTTATACCATTTCCTGACCCAATTGGAGATGCTAATGGCATTACAGTAGAGCACCCGATTTCTTCTAAATTCTTAGCTAATGCAGGATCAGAATTTATATAAGGCAATACCTTAAAACCATTTTTAATTAGTTTTTCTGCAGCAATAATAGTCATCATTGGGTCAGGAAGCAGATATTTTGGATCTTTAATTGCTTCTAATTTTACCCAATTAGTATTTATTAATTCTCTTGATAATTCGCAAGTAAGAATGATTTCATCAATATTTTTACATCCAGCTGTATTTGGGAGNATGTTTAATTTTTTTTCAATTAAAAANCTAAGTAAATCATTACTTTGGTTGTCATCTAAATCTAGTCTTCTAATTGCTACTGTTATCATTTCTGATTCAGATGAAGTTATGTAGTTTTCTAAATCTTCCAGAGACTTATGTTTTCCCGTTCCTATAAAAAGTCTTGATCTAAATTCTTTTCCGTCTATTATTAAATTATCATTCATTTATTTGAATCCTCTTATTTATTATATACAAATATATTATTGAAAAAACTATGCAACAATTAAAAAATTTAAATAATTACGGGCTACTAGTTGATCTCGATGGAACAATTATTCAAAATAATGAATTTATATCTTTAAGGGTAAAAAAAAGCATAAGAAAGCTATCTGGTCACATTCCTGTGTCTATAGTTACTGGAAGAGGGCCTCAAGATGTACTTAAATTTTCTAAACAACTTGATCTTTTCGGTCCACAATATTGTGAAAATGGCACAAGTGTTGTTGATGCGATATCAAAAAAAATTTTAGATGTTAGTTTAATTTCAGACGAGATATCATCAGAAATAATAAAAGGATTTATGAATTCTAATATGGAATATTTAGTTGTTTCAAATGGAAAAACTTATATAAATCCAAATAATATTCTTAAAAATGTCTCTTCATTAGTACTATCATCAAAAAAACAAGTCGAATTAAATAAATTCGTAAAAAAATTTAGTAACTTTATAAGTGAATATCATTTAGAATTTTCCACAGATGAAAATGGTAATAAATTTATAAATATCCATAATAATTCACTTGGAAAAGCTAAGGCTTATAATCACTTCAAAAAATTTTATAAGTTAAGTTCTGATAATATTTTTTTTATAGGCGACGGTCTAAATGATTTATCAATAATTTTAAAATGCAAGAATTCAATTTCAATGGGCAATGCAGAAGAAGAAATAAAATCNAAGTCAAAATTCATNACTGATTCAGTCTACGAAGATGGTGTTTCTACTGCAATTGAAAATATTATTCTTCCTTTGATAAAGGCTTAGATCTAAANGTTGAAACCCCAGCTNTAAAGGCTGAACTCCAAATATTAATTTCAGTCCTTAAGTCAGTTTTATAANTTTGTGAATAATCACCCATTTTCCTAAATTTATTTGACCTTCTTTTTGCTAATGTTTTTGGGTAAACATCTTTGATTAAGGATAATTCTTCTAATATTCCCTCTTGCAGTAACTTTGCAGATTCTAAATGGTTTTGATGAGAACCTTCATTTGGCTCATCAATTATTCTGTCAATTATTCCTAGTTTTAGGCAATCTTCAGAAGTAAATCTCATCATATTAGAAATCTCTTTAACTTTTCTAGAATCCCCAAGTTTAATTTTTGCNGCTTCTTCGGGACTTAAAGGAGTAAAAATCGAATTTTTTTGCATCATAATTGAATCAGCTATCGAAAATGCAAGGGCTGTTTCACTTCCACCTTCNCCAATAATAATAGATAAGATAGGGGTTTCTAAATTCAATTTATTGGAAAGCAATTCACTTATNGAGTAGGCAAGNCCAGAATATTCTGATTTTAAAGATAGNTCAGGATATACTGCATCAACCAAACACAAACAAGGAATATTAAATTTTTCTGCTAATTTTAAAGCTCTATTAGCTTTCCTGAAACCTGAAGGTAATATTTTATTGTTGTAATTCCTGCTAACATTATTACTAGACTTTGTTATGATCTTTCTTTCTTGAGCAACCAAAATAAAAGGTTCATTTGCAATTTTACCAATCCCAATTATCACAGAATTATCATCATTTCCAATTCTATCTCCGTGCAATTCAATAAATTCGGAAAAAATATTATTTATGTAAATTGAAGATTTTGGCCTGTTAATATTCCTTGAAATTTTCAATGCCTCTNAAGCTGAATTAAATTTAAAATTTTTATTCTTGTTTATTTTTATTTTTTTAGACTTATAAGAATATTTTGGTTTTAAAATGCTTATCAGTAATGAGATTTTATATTTAAGTTCATCTCGACTTACAACGAGATCTATAAACCCATTTTTTAAAAATTCTTCAGAAGTATATTGATTTTTTGAATCATCTGAGTTTTTATTTCTTAATTTTCTATAGGAAGAGTAGCCAATTCTTGCTCCTGGCTCGCCAATTATAATATCTGATAATGTTGCGAAACTAGACATTGTTTGTCCAGTTGAAGGATTGCAAAGTATAGTTAGCATGGGGATGTTGGAATTTTTTAACAGGTTAGCTGCTGAAACTGTTTTGGACATTTGCATTAAAGAAATAACACCTTCTTGAATTCTTGTCCCTCCACTATTAATTATAGTTATTACAGGAAATTTTTTCTTTGCTGCTAATTCATATGCTAAGGCAATTTTTTCTCCAACAATTAATCCCATACTTCCTCCTAAAAATCCAAAATCCAAAGCTATTATAATTATATCTTCACCGTTAATCTTCGCAGTTCCAGAAACTACAGCTTCATTCAAACCTGTCCTAAACTGATCAGATTTAATTTTTTCATCATAATTTTCTAATTCTTCTTGAGCAATTTGTTCAAAGCTTGAAGATAAATTTTTATTAATTTCTTTAAAAGAACCTGAATCAATAATTAAATTGATTCTTTCCTTTGCTGGAATATGAAAATGAAAATTACATTCAGAACATATTTTAAAATTTCTATATTTTGAAGAATCATTAAGATCTTCTTTGCAAGAAAAACATATTTCATCATTTTCTTGAGAATCAAAAATAGTTTCTTCAAAATATATCATTACAATACCTCTCGAGCTTTTCCAGAATCGCCTGGTCCAACAACACCCTGATCTTCAAGCTCATCCATTAGTCTAGCTGCTCTTGGATACCCAATTCTAAGCCTTCTTTGTAAATAAGATGTTGATAAGGTTTTTTGACCTCTAGCTAAGTTTTGTGCTTGCAAAATAAGATCATCATCTGAATCAATTTCTAAAAATTCATCATTTATTTCATCAATAATTGAGTTTAAGTCAATTTTCTTAATAGGGTTAAAGACTTCATGATTTTTCCAATGATTTACTACTTTGTCTATTTCATCATCTGAAATCAATATTCCTTGTGCTCTTTTTGGTAAAGGGTTATCAATAGGAACAAATAGCATGTCGCCCTTNCCTAAAAGTTTTTCTGCTCCAGGTGAATCTATAATTGTTCTNGAATCAATTTGTGATGTAACAGAAAAAGATATNCTGCTAGGAAAATTTGCTTTTATTAATCCTGTTACNACATCTACTGATGGTCTTTGAGTAGCAACAATCAAGTGTATTCCAGTTGCTCTACCAAGTTGAGCCAATCTGACTAATAATTTCTCAACTTCATTTGATGAATTAAGCATTAAATCGGCCAGTTCATCCACCACAATTACTATATAAGGCATCTTTATTCTTTTTTTTGCCTTACTTTTTTCATTGTAAGTTAATATGTTTTTTGAATTATCCANTTCAAGCTGTTTAAATCTAAAAGTCATTTCTTCAGTCATAAGTTTTAATGCCTTAATGGCATCACTTGGTTCAACAATTGGGTCAGTTAATAAATGAGGTATACCTGAATATGGAGTTAATTCAACTCTTTTTGGGTCAATCATTACGAACCTNATTTCATCTGGGGTCATCTTCATTAAAAATCCAGTTATTATAGAATTTATACACACACTTTTACCTGATCCTGTTGCACCNGCTACAAGCAAATGAGGTAACTTTGTTAAATCNCAATANAGAGGCGAATTGTCACTTCCGGTNCCTAAAGCAATTGGTAAAGAAAGTTTACTAATAATTTCATTATTTTCTTCGGAAATTAATTCTTTTAGCCCGACCANTGTTGTGTTTTGATTAGGTACTTCAATTCCTACTAAGGATTCACCTGGCATAGGTGATTGAAATCTTATATTTTGATTTGCAAGTGCTAATGCCAAATCTTTTTCTCTTGCTAAAATATGATCTACTCTTACTCTCTTAGAATTTCCATATCCTGGAGAAAGGCCATACATAGTAACAGAAGGACCCGACTTAACTTGATCAACTGATACTTCTATNCCGTGTTCGTGTAATGTTTTAACTATTAATTCTTTTTTATTATTTATATCCTCATAGTTTACTTTCTCTGACTTAATATCTTNCAGCAAANCATCTGATGGCATATCCCANATTTCATTTGAATTTAAATTTGGTGTAAAAGTGTGACTTTCTACTGAAGATTCATTTAAAGANTGAACTGAAGGATNTTCAATTTTTGATGGTATCTCAATATTGAATTCTTCTTTTTCATTTTTATTAAATTCATTTTCTTTATATTCTTCGACCAAAACTTTTTTATTTCTATTAGATTGANCTCTTTTTTTATAAATTGCATTAATTGAATTAAATAAAGTGTAAGAAAAAGATTTTAATTTAATTAAAGATTTTTTTGGAAAAAATAAAATTATAATTAAAATATTTAAACTTAAAAATCGTATCAAGCCAAATGCATAATTAGATACAGAAGGTTCAAACCTATCCCATTTTGANGGGAATTTAATTATATATTCTCCAAGAGCNCCACCATATGAAAACTTAAAAATNCCTTCNCTATTATAGTTAATNAAAGNTGATAAAGATGATATTTCAATAATCAAAATAACTGGAATNATNACCATAAAAAAAANGTTTCTTTTACTATTTATAGAAACAGGATAATAGAAGAAAATTATAGTTATAAATACTAGCCAAGCTATAAAAAAAAGTGAGGATATTCCAAAAAAATTGATTAGGAAAGGTATGTATAAAAAACTTAAATTAGTATCTTCNAATATATATAATTGAGTAATNGAAATTAAGGATAATAGTANAAATGAAAAAGTAAATAAAAGGTGTTTATTGTTATTTTTGAATTCAAATAATCTTTGCATTTTTATTACTTTANAATTTAACTATCTAGGTTAATAACTGTAAGTAAAAAAATACTATAAATCAATTAGTATTGATTAAAAATTAAAGATTATTATTAAATTTAGTCAGATATTCCTTTTTCATCTAGGAACTTTAATGCATCTGCAACAGTGATAATACNTTCAGCTTCTTCATCTGAAATTTCTAAGTCATTTCCATCTGATGAAAATTCGCTTTCCATAGCCATTATCATTTCAACTACATCTAAAGAGTCAGCNTCAAGGTCATCAATGAATGACGAATCAGGTTTTATGTCGTCAACGCTCACAGAAAGAGATTCAGCTATTATTTCGTATAGTCTTTCTTCTATTGTTGCCATAATTATCCTACTTTCATTTAGTTTTATAATAAATTTTATCTAAATTCTTTATTAAAGATTTNAAAACACCTTTAATAAATTTATTTGAGTTATCTGAACCGAAAAGATAACCTAAATTTTCAAAATCTTCAACTAGTTTCGAAAAATTGTCACTTTTTNTCAACTTTTTNACTTCCCAGAAAGCTANTCTTAATAAACTNTTATCNACTATNGANAGTTGNTTTACGGGNTATTCTTCAGCAAAACTTTGTATCATTTNATCTAATTCNTTTTTNTGACTAAAAATNTCNANACTTAANNTTTCTGCTTCNNTTTCNTCTTTATCTGATAATCCATTAGANTCAAAAATATTNAGAAATGATNTCTTTTGAATTTCAACNNTACCTTTATTAATATCNATTAAATANANAAGNTGAAGAACTTGTTTTCTNAAAATTTGTTGTTTAGTTAAATCTAANTTNATTGNAAATTCTTCAATNAANTCNCTATTTTCNAGTTCAAGATTTTTTTCTTGGCNNTTNAAATTAGGCATAAAGNNNNTATGAATTTAANGATTCATAAGAATCAATATTCATTGTTGANCTGTTNGAATCAATTNTTTTAATNAGNCCNGTCANTACTTTTCCNGGNCCAAANTCAATGTANTCATTTAANCCATTTGANCTCATATATTTTATNGTGTCATTCCANTGNACACATGACATCANTTGCTCNATNANTTCNTTTTTNATNTGANTAGCATTTTCNANNGGTTTTGCATTNACNTTNCCNATNAAAGGAATTTCNGGATCGCTAAAATTAAGNGATTCNATNAANTCNANNAANCTNTCTCTAGCNGGNTCCATCAAAATTGAATGNAANGCNCCACCNACACTTAATTTGATAGCTTTTTTTGCACCTCTAGCTTTAGCTANATCNACNGCNATTGCTAATGAATCATTNTCNCCGCTAATAATAACTTGTTGNGAACTGTTAATATTTGANGGNTATGCNCCNGCTTCNCNNCANACTTCNTCAACAACATCAATTTCCATTCCAATTATTGCTACCATTCCACCAGGATTTTTATCGCAAGCAATTTGCATCAATCTTCCTCTTTCAGAAACAAGTCTAATTGTGTCAGAAACAGATAGTGCATTTGAAGCAGAAAGGGAAGTGTATTCACCTAAGCTATGACCAGCAGTAACACTTGGTGTGAAGTCTTTAAATTTATCTTTAAATACTGAAAAACAAGCTAACGATGTAGCAGTTATTGCAGGTTGAGCATTTTCGGTTTTATTTAAAACTTCCTGAGATCCAGAAAAAACGATGTCAGTGAGCTTTCTACCTAATGTTTCATCAACTTCATCAAAAATATCTTTAGCAATTGAAGATTTTTCATAAAGATCAGCACCCATACCAATAACCTGAGAACCTTGCCCAGGAAAAACTACAGCAGTGTTATTGTTAATATCAATCATTTAACCTTCTTACTTAGTTATAAAATCAACGACTTTTTTTTCCACAACTGGAGAGTCAACGTAATAGTTATCCTTGTAAATCCCACATTTTGGGCAAGCGTGATGAGGCCTAACAAATGTTGGGCATGCAGGACACTTACTTAATTGAATTCTAGTTTTTCCCATATGAGCCCTTGATCTTCGTGTTCTAGATCTCGAATGCTTTTTTTTAGGTAGTGGTGCCATAAATTTTTAATAATTATTTTTGATAAGTGAATTTTACATGTAATAGAAATAATATCAATAAGTTTTGGTGTAATTAATTTAACTTTTTGATTGATGTAAGGGAGAAAATTAAAATAACTTCTAGGAATTTTTTGTTTTGGAAAGAATAATTGGAATTGATATAGGTTTAAGAAATACCGGGTACGGTATTTTAGATTTTGATCAAAATACAGAAAAAATAGTTGAGGGTGGTGTAATAAAAACGGATTCTAAGGAAAATCTGGATGAAAGACTACTGACAATATTTAACGACCTAGATTATGTTTATAAAAAATATAATCCATCAATTACATCAATGGAAGACCTTCACAGTAGATATCGAAATCTTAAAACAGCTATAATAATGGGCCATGCTAGGGGTGTTGCTTGTGCAGTTGCATCGTTAAATAATGCTCCAGTTTTTCATTATCAACCAACTCAAATAAAAAATATTGTCACTGGGTCGGGAAGGGCAGATAAAAATCAAGTTATAAAAACCATTTCAAATAGATTATCATCACCAAGCATAAAAAATGAGCATGTTGCAGATGCTTTTGCATCAGCTATATGTCATTGGGTAATGTCTAGTTCAATTAAAAAAGTATAATATAAAATTATGATAAGTTTTTTAAGTGGTGAAATTCGAAATATTTTTACCGAAAAATCAATTATAGAAATTAACGTAGCCGGAGTAGGATATGAGGTTGTATTGCCTTCTTTCGTAATGGATGATGTTGTAAATGAAGGTAAAAAAAGTGGTGAAAATATAACCCTTGAAATATATTATCACTCTACAGAAAGGTCTCCCAAGCCACTTCTTGTTGGCTTTAATAATCAAATTGAGAAAATATTTTTTGAAAAAATTATTCAGGTCGAAGGCGTTGGACCACTTAAAGCAGTTTCAGCATTAATTTTTCCAGTTGCAATTGTATCTCAAGCCATTGAAAATGAAGATCTTACAATTCTGAACCAAATGCCAGGTATCGGTGCAAGAGCAGCACAGAAAATGATTGCAACACTAAAAGGCAAGCTAATAGATATTATTTCTGAATCTAGATCAGCAAATGTAAAAGAATCTGCGGATTATCTTTTAAGGGATGAAATAATTGAAATTTTGGTTGGCTTGGGATTTAAAGAATCAGACGCAATAATAAAAATGAATGATGTAATTTCTAATAATCCTGAAATTAAAGATAACCTTGAAGAAATAATTAGAGAAATATTTAAATCAAAATAAAATGCCAATTGAAGAAGTTATCAATAATAATTCTGAAGACAATAGCAATAAAAAAGTCTTAAAAGATTCAGACAATAATGAATATATTAATGATTTAAGGCCAAAAATTCTTAAAGAATATGTTGGCCAAACCAAGGTTGTTGACAGCTTAAGAACTGCAATAAAGGCATCCGGGGCTAGAAATGAAGCTATGGAACATGTTTTGTTTCACGGCCCTCCTGGACTTGGTAAGACAACATTGGCACATGTAATTGCAAAGGAAAAAAAATCAAATTTAGTTGTAACTTCTGGCCCAAGTCTTGAAAAACCAGCAGATGTTGTTGGTTTATTATCAAATTTATCTGAAGGCGATGTATTGTTTATTGATGAGATACACAGAATTTCTAAGGGTGTTGAAGAATACTTTTATTCTGCAATGGAAGACTTTAAAGTAGATTTCATTACTGGTTCTGGCACATTTGCAAAAACACTTACATTTCCAATTAATAAATTTACATTGGTTGGTGCAACTACTAGGGTAGGAATGCTCTCTTCGCCCCTAAGAGATAGGTTTGGTCTTACATATCACCTTGATTTCTATAATTTAGAAGAACTCTCTGCAATAATTAAAAGATCTTCAAATATTTTAAACGTAAAAATTAATGATTTAGCTACTAACCAAATAGCAATGAGATCAAGAGGAACTCCTAGAATTGCTAATAGGCTTTTAAGGAGAGTAAGGGACTATCATCAAGTAAACTCAAAGGCGGACAATATTGATGATGTAGTAGCTTCAAAAGCAATGGAATTAGAGGGAGTTGACCAAAATGGTCTTGATAGATTAGATAGGCAATATTTATTAACTCTAGCCAAAAATTATAATGGTGGTCCTGCCGGAATTGAGGCTCTGGCAGCAACTTTAAATGAAGAATCACAAACATTAATGGATGTAGTAGAGCCATATTTATTGAAAATAGGATTCATAATAAGAACACCTTCTGGAAGAAAAGTAACAATAGATGGATTAAAATATGCTGGGATTCAGGTCAGAAAATCTGAGGACAATCAAAAAAGAATGTTTTAGCTTAAATCATCAAATGATGATTCATTATTGCTCCAAAGTTTCCAATACAAGTTTTTATTAGATAATAATTTTTCATGGTTCCCAATTTCAACTATCTCACCTTTATTTAAAACTATTATTTTATCTGCATTTTTTATAGTTGATAGTCTATGAGCAATTATTATTCCTGTTCTATTTTCTAATACTCTATCAAGAGCATTTTGAATTTGCCTTTCAGTATAGCTATCAATATATGAAGTAGCTTCATCTAATATAAATATCTTTGAGTCTAAAAGTAATGCTCTAGCAAAACTTAATAATTGCCTTTGACCAACTGAAATATTTGCTCCTGATTCTTCGAGTATAGTGTCATAACCATTAGGTAATGTCATTACAAATTCATGGGACCCAACAATTTTAGAAGCCTCAATTACCTCTTCTCTTGTTGCATTAGCTTTGTATTTTATATTTTCCTCAACAGTCCCAGAAAAAATAATTGGGTCTTGGAGAACCATACTTATATTGTTACTCAAGGAACTTTGAGTTACTTGTTGGATATCCTGATTATCAATAAATATATTTCCATTTTTTATCTCGTAAAATCTATGAATTAAGCTCGCAATGCTTGTTTTTCCAGACCCAGTTGGTCCAACTAATCCTACAGTTTCATTTTCATTAATAACAAAGTTTAATTTCCTTAGTACTGGCTCGTTATAATTATATTCAAAATCAACATTCTTAAACTCAATTTTTCCTTTATTTACATTGATATCTTTAGCATCTTCAGCATCTTTTATGTCAATTTCTATATCTAGTAGTTCAAAAATCCTATGACCAGATGCCATCGCCCTCTGGAGAGTACTGTAATGCATAGTTAGTGCTCTAATGGGGTCAAAAAATCTTTGAACATAAAGCAAGAAAGCTATCATAACCCCAATTTCTACTGACCCGCCTGAAACTAAATATCCTCCCATGACAACAATTAAAGACATTGTCGCTCCAACTAAAAGCTCAACAGGCGGATGTATTCCTGCACCATACTTTGCTGCACTATTTGTATCATTAAAATTTGTATTTACTTCCCCTTCAAATCTTTTCTGATTAATATCTTCTCTAATCATATTCTGCGTCACTCTTACTCCATTTACGTGTTCATTTAAAACTCCGTTTACAACTGATGATGAAGCTCTAGCTTTAAGAAATGCTTTTCGTGCTTTTGGAAGCCAGAAAATTCTTAAAGCTAAAAATACAGGCATTATCATAAGGATGCCTAATGCCATAGACCAATTTAATGAAAATATAATTATAGTAATTATTATTAAAGTTAACATATCTCCAATTGCGAAAACCCCTGCCTGAAACAATTCTTGGAGTGCTCCAACATCACCAAGAACACGTGACATAATTGAGCCATATTTACTTCTATCAGCAACTGACATAGACAATTTTTGCAAATGAACAAACATTTTTGATCTTATGTCAAACAATATATGTTCTCCAATTTCTCTTATTACTCTCTGTTGTACATAATTTGAAATAAAGTGCATTAAAGCAAAACCAATTAATAAAATAAATAAGTTATTTAAAAGGCTCTCATTATTGTCTGAAATTGCATTATCTATTGTAAATTTAACTAAAAGTGGTATTGCTAAAACTGCAATAGTAAAAGTTATTACCGAAATAACTCCTAATAACGCCTTAGTTTTATAAGGCTTAATGAAGCTAAAAAACCGTTTTGCAACATCACCATCATATGATGAAAGCTGTTCTAGATCTTCTTCAATTGCATTTACAATTTTTTTATTTTTATTTATTGATGTTGTCATTTAATGTTTAACCTGCATCTTTGGATTTTGAAGTTCAAAAATTGTTTTATAAATACCATCTTTATTCACCAAATCTTCATGCTTTCCTCTATCTACTATATTTCCTTGATCTAAAACTATTATTTCATCTGAGTGAGAAATTGTGCTAACTCTTTGAGAAACAATTAAAGTTGATCTATTTTCTTGAAAACTCACTAACCTTTCTCTAATTTTTTTATCTGTCCCAGTATCAAGAGCGCTAAAGGAATCATCAAAAATTAAAACATCTGGATTTTTAAATAAATTTCTTGCTATAGCTATCCTTTGTTTTTGGCCCCCAGATAGAGATACTCCAAATTCTCCAACCATTGTCTCGTATTTTTCTGGAAGAGAGTCAATAAATTCATGAATATCAGCAATTTTAGCCACTCTTATGACATCTTCTAGATCACTATCTGGTTTTGAATAAGCAATATTTTCTTTTAAGGTGCTATTGAAAAGAAAGGTATGTTGTGACACTAATCCAATCCTTGATCGAAGATTATTTAAATTTAAAGTTTTTAATGGAGTTTCATTAATTAATATTTGTCCATCTAGGACATCATAAAATCTAGGGATTAGATTTGCTATTGTTGATTTACCTGACCCAGGTGGGCCAATGATTCCGATAATTTTTCCTGGCTTTAAATCTAGATTTATTTTATTTACGTCATTTTTTTTAGATTTTAAATAATATTTAAATCCTACATTCTCAAATTTTAAACTTTCAATTTTATTAATTGAATTTGAATTTTTTATTGTGGCAATTCTTGGTTTTGAATCAAGAATTTCAAATAATCTCAACCCGCAGGTTATTGCTCTAGCGTAAGAATTGACCATAAGTCCAACAATTCTTACAGGTCTTTGTAACATCCCAAGATAAACTAAGCACTGTGTTAATTCACCAATAGTCAGTTCTCCGTCAATTATTTTGTGCCCACCAACCCATATTATAAAAGCCCATACTAGCAAAAAAAAGAATCCAACAAGACTTGTTCCGGTGGCATCAACCTTTACGCTGTTCATAGTGTCATTTGTAACTTGTCTGTGAGATGATCTAAATTTTTTTACCTCATAATCTTCTCCTCCGAAAGCTCTAACAACTTTTACACCAATTAAATTCTCCTGAAGATTTGTATTAAGGATTGAAAATTCTTTTTGAATTCTATTCCAAATTTTTCTTAACCTAAGCCTGCTTATAGTTGCTATCAAAGCCACTGGTATTATAAATCCGAATGCAATTAAACCTATCTGAAGATCTGTTCTTAGCAATAAGTAAGAACCAAAAAAAATTAAAGTCATTATTTCAAAAGTCCTCAACAATCCTGTTGTGACAAACATCTTTACGCCTTCAATGTCCAATATTCCTCGAGACATCAAATTTCCAGTATGTATTCTGTCATGATACTTATAAGTTTGGGACTGGAGTTTTTTGTGAAATAAATTTCTTAAATCAGCTGAGATGCCATTTGCAATTTTTTCTCCGTTGTATTGAAGTAAAAAAGCAAAAATTCCTCTTAAAACACTTACAAATATAATTAGAGAAGCAAGTATCCATAGAATACTAAAATCAGTAGAGTTAGAACTAATTTTTTCATATGCTCTATCAACTGAGGTTCCTAATAAGTAAGGTATCCATAGTTGAGAACCAACTAATCCACCTACTCCTAAAAAGCCAAATGTAATGAGTTTTTTGTATTTAAAACACATTTTAAAAATTCTGATAAGAACAGTAAGTTCGCCAATATGACTTTTTAAATGTAAAGGAGATTTAAATTTTATATTCACTATAAATAAGTTAAATTAATAATTATGAACATTCTATTTAAACCCAAAGTAATAAAACAATAATTTATCATTCAAATTTTATGAAAATTAGAAAAGCGAAAATTAAAGATTTAGATAATTTGGAGATTATTTCTAAAGAACAATTTAAAGNCAAAAAGTTACAACCAAGATTTAAACTTCTTCTAAAAGACAATAGTTANCATATCCAAATTATTGAAGAAAAAGGGGCNGTTATAGGATTTATAATAATAAAGTTTTTATATGAAAATTTAATTGATATATATTCAATTGCAATAAAAAAAGAATATCAAAATAGAGGCTATGGCTATAAGTTATTAAGTAGAGTATTAAAGAACTTTCATAAATNTAAAATTACATTAGAAGTCTCAGAAGACAATGTAGCAAAAAAATTATATCTTAAGTGCGGTTTTAAAATTGACTCTGTAAGAAAANGGTATTACGGGAACAATGATGCTATCTTAATGAGTTTCTACAAATTAGAACCAGGTTCAGAAGAATCATAATCATAATTTTTTGCTTCTTCTATATAATCTGATTCATTGTCAGGAACTTCGTCATCAGGAAANATCGCATCCACTGGACATACTGGCTCACAAGCAGCGCAGTCAATGCATTCATCTGGATTTATAAATAAATGGGTGTCGCCAGGTTTAGAATAAATACAATCAACTGGACAGACGTCTACACATGCTCCGTCAGTCGTGCCTATNCATGAAGATGTAATTATGAATGCCATTATTTATCCGCAGCCACCAGCACCACATGCACAACCACCGCCATTAGATCCACATCCTCCTCCAGATGGTATATTAGGGTTTGAAATAACGAATCCTGATCTTTGCATGCCTTCAACATAATCGATGTTTGAACCAGAGATAAGCGGAACACTACCAGAGTCAACAAGCGCCTTAACTCCGTTTGAGTCTATTACTGTATCTTCTGAGTTAGCATTATCTTCAAGACCAAACTCATATCCAGCACCTCCACCCTCAGACATTGTTAGAGATATTCTTAGGTAAGATTCTTTATTGCCTTGCTCTTCTAAAACTTCGTTAATTTTCGAAGCAGCAGCTTCGGTAAAAGAAATTAAATTTTCTGTTGTCATTTTTCCCATTTCGCTAGGTTATAAATCTATTTTACACAATTATTAAAATATTTGGAGATATTTTAGTGTAATTTTTTTGGAAAATTTACAAACGAAAATCGCAAACTATGATATTATCTGAAAATAAATTATGGACAAACTTGATAAAAATATTATTGAAATTCTTAAATCAGATGGAAGAATTTCGAATGCAGAAATTGCTCGAAATTTAAATGTTAGCGAAGGAACCATTAGAAGAAGAATTAAAATTATGAAATCAGATGACATCCTTAATGTTTATGCAGTTCCAAATCCAAAAAAAACTGGTTATAATGCTGAAGCTTTAATTGGCATTCAAGTTGATCCAAATAAATTGGATGAAGTTGGGAATGCAATTTCAAATCATGAATATACTACTTGGGTATCTAGGACTACAGGAGGATATGATATTTTTACTTGGGTAACAATTCCTGACAGTAAAGAGTTAACTAACTTCTTAACATATTATTTAGGTAATCTAGAAGGTGTAAACAAAACTGAAACATTCATTAGCTTAGAAGTATTAAAGAGAGGATTATAATGGTTAGTATTAAAAAAATTAAATCTAAAAAAAGAATATCTTTTAAAGATTTATTTAGTGATGAAAATGCACTAATTGATCAATTTATTAAATCAAATACCTTGTTAAATACAATTTCATTAGTCGGGTTATTTATTGTATTTCAATATCTATTTTCTCAAATAAGATTTTTTATTCCTGATAATCCGGTGCCTGTAACGATGCAAACATTTGGCATTTTATTGGTAGGAGGTTTGTATGGCCCAAGATTAACTTTACTTTCGATTTTTTCATACATGATAATCGGTATTATTGGAGTACCTGTTTTTCAAAGTCACAATGGAGGAATTGACTACTTCTTTGGTGTTACTGGTGGGTATTTAATTGGATTCATTTTTGCTTCAGTAATAATATCTATTCTTTCTAATTCAGGATTAAAAAAAGGATTATCCATATGGGCAATGATTATTGGAAATTTAATGATTTATGTTACAGCATTAGTTTGGTTGACAGTTTATGATTTTGGTTGGCCTGAAAAGGGTAAATTATTTTCTCAAGCTGTGTATCCTTTTTTAATTGGAGATTTCATAAAATTAATTCTAGCTTCTCTTTCAGTAAACATTTTATGGAAGCTTTCGAAAATAAATAAATAAAGGGAGGCAACTTGTATAAAGACAAGGGCTGTGGGCAAGTAAATTTAGAAAATGTAGATCAAGTAATAAATGTAGCTGGTTGGGTTGATTCGTGGAGAGACCACGGGTCATTATTATTTTTGGATCTCAGGGATAGTACAGGGACAATTCAAATTGTTTTTGATAAAGGCGTAAATAGCGATAATCATGAGATAGCATCTTCAATTAGAAATGAGTGGGTTATTCAAGTTGAAGGAATAGTAAAAAAAAGAATCGAAGGTGCCGAAAANCCTAATATTTCAACTGGATATATAGAACTTAATGCAAAAAAATTAACNATTCTAAATTCATCAAAAACTCCGCCTTTTGAAATTAATAATGAAAACGTGGATGAAACTACAAGATTAAAATATAGATATCTTGACCTTAGGTCTAATAAGATGCAAAAAAACTTAAGATTAAGGCATGAATTGATATTAGAAATATGTAATTATTTAAACAATAAAGATTTTGTACATATCGAGACGCCCATTTTAATTAAAAGCACTCCTGAAGGAGCAAGAGATTACATTGTTCCTAGCAGAGTACATCCTGGTGAATATTACGCATTACCTCAATCTCCGCAGCAAATGAAACAAATGCTTATGGTTTCTGGATTTGAAAAATATTTTCAAATAGCTAAATGTTTTAGGGATGAAGATTTAAGAGCAGATAGGCAACCTGAACACACTCAATTAGACTTTGAAATGAGCTTTGTGCATCAGGAAGATGTATTAAATAATTGTGAGAAATTATACTCTCATTTATCTAAAAAATTTCTTGGGCAAGATATTCCGGTGCCATTTCCAAGGATAAAATATGCAGAAGCAATGGAAATGTATGGCACAGATAAGCCAGATACTAGGTTTGAATTAAAAATACAAAACTTAGATAGTAAACTTTCAGGTACCGAATTCAATGTATTTAATAATGCATTAAAAAATAATGGAACCATAAGAGGATTTTCGGTGCCAAAAAATGAGAAAATGACCAGAAAATTTTATGATAATCTTAATGAGTTTGTAAGAGATAATGGTGGCGCAGGGATAATTCCAGTGTCTATTGAAAAAAATATTGATGAAATTCAATTAGAAGATATTAAAAGTCCAATAATCAAATTTTTAGACTTAGAACTTGTTAAAGATTTATTTAAATTTTTTGATATTGAACATGACCAAGTAATTTTATTATGTGCTGGAGAAAAAAATATTGTTCTTGATTGTTTAGGAAAAGTAAGAACTAAACTTGCTCATGAATTTAATTTAATTGACCAAAAGAAATTTAATTTTTTATTCGTTACCGATTTTCCTTTATTTGAATTTGACAATGAAAATAACAAATGGGCTGCAATGCATCATGTTTTTTCATCACCTAATCAAGACACAATTGATTATTTAGAAAATGATCCTGGAAAAGTTATTGGGAACCTTTTTGACTTGGTGTGCAATGGTGTAGAGCTAGGCTCAGGAAGTATAAGAATTCATGAAAGAGAAGTTCAAGAAAAAGTATTTTCAATAATTGGGTATGATGATAACCAAGTAAACGAAAGATTTGGCCCCTTACTTGAATCTTTTGATTATGGTGCTCCTCCTCATGGCGGCATGGGGCTTGGTATAGATAGATTAATTTCAACTTTTTTGGATGAGGATTCAATAAGAGACGTTATATCTTTCCCTAAAACTCAAAGCGCTTCTGATTTACTTTGGGGGGCTCCTTCCATTATTGATAACGAACAAAAATTAGAACTTAGGATTAAGAACATTGAAGACGAGAAAGGCATAAAGTGAAAATAGATAAGAGTAAAGTTGAAAATCAACAAGTTACTTTGACTTTAGAAGTTGAAGAAGATGAGATTGAAAAATATTTAGTACAAGCTGCAAAAAAATTAAGCAATCAATTAAAAATACCTGGATTCAGAAAAGGCAAGGCTCCAAAATCGATAGTTGAAAAAGTAGTAGGGAGGGAAGGGCTAGTTGAAGAATCATTACAGTTTTCAGTGCCTAATTTAGTTAATGACGCTATTGATAAAGAAAATTTAGAAGTTTTTGCAACTCCCAAAATTTCAGTAATTGATTTAGTTCCAATTCTAAAAATTGAAGCAAAGGTCGCATTAAAGCCTAATGCAAAAATCGGAAAACTTGAAGACATAAAATTAGAGGTAATCAAAGATAAGATAAGTGCAAAAGAAGTTAANAATATTATTGAGCAATCTCGAAATCAACATGCTTCATGGGTACCGGTAAAAAGAAAATCAAAGATNGGTGATTTATTATCTCTTGATTTTAAATGTGAATCAGGAGATGAGGTAATAATGGATCATAAATCAATTGAAATTATTCTTGAAAATCAATACGANGATAATTTGAAAATGCCAGGATTAATGAAGAAGCTAACAGGGTTATCAGAAGAAGACAGTAAAAATTTTAAGCTCGATTTGCCTGAAGATTTCTTTAATGAAAAATTTAAAAAAACTACNGCTGCCTTTAATGTGAAAATAATCTCAATTAAAGAGAAAAATTTGCCAGAAGTTGATGATAATTTTGCAAAATTAATGGACCCATCAATAAATGATCTTAAAGAACTAAAAAAACAGATCAAGAAAAATTTAGAATTAAATGCAAATAACAAATATGATCAGGATTTATGGGANAGTTTCATTGACAAAGCAATCAATAAATCTAAATTTACAATACCTGAAATAATGATAGAACAAGAAACAGAAAATTTAATTAAGCAGCAAAAAGAAATGATTGATAATCAAAAAATAGATTTTGATGCCTATCTTAAAGGTATCAATAAGTCTGAAGAAGAATTTGAAGATGAAATATCAAAATCAGCTGATATTAGATTAAAAAGAGCAATTATTATTGAAGAAATTGTAAATTATTATGAAGTAAAAATTGATGATAAAATNATAAATGATGAATTAGATAAATTTAAAGAAATTCAGAAAAACAATAATTATTCTGATCAAAGTATAAAAGATGAAATTAAGTATCAGAAAAGAAGAGATAAAGTAATATCAATTATTAAATCTAATAACATAAAAAATTAAAGAGTTGACACAGAACGTATCAAGTTATAATATACAAACTGTAATAGTCTTATATGAAAGGAACATATGAATTTACCTTCAAACATTATACCAACAGTTTTTGAATCAGGAGCTAGGGGAGAAAGAGCTCTTGATATATATTCATTGTTATTNAAAGAGAGAATAATTTTTCTTGGGACTCCTATCAATGATCAAATAGCCAATTTGGTAGTTGCTCAACTTTTATATTTAGCTAGAGAAGATTCAGAAAAAGANATTAGTTTATATATAAACTCACCAGGTGGAATGGTTTATGCTGGAATGGCAATTTATGACACAATGCAACATATACCATGNGACGTATCAACAATTTCTGTAGGATTATGTGCAAGTTTTGGTACTGTACTTTTAACAGCAGGGACTGAAGGCAAAAGATTTGCATTGCCAAACTCTACTGTTCACATGCATCAGCCCTTAAGTGGTGCACAGGGACAAGCATCTGACATAGAAATAGCTGCCAAAGAAGTTCTACGATTGAAAGATCAACTGACAAAGATAATTGCTAAACATACTGGCCAAAAAGAATCTAGAGTTACAAAGGATTCCGATAGAGATATATGGATGAATGCCTCAGAGGCTAAGGAATACGGATTAATTGATGATATTTTAGAATATCCTGAATCTAAGTAAATTTATTCACTAAAATCTAATTCTTCTAATTCTTTTTTTAAATCAGTTATTTCTAATTCAGTTTTATTAAGAAGTATTTTGCATTCTTTAGAAAGCTTAATTCCTTCTTTATAAAGNTNTTTTGATTCATCTAACGAAAGATCATTTTCCTCAAGCTTCCTAACTGTCATTTCAAGTAATTTTAATTTTTCTTCAAATGTATTATTTGTCATCGTGTCCACCTTTATTGTTTATTTTGATTACTTCTGCTTCAAGAGTTTCGTTTAAATTCGATACTAATAATTGATCGCCTTTTTTTATATTNTTAAAATTTTTAATTATTGATTTATCAGATTTTAGTTGAGTTAAAAAAAATCCTTTAGAAAAAATCTTATTAATGTCTAAATGATTTAAACTAATTTCAAGATTTTCTAGTTTATACTTAACTTCTTTAATGCTGTTATCAAATATATTTATCAATTCATTGGCAAGTGAATTGATTTTGTAATTATTTATTGAAGTTTCAACTTTATAATTAATTATTCTATCCATTGATAAATAAAATCTATTTTTTAGATTTTCAAGGACAGTATTGAAAGATATATTTAACTCACTAGTTTTTAATGAGATAAGTTCATTTAGATAATCAACATCGGGAGAAATTATTTCAGCTGCTGCAGATGGTGTGGGTGCCCTTAAATCTGCAACAAGATCCGAAATA
Organism: Chloroflexota bacterium; assembly: GCA_002727435.1. Lineage (GTDB taxonomy): Bacteria > Chloroflexota > Dehalococcoidia > Lucifugimonadales > Lucifugimonadaceae. Next base: position 30,887 of record PBWZ01000019.1, read on the forward strand.
GTAAAATCTGTTTCATGACCAATTGCAGAAATTATTGGAATTTTACTTTTAAATATTTCTCTTGCTACTTTTTCTTCATTAAATGGCCATAAATCTTCTATTGAGCCCCCACCTCTTGCTAATACAATTACATCGATGTCCAATTTATTCAATGTAGATATTGACTCAGTTATTGAATTTGCTGCTTCATCTCCCTGGACTCTTGTATCAGCAATTATTAACTTCAAATTAGGATATCTTCTTCGGATAACATTTATCATATCTTGAATTACAGAACCAGTTTTAGATGTGACAATTCCAACCTTCTTTGGCATTTTTGGGATTTCCCTTTTTCTTGAGACATCAAAAAGGCCTTGCGCCTCTAAAGAAGATTTTAATTCTTCAAATCTTTGTTGAAGAGTTCCTTCTCCTTGAGAATGAATATTTTCCGCAATAAATTGTATCTCACCCCTAGGTTGATACACAGACATTTTTCCTTCAGCAATAATTTGGTTTCCATCCTTTAAATTTTCTTTTCCAGAACCTCTATTAAAAAGTACACATTTNATGAGAGCTTCATCATCCTTTATAACAAAGTAATGGTGTCCACTCGGAGGGGAGCTATGATTTGATACTTCTCCAATTAAATGAAAAGAATTTAAATAATTATCTTGATTAATCTTCTTATAAATATATTTNATTAATTCACTTGGAGTAAAAGTTATATCAGGCAATTTAATTATTTACTCTTTCAATATATTCTCTTGTTCTAGTGTCAACTTTTACTTTATCGCCAGTATTAATAAAAAGAGGTACTTGTATTTTTAAATTGGTACTTAATGNAGCCTCTTTGGTTACGTTAGTTGCAGTATCTCCTTTTACTGCTTCTACAGAAGACATAACTTCAAGTACGACTGAAGATGGCAATTCAATATTGATTGGTTTATTTTCATACATTAAAAATTCTACAAATTGACCTTCTTCAATGAATTCAAGAGTATCACCAAGAAAATCAGTTGTGAGATTAATTTGTTCATATGTTGTTGTATCCATAAATGTAGCTTCTTTATCATCNCCATATAAATATTGAAATTGTTGTTTTTCAGTTCTNGCGAGAGTTAATGGCCTGTTTCCTTGAACTTTCTTTTCCATTATATTTCCATTTTTAATATTTTTTACTCTCAATGTTAATGTTGGTGGTGCTTTTGGTGGTTTTCTATGTTGCCATTCAACAACTTGATAAAGTTCTCCATCAATTATTAGAGTCATATTCTTTTTTAATTCACTAGAACTTATTGTCATTAGTAACTACCTTTTTCNGCATGACTGAGTAATTTATTTCCATTATCTGTCATAANNACCATGTCTTCAATTCTTATACCACCCCAACCTTCTATGTAAATACCCGGTTCGATTGTATAAACCATACCAGGAAGTATTTCATTTTTGCTGTTTGGGCCAACTCCAGGATTTTCGTGAACTTCTAGACCAACTCCGTGACCTAAGCTATGCCCGAAGTTTTCGCCGTAACCTTCATCTGAGATTATATCTCTAGAAATTTTATCAATTTCTTCTCCTGTCATTCCTTCTTTAGCTGTTTCAATTGAAATTAGTTGTGACCTTAGTACAATATTATAAATCTTTTTGAATTTATCGTCAGGCTCCCCAATGAATATAGTCCTAGTTAAATCGCTGCAGTATCCATTATATTTTGCCCCCATATCAATAGTTATAGCTTCGCCATTGGAAACCTTTTTGTCTGTTGGGGAATGATGTGGTTTTGCTCCATTTATACCAGATGCCACTATGGTATCGAATGATATTGATTCAGCCCCCAGTATCCTCATTTCCTTTTCCATCTCCCATGCAATTTCTTCTTCTGTCATGCCTTCTTTTATTTTTTTACTCACAGTGTTGAAAGCTCTATCACTAATTGAAATTGCCTCTTCAATTTTTTTTACTTCATGTTCGGATTTTATTATTCTTTCTTTAGAAATTTGTTCAGAAAAATCTTTCCATATTAGATTGTTATTTGACCTTTCCTTTAACTGATTAAGCATATTGAAAGATACAAAATTTCCTTCAAAACCAATAACCTTTGATTTGATTTGATTTGTTGAATTTTCAATCCAATTATCTCCTGATTTTAGTTGATAAATTTCGTAATCTGGACATTCTTCTTGGGCTCTAATTGTATATCTTGAATCAGTAATAATTATTGATTTAGTTTCCGATATAAGTAAAAAAGCTAGAGTTCCAGTAAATCCTGAATAATACCTAATATTATCTTTATTNGATATAAAAGCTGTATCAATATCTGTTTTAGATAATGTACTTCTCAAACTATTTATTCTGTTTTGAAATTCCATTTAGTCTCCGTTTAAAATTTTTTCTAAAGCTAACTTATAACCCTCAATCCCTTTACCTGCAATTTGATATTTNCANTAATTTGGAAATATAGAATTTCTTCTAAATTCTTCTCTTTCATGTATATTTGAAATATGTACCTCAACACACAATAATTTGGTGTCGATTAATGCATCAAGTAATGAAAAACCAACGGTTGTTAATCCACCTGGATTTATAATAATAGCATGAGAATCTTTACTATTTTCTTGAATGAAATCAATCAAATCACCTTCGTGATTTGATTGGTAAGACTTAATTTGAAATTTATTTTTCAGATCTTTCTCACTTATAAATTTCACTAATATATCTTCTACGTCACTAAGTGTCTTATTTCCATAAATCTCTACATCCCTTTTTCCAAGAAGATTAAGATTTGGGCCATTAATAAGTAAAATATTTTTCATAAATAAATAATAATCTAATTCTTTATTTTTGAGAATGATCTTGGGTGAGAATTATTGTAAACATTTTTTAAAGTTGAAGATGAAACATGCGTATAAATCTTTGTTGTTTCTGGAGAAGAGTGACCCATAAGTTGTTGTATAACTTTTATATCTGCCCCCCCTTCTAGTAAGTGAGTAGCAAAGGTATGCCTTAAGGTATGAGTTGAATATTTAGAATTGATACCAGAAAAATTTAAATATTTTTTCAATATTCTTTGAATTGATCTAGTAGAAAGCGCTTCTTTAAATTTATTTTGAAATAATGCTTCTGTTTTTATAGAAATATATCTCTTGTCATTTTTCAAATAACTAATAATTTTTTCTTTAGATTTGTTGTTAAATATCACGATTCTCTCTTTATTTCCTTTTCCTAAAATTTTAATTTCAGATTTTTTAAGATTAATATCTTTAAGTTTTAAATTAGCTACTTCACTTACTCTTAGTCCAGTTGAATATAACAATTCNATTAAAGCGTCATCTCTTAGATTTTTCTTTGTATTCATTTCAACATGTTTAATTAACTGACTGACCTCTTTTTTTGTCATTACNTTAGGAAGGCTTTTTGATTTTTTTGGGATACTAATTAATTCGGAATAGTTATTTTTTGAATAGTTAAATTTTTCCAAAAAAGTTATATATGATTTTATTGCCGATATTTTTCTTGAAATNCTTACCTTNCTAAATCCTTTATCAATTAAAAATGAAAGCATTTTTCTTATGTGCTTTGGTTCTATTGACTTTGTTGGGAGAAAGATCATTTAGCTTTAAATAAATAAAATAATCAATTAAATCTCTAAAATAATTTTTTACAGTATTGTCTGAAAGTGATTTTGATTCTAAATAATCAAAGTATTTAGATAAAATTTTATTAAGTTCACCATCATTAAAAATAATTAATAACTTTTTTGGTATCATCAAATTCATGTATATAACTCTAATTTAATAATATTTTAATTTCTATTAAATCTGAAACAATATAATTGAATTAATGTATAGATTTTTCTTTCATGGAAATTTTTAAAGCTTCCATTGTTCTCGCTCTTCTTCTTCCGAAACCAGCCCATGCACTTTCATCTGCTGTAACTTTGCATTCTCTATCTTCACAAGCAAGAAATGCCCCATCACCTTTATTGTTTCTAAATCTTATCCATACCATTCGAGGTAATTTTTCTAAAGAACTGTTTAATGACTTTGTTCCTAGTGGTTGGTCATTTTCTTGAAATTCTTTACCTGTTTCAGAATTTACACAAGGAGATTTAGAGGAACAAATTATATTTGTCTTAATAAAATTGTACTCACTTGGATTCCTAGGATTTTCTTCAGATCTTTTTTCATAATTATTTCTTACAGGTTCAAAATTTTTCCAAAAAGATTTTATAAATTCACTTCTTTTCAATGTTCCATTTGAAATTGAATCTAAATCATTTTCCATTTTTTCTGTAAATTTATAATCCATAAATTCATTTGAAAAATCTTTCTTAATTTCTTCTACTAAAACTTTTCCAATAGGGCTTAAATAAATTGATCTATTGATTACCCACACATACTTCTTGTCTTTTATTGTATTTAAAATACTTGCATAAGTGCTTGGTCTGCCAATACCTAAGTCCTCTAATGTCTTAATTAATGATGCCTCGGAATACCTAGGGGGGTGCTGAGTAAATTTCTGTTCCTTGTTTAACTTATCTAAATCTACAATATCACTTTCAGAAACAGGAGGCATACTTTCAGATTCTTTTTCTGGAAATAATTTTTTATATCCATCAAATGTTAGTTCATCATAATCAGACTTAAACTTATATTTTTCGTTTTCAGATGAAGTAATAATTGTAGTTTTTTTATTAATACTTTCAGTCATTTGGCTTGCAACAGTCCTTTTCCAAATTAAGTCATATAGCTTGAATTGATCATCGTCTAAAAAACTTTTTATTGAATCTGGAGTTTTACTTATGGAAGTAGGCCTTATTGCTTCATGAGCTTCTTGGGCATTGGCTGACTTTGTTTTATATTTTCTTAGTTCGTAGTAATTATCACCATAAGATTTAGTTATGTACTTATTTATTTCATTTAATGATTCATTTGAAAGTGCAGTAGAATCAGTTCTCATGTAAGTAATTAATCCTTCTTCTCCATTACCTAAATTTATTCCTTGAAATAGTTGCTGAGCTATCGCCATAGTTCTTGATGGACTTAATCTCAATCTTGATGAAGAGTCTTGCTGAAGAGAACTTGTTGTAAATGGGGCTCTAGGTTTTGTCTTCCTTTCGCTGCTCTTAATAGATAATATTTTATATTTTTGTTTACTGATTTCATTTTGAATTTCATTTGCTTCATTTTCANTTGGTATTTCAAGATTTTTTCCTGATACTCCATTTACTTCATTAAGCTTTCCAGAGTAATCAATTTTATTTTTTGAGAAAATTCCTGTTAAATTCCAATATTCTTTTGGTATGAANGCATCAATTTCATCTTCTTTATCTTTNATAATACTGACNNCAACAGACTGAACCCTTCCTACNGATAATCTTTTCAATCTGAGAAGCGAAGATGTTAACCCGCTTAATGAAAAACCNACTAGTCTATCTANTAGCCTTCTNCCAATATGAGCATCAACTAAATCCATATTTAGATTTCCTGCGTTTTTAAAAGCTTCTTTTACTGCTTTCTCAGTTATTTCATGAAACACAACCCTTTTAAATTTTTCTTTCGGTTGTTTTTTTTCAATTAAGGCATTTGCTACATGATAAGCAATGCCTTCACCTTCTCTGTCAGGGTCAGCAGCTAAGTATATTGTTTCACANTCNTTTGCTAANTTGTTTAGNNTNTTTATTCTAGTTATTGCACCTNTTTCGAGTCCCCAAATTGGCTCAAAATTTTCATCTACCCCTGCGACTGGCCCTGTGTACTTNGCNCCATAACCCGATTCAAGATTATTAATATGACCTACTGATGCTTCAACTGNNTATTCATTNCCTAGAAACCTTTGAAGTGTTCTAGCCTTNGTAGGTGATTCAACAATAACTAAATTTTTACTCAACTTTTCTCCTTTTTACTTTTGGAGTTAAATTTATAATTTTTATTAACAAATTGTCATACTCCTTTAGGAGTTGACTATTGTTANGGACAAGACACCCAAAAAAAGAATTTACACTAATNTTAATTATAAATCCATATAATTTTTGGCGGAGAGAGGGGGATTCGAACCCCCGGTTCCAATATTATTTGGAACACGAGCTTTCCAGGCCCGCCTATTAAACCACTCTAGCATCTCTCCTNAAAAATTTTATTNCTCNATNAAAAATGTTATTCTACCTTTCTGAATAATTTTATGAATAAATTAGAAGCTGAAAAATTTAAATCATTTGGGGTAAATATAATTGACCCCATTACAACCTACATTGATTCTTCAGTCAGATTTAAAGGTAATGATATTACAATAAATCCTAATACTCACTTAAAAGGTAATACTGAAATTAATTCCAACTGTATAATTGGTCCTAACAGCTATTTANTGAATTCAATTATAGATAATAGTGTAAATATTTATTTTTCTTATGTTGAAAATAGCAACATAGAAAGTAAATGTGTTGTTGGTCCGTATTCTAGAATTAGAAACAATTCATCTATTAGCCAAAACGTAAAAATAGGAAATTTTGCAGAGATTAAGAATTCAAACATTGGAAAGAATTCAAACATTAACCATTATTGCTATATAGGAGATTCATTTATTGGATCAAATGTAAACGTGGGCGCAGGTGTNGTAACTTGCAATTATGACGGTGAAAAAAAATCAAAAACAATAATTGGCGACAATTGCTTTATTGGTTCANGCACAATGATTATAGCNCCAAGAAAAATTGGAAATAATGTTACTACCGGTGCTGGATCAATTGTGACCAAAGATATTAATGACAATTTAAAAGTAGTTGGCAATCCAGCAAAAATATTGGATAATTCTTAAAATCAATGATTGAAATAGAAGAACCTGGTCCGACGAGGACTCAAAAATTTAATAAAGAGTGGATTAAGAAATAATGATNATTTCTATTATTGTAATCTTATTNTTACTTCAATCTTTAATTTTATTGTCTTATCAATCATTTAATGACCTTTCCTTAAGATCACTTATTGTTCCAGAGACCGACGATGTTGAAGAGTCAGCAAGAAATGCTAAAGAAGTAAATAAAATACTTTCTATAGAAAGGATAATATTAGTAGTTCTGATTATTTTAAACACCTCATTGCTCAACATAGCATTTAATAATTTTTTAGAAATTAATGAAATGATCACAATTATTTTAAGCTCATTTAGTGCATTTTTTTATCTATTAGCAATAAATACTATTTTAAATTTAATTCCAAATTCTTTTTTATCAAAATTTATTATTGTATCTATTTTGCTTAAATCAATTACTGAAAAGATTAATTTAT
>PBWZ01000020.1 GCA_002727435.1 Chloroflexota bacterium
TGATCCGCCCGCCAAGCATACTGCATCAAAGTCCTTGTCTAGGTCTTCTACTTTATAATCAACACCAACATTAACATTTGTAAAAAATTCTATTCCTTCTTTTTCAAGAAGATCAATTCTTCTTTTCACAACCCATTTTTCTAGTTTGAATTCAGGAATTCCTAATGAGAGTAAACCTCCTACTACAGAGTCTCTTTCAAAAACTTTTACTTTATGCCCAGCTCTATTTAATTGTTGTGCTGCAGCAAGACCAGCAGGACCTGACCCTATAACCGCTATTGTTTTTCCTGTTCTTTCCTTTGGAGGATTGGCTGTTATCCAACCTTCAGAAAAAGCTTTTTCGACAATAGTTTTTTCAATAAACTCAATTGCAACTGGATCTGAATTAATATTTAGTGTGCANGCTGCTTCACATGGAGCAGGACAAATTCTTCCAGTAAATTCAGGAAAATTATTAGTTGCATGAAGTTGAGCGATCGCTTTTTTCCAATCGCCCTTTGAAACTAAATCGTTCCAATCGGGNATTAAATTACCCAAGGGNCAACCATTGTTACAAAATGGCACACCGCAATCCATACATCTCGAAGCTTGTTCATTTGCTTGTTTATCAGTCCATGGAAAATATATTTCTTTCCAGTCATTGATTCTTTCAGAAACATTTCTTCTTTTAAAATTTTCTCTTTTATANTCTTTAAATCCAGTAATTTTACCCATTATTTCAATAATACTTCATGTTTTTTATTTAATTTTTCTAGAGCTTTTTCATAATCTCTAGGGACNACTTTTTTAAACTTTGGAAGAATATTTTCCCAATCACTTAGCATACTNCTTGCCAATGAACTTCCAGTTTCTTCATAATGTTTGTTGATAAGCATATTTAATATTTTATCATCTTCTGAATCCGATTTGATTTCCTTTATGTCACAGAGTTCAGAATTAAACTTTGTTTCAAAATTATCATTTTTATCAAATACATAAGCTATCCCACCACTCATACCAGCACCAAAGTTTCTACCAGTTTCACCTAAAATCACAGCAGTTCCTCCAGTCATATATTCGCAACCATGATCACCTATTCCTTCAACAACAGCAATTGCGGAACTGTTNCTGACACAGAATCTTTCTCCAGCAATTCCATTAATAAATGCCATGCCTCCAGTTGCGCCATAAAGTGCAACGTTTCCAATAATTATGTTATCTTCAGCCTTGAAAGTTGAATTTTTACTTGGAAAAACACTTAAACTTCCTCCTGAAAGACCTTTNCCAAAATAATCATTAGAGTCACCTTCAAGGTTAAATTTGAGTCCCTTGCAAGCAAATGCACCGAAACTTTGTCCAGCACTGCCTTTAAAGTTAATTGTGATTGTTTCGTCCGGTAGACCATTTGCGCCATATTTCTTNGTTATCTCAGAACTAATTATTGTTCCAACTGTTCTATTGTAATTATGAATATTTTCATTAATAGAAATTTTAGTTTGAGATTCAATTGATTTTGAAATTTTCTTTAAGATNTCAAAATCTAAAGCCTTATCAAGATTATGGTCTTGCTTTTGAGTTGCATAAGGAGAGTCTCCATCAATAATTTCGGGTTTTGTTAAAATTATACCTAAGTCAACAGATGCATCTGGCATATTTTTTGCTCTTTCAGATACTTTTAATTTATCCGTTCTTCCAACCATTTCATTGACTGTCCTGAAACCTAGTTTTGCCATATATTCTCTGAGTGATTCTGCTAAGAACATAAAATAATTAATTACAGCTTCAGGTGTTCCTTTAAATAGTTTTGTAAGTTCAGGATCTTGCGTAGCCACACCAACTGAACAAGTATTTAAATGACATTTTCTTAGCATTATGCAACCCATCACNATTAGTCCTGCAGTAGCAATTCCCCATTCCTCAGCCCCCAAAAGTGTTGCAATAGCTACATCTCTACCAGTTTTCATTTGCCCATCAGTTTGAACAACAATCCTGCCCCTCAAGCCATTTGCAACCAAAATTTGATTTGTTTCAGCTAATCCAAGCTCCCAAGGAAGTCCAGCGTGTCGAATAGACCCTAGAGGCGCTGCACCAGTCCCTCCACTCATTCCAGATATTAAAACAACATCACTCTTTGCTTTGGCAACACCAGCAGCAATTACTCCAACACCAGCTTCAGATACTAACTTGACATGTATCCGGGCATCTCTGTTTATATTTTTTAGATCATGTATCAACTGAGCTAAGTCTTCAATAGAATAAATATCATGATGCGGAGGTGGAGATATTAACTCGACTCCTGGTGTTGTTTTTCTTATNGATCCTATATATTCAGAAATTTTACTTCCAGGAATCTGACCACCTTCACCTGGCTTTGCTCCCTGAGCCATTTTAATTTGCAAATCAGTTGAATTTACTAAGTACTCTGCTGTAACTCCAAATCGTCCAGAAGCAACTTGTTTCATTCGACTATTTTTTTCAGAGTTAAATCTTGCAGAATCTTCACCACCTTCACCTGTATTACTTCTAGCACCAATTCTATTCATTGCAACAGCAAGTGTTTCATGAGCCTCTTTACTTATTGATCCAAGAGAAATAGCTCCAGTAGCAAACCTTTTAACAATTTCTTTGGCAGACTCTACTTCATTTATTGGAATTGAATCTTTTTCGGAATAATTAAATTCCAATAACCCTCTTAGAGTAAAAGCATCTTCTGTTTCATCATCAGCAAGTTTTTCAAAATGCTTAAATTTATCTTTATCATTTAATGTTGAAGAATGTTGAAGTAAAGAAATGGTTTGAGGATTCCACATGTGTGATTCGCCAGTGCCCCTCCATAGGTAGAGTCCACCTAAATCTAACTCAAGTTCTTCTGGGATCTTGGTTTCCTTAAAAGCAGATAAATAATTTTGAAGCATATCTTTTTTTATTCTTCTTTCATCAACTCCACCAATCTTGTTTGCAGTCCATGTGAAATATTCATCTACAAATTCTTTTGACAAACCTATTGATTCAAATATTTGAGCTCCTTGGTATCCTTGTAAAGTAGATATTCCCATTTTTGACATTACTTTAAGCATCCCGTACTCAGTAGATTTGATGTAATTTTTCACAGCATTTTCGTCATTATTAGAAGTATTTAAAACTGTTTCAATTGCCAAATAAGGATTAATTCCGGATGCCCCATACCCAAAAAGTGAGCAAAAGTGATGGACTTCTCTAGGCTCTCCAGATTCTACAATTAAATCTGCATTCGATCTTAAACCTGATTTAATTAAATAATGATGGACAGATGATAATGCTAAAAGGCTAGGAATAGGTATATAGCCCTTTTCAAGCTTCTTGTCTGAAAGTACAAGTATGTTNTAACCCTCATTAATTGACTTTTCACATTCTTCTCTAAGATTTTTAATTCCGTCACTNAGACTAAAATTATTCTTNNTATCTAATTTAATTAGTGTGCTAATAACTTTNGTTTTCATTCCAGTNNCATTTAANTTTTTGATAGAAGCAATTGTTTGGTTATCAATAATTGGTTTTTCTAAAAATAAAATAGAACTTTGTCTTTCACTTTCTTCAAATAGNTTGTATCTNTTNCCAACTGGAAGCGATATTTGAGTCACCAGCTTTTCCCTTATTGCATCTAATGGAGGATTAGAAACCTGCGCAAACATTTGTTTGAAATATGTAAATAAATTTTGAGGTTTTTTAGAAAGTATTGAAATTGGTGAATCGTTACCCATTGATCCTACGGGATCTTTAGAAGACTTTGACATAGGTTCAATTAAATATTTTAAATCTTCTTGGGTATATCCAAAAACTTGTTGCATATTAATTAATGAAGATTTAAATTTGTCAGGCTCAACTTTTTTTAAATCATTTGAAGAAACACTATTTTTTTTCAACCATTCTGAATATGGATTTGAGTTTGCAAGCGATTCTTTTATCTCTTCGTCATGCACAATTCGCCCTTCTTCAAAATCTATCAAAAACATTCTCCCTGGCCTAAGTCTTTCACGATATTCTATTTNTTCGTTATCAATATCAACTAAGCCTGTTTCAGAACCCATAATCAAAGTTCCATCTTTGGTAACTGAATATCTAAATGGTCTTAAACCATTCCTATCTAGGATTGCTCCAACCTTTTTACCATCTGTACATACAACNAAAGCAGGNCCATCCCAAGGCTCCATTAAAATGCTATGAAATTTGTAGAAATCTTTTAATTCATTGCTCATGGATTCATGCCCATCCCAAGAAGCAGGCATCATCATTGCCATTGTGTGTTCAAGTTCTCTTCCACCTAGGTTTAATAATTCAAAAACATTATCAAAAGATGCTGTATCGCTATCATTTTGATTACAAATTGGAGATAATTCTTTAGTTTTGTCACCAAATTTCTCAGAATAAAGTATTTGTTCTCTTGAACTCATCCAATTTCTATTTCCTCTTACTGTGTTAATTTCTCCGTTATGAGCAACAAATCTGTAGGGATGAGCTAATTTCCAGTCACCAAGAGTGTTAGTGCTAAATCTTGAGTGAACTAAACCAAAACTACTTTTAACTTTAGGGCTTTGCAAATCAATGTAAAATTCTCTAACTTGCTCTGATGTTAAAAGTCCTTTATAAACAATTTTAGTACTAGATAAACTACAAACATATATATAGTCTCTAATATCATCATCAAAGTCATTCAAGATAATATTTTCAAATTTTTTACGTATGATAAATAATTTTTGCTCGATATCATCGATGATGTCTTCACCTTCACTACCAACAAATACTTGCTGTAAAATTGGCATAATTTCTCTAGCAGTTTTACCAATTTTATCTGGTGCAATTGGTACATCTCTCCATGTAAAAACTTTCAAGCCAAGTTCTTCTACACAATTTTCAAATATTTTTTTTATTTTTTCTGAATCATGTTCATTTTTTCCACAAAACAAAACACCTGTTCCATAGNTNTCTTTTTTTAAGATAATGTTTGATTTTTTTAATTCCTCGTAAAAATAGTCATGAGGTATTTGTAAAAGAATACCTGCTCCATCGCCTGTTTCTTTATCCGCTCCTGATGCACCACGATGTTCAAGATTGCATAATGCTTTTAAGCTTTTCTCAACAATTTCATGTGAGGCCTCACCAGTAATTTTGGCAACTAAACCTACTCCACAAGCATCGTGTTCAAGTTTAGGATCATAAGAACCACTTGATTCTAATAATTTAAAATTTTCTTTAATCTTTTTACTTTTCATAAACGGCATAAATAAAGTTTGTTAACATTCCACTTAATATAATTAACAAAATAATCCCCAATTTTAAAAAAAGAATTGTTTAAAATGTTAAATTTTTGTTAAATTATATTTTTCCTAATATAAACTTATTACAAGTTTAGCCAATTATTCAATTCAAATCCGCTTATATATTTGGAAAAAGCATTCCATTCAGTTTCTTTTCCTTTGATATAAATTTCTAAAACTTCTTCAGAAAGNACTTCTTTAAGAAATGAGTTTTTTCTTGAATGATCCAAAACTATTCCAAGATTGCTTGGTATTGAATTTTCCGGAATCAAATCTGTAATTTCTAATGATGGTTTTTCAAGCTTATATTTATTTTTCATACCTTTGAGGCCTGCAGTAATTATTGCAGCAAAAGTAAGGTATGGGTTACAACCCGGATCAGGAATTCTAAACTCTATCCTTGAAGAATCTTCACTGCCNTTTCTAATCTGAGGAATTGTTATTGCATTGAAATTATTTGGAATGTTGGACCAACTTATATGCGATGGAGACTCATTATCAGCAGCAATTCTTTTATATGAATTAACCCATTGGTTTGAAATTACCATGAAGTCTACAGCATGCTTTAATAATCCAGCAGTAAAATATTCTCCTTCTTTAGAAATTCCAGATTTCAAGGAATTTTGAGNAAACAGATTTTTATCGTCTTTAAAAAGTGATATGTGCAAATGCATTCCGTTTCCTTCAAATTCTTCAAAAGGTTTTGGCATAAAAGTAGCAAAAACATTAGAAAGCATTGCTATTTCTTTAACAATTATTTTAAAAGTCTGAATACTGTCTGCGATAGTAACTGAGTCGCTATATCTTAAGCTAATTTCTTGCTGGCCAGGTGATACTTCATGATGAAATTTTTGAATTGGTATACCCATTTTTTCAAGCCCAAGAACCGTATTTCTTCTTAGGTCTGAACCTAGATCGCCATGAATCCCAATTTGATCGAAATATGTCTTTTCGTCTATAGGCTTCATCGATTCAGAGCTCTCAAGATAAAAATATTCAATTTCAGGAGCAACATAAAAATTTAGACTATTATTAACTAGATCTTCAACTTTCTTTTTTAAAATGTTTCTGCTGTCAAAATTTGAAGGACTGCCATCTTTTTTTAAAATATCACAATTAATTTTAGCTACAGATGGTTCATCAGGCCTCCAAGGCAAAATTTCGAAAGTTGTTGGGTCAGGAAATGCAATCATTTCAGTTTCATTAGACCTTTCGGTGCCAAATATTGAAGAACCATCAAAACTAATTCCCTCTTTTAATACTTTTTCGAATTCATAGTCGGTAATACCAAACCCTTTTATATTTCCGAATAAGTCAGTGAACCACAATCTAATAAATTTAACTTTGTTTTCACTTGCTTGATTCAATACATAATTTATCGATTCTTGATTATTATTCTTCATCTTTTTTTATACCTGTTTTTTCATTAGTTATTTTAAACCTATATCCAACATTCCAAACTGTTTCTATAAAATTATATTTAATGTTGTTTATTTTGCTTCTTAACCTTCTAATATGCACATCTACAGTTCGTGTTCCTCCATAGTAGTCATATTCCCAAACACTATGAAGCAAAGATTCCCTTGAAAATACTCTGCCTGGCTTAACAGCCAAATATTTAAGTAATTCATATTCTTTAAAGGTCAATTCTATTTTTTCACCATCTAAGGTAACTTCGTAACTTTCTTGGTTAATTGTTAAAGGGCCAATCACTATTAATTCTTTTTCGCTTTGGTTTGACTTAGTCATTACATTAATGATTCTCAAAAAAATCTCATTAACATCGTGAGGAGGAAGGCAAAAATCAAAGAAAGGCCTTGAAAAATTTGAAATCAGTAGATCCATATCCTTTAATGGCATTAATGCAATAACTTTTTTGTCAGCTTTTTCAGCCTTTTTCAGATTTTCTTTAAATAAGTCAAGATTTAAATCTTCTCCAGAAACTAATATTATTTCTTCACTTTCATTATTTANAAGATTTTCAATATCTTTAATTTGTTCAAGTGAATAGTCGGAATTTGTAAATTTNGCAATTAATTCATCTGACTTNGATGAACTTAATCCTACACTTAATATTGTTTTTTTCTCACTAACCAAATAAAAATCCTTTCTTANAGAATCATAAAAAAACATAATAATATTTTCTTGTTTTTTTTTCTATAAAACTNNGATATTCATTAATTTTTTATTAAATAGTTAATTTTTGGAAAAAAATATACAAAAGTCGTTGACGCAAACTCCATTCAAATATATACTCCCTGATTGCGGTTCATTTTAGTTTAATGAAACGTTATTTTTTAAATTGANATTAAATAGGATAGTTTTATGCCTACAATTAACCAGCTTGTAAGAAAAAAAAGAAGGACTCCAAAAAAGAAGTCTAACACCCCTGCTTTGGGCTTTAACTTTAACTCACTTGAAAATAGAATGAATACTAATACTAATAGCCCTCAAAAAAGGGGTGTATGTTTGCAAGTAAGAACTGTTACTCCTAAAAAACCTAATTCAGCTTTAAGAAAAGTTGCAAGAGTNCGTTTAACAAATGGTATGGAAGTAACNGCTATTCCTAACTTGTAGGCACACACCTCTTTTTTGAGGGCTATTAGTGTTAG
>PBWZ01000021.1 GCA_002727435.1 Chloroflexota bacterium
CGTTCATAGGAATGTCTAATCCGCTTGCATAAGCTCTTACTTTAGGATTTAAGCCTCCAAGAGTTTTCCATAAAGGCTCATTATTTGATTTAGCTTTCAAGTCCCATAATGCGATATCTAAAGCAGAAATTGCCTCATTTATCATTCCTCCATGCCCACCTTTAAATGCAAAATCCATCATTTGCTTTGTAATACCTTTTACATTCGATGGATCTTTACCTTTTACTGCTCTATTAAACATAGATTCAACCAAGGGCTTTGCTGCAGCCCCAGATGATGAATAACCTGTTAATCCTTCATCAGATTTAACTTCTATAAGGAGATTGGATTGAAGCTTTCTTCCTGCAGGCGAATTTGCATCTCCAACAACTCTGTTGTTTTCAAATTCATACAAATGAGTTTTTATTTCTGTAATTTTCATTTAACCCTCGATTTTCTTGATTTTAGTTGAAAATTACTTTTTTTTGAACCTTAAATTATTGAAATTCAGCTAAGTGAATAAATAAAATAATTCGATAATGAAAAAATTTTTTAAAAATTTAATACATCTAACAGTACTTTCAGCTTTAATAATTCTACCTTCCAGCTTTTTAAGTGCTGATGAAAATGATTTAGTGATTGTCGATATGATTTCGTCAAAAACAATACCTGGATCAACTGTAGTTCCCATTGAAATAAAAGTTGAACATCAAGACAGCTCTTTAAAGCAATTTTTAGATGTTGGTTTAGAAATGAGATGGAATTCAGGTGTTGTGCAAAATTACTCTATGAAAGACGATGGAATGTCGGGAGACAAAGTTGAGGGAGACAATATATATACAGCTTTAATTTCAGCTGATTCCAGCTTAGGTGAAAATGTAGCTTTGGTAAAAGTTGGTTGGAAAAACAGTGAAATAGAATACCCTGTTGAATTTAAAATTAATACGCAACAATTTCCGAAAATGTTTTTGATGTCCAATTTAGANATTGCTGGAAGTGAAAATATGGAGAATGTTGTTGGGTTTGTTAGGACTGAAGTTAATGGNATTCCTTATGAAATAGGTTCAGGTGATTTAAATATTAATTTAACTGANAANGANGGTTTTAATCGNGAAANTATTATTACTCCAAAAAATAAAATTGGAAATAATAATGACTATGAATTTTTTATNACTTCTAAGGAATTTATTGAAGATGAATTTAATATATCTGCAAATTTAAGTATGGANTTTTTGGGTAATATTTATGATTCTCCNGTACAACAGGTTACAGTAATAAGGCCCAAATCAAACTTCTGGACAGTTTTTTACATTTCTATTTCAATTATTGCGTTCTTTATTGNTTTGATAACTTTTTACTTCTTAAAAAAATGGAATGATAAAGTCAAGCCACACGGATTTTTATTAGATTCTGGCAGAAATTTTATTATTGATTTTTCAGAAGTAGAAAAAAGTTTATTTTCAAAAATATTTAATAAAAATTCTTTGCTGCCTTCAGAATTAAAAAAATATAATTTCGGTTATTTTAAACTTGAATTTTTTAAAAACTATATTGTTATTAACTCTTTAAATGCTAAACATACGGTAAGGGTAGACGGAAAACCAATTAGTGGATCATACGTCATAAAAAATGAATCATCAGTAGGTTTCGAAGGAAAACTATTTATTGTTTGCTGCAAGGAAAATCAGTTAGTTTTTCCAGTTAATAACGCAGCAGGTGAATTAGCCTAATTTTCTCTTATTTCAATTCCAACCATTTTTACTGATGGATCATTTATCATAGATGGGTCTCTTGGAGGAATTGCTTCGATTAATTCAAGGCCTTCTACGACCTTTCCAAAAACTGAATGCATGTTATCTAGATGAGGCTGAGGTCCATATGTTATGAAGAATTGGCTTCCATTTGTATTTGGACCTCTATTTGCCATAGAAAGTATTCCTGCAGAGTCATGACTTAATGATGGATGAAATTCGTCTTCAAAAGTATACCCAGGCCCCCCAGAACCTGTGCCATCTGGATCTCCTGTTTGAGCCATAAAGCCTGGTATCACCCTATGAAATATGATTCCATCATAAAATCCCGAATTACTAAGATCTATGAAATTTTGAACTGTTTTTGGAGTTTTATCTGCATACAATTCAATTTTAACTTTGCCCATTGTTTCGCCATTTTGGTCTTCAAGTTCAATAAAGGCATAATATTCCGTGCTCATATTTAGCTCCTCTGAGGATTCATTCGTACTATCACCGCAAGCAATGCCAAATGGAATTAAAAGCAATAAAATAAGATAGAATGTTAATTTATTAATCATCATAGTTAATTTATTAGAAAATTAAATTATGTCAACATTAAATTATTAAATATGACGCAAAAAAAAATAAAAATAATTGATCTTGGAATGGTTGATTATAATGAAGGTATTTCTTATCAAAAAAAAATACATAATAATACTTCAGATAATGCTAATGTAATTTTGCTTGAACATGACAAAGTGATAACTATTGGAACCAAAGGTAACAAAAATGATGTTTTAGTTTCTGCAAATCAACTTAAAAAAGAAGGTTTTTCAGTAATTAATTCAGATAGAGGAGGACAAGTAACCATTCATAATAAAGGNCAACTTGTATGTTACATTGTGATGCCAATTTCGAACTACAACTTAAAGCCAGTAGATTTTGTAAGAAAAATAGAAAGCTTAATTATTAATGTACTTAAAAACTTTGATGTTTCATCATATATCATTAAAGGAAAAACAGGAGTTTGGGTTAAATCAGATAATATTGAAAAAAAGATTGCTGCTATTGGAGTAAGAATAAGTAATGGAATCTCANTGCATGGTTTTGCTTTAAATATTAATAATAATTTANATGACTTTGATTTTATNGTTCCATGNGGAATACAGGGCAGNTTTGTAACATCTATTCANGAGGAGTTNAAGAAAAANGTTAAAGTGAATGATTTAAAAATAATNTTACAAAAAGAGTTAGAAAATAATTTTGATTGCGAGGTTGTATATGATTAGCACAGGTTCAATGTTTTCTCATATTGAATGCACAAGTTGCAAGAAGACATTTTCAAAAGACGAAATTTTAAAATTATGTCCAGTTGATGATTGNGGAAAAGTTCTATTTCCGAAATATGATTTGGATTTTGATAAATCAAGAAAATCTATTGATGATCTTAAAAATAGAGAGCCAAATATGTGGAGGTATAAAGAATTTTTACCAGTAAATTTTGAAGAAAATATCATTACTTTAGGAGAAGGATTTACTCCAATTTTAGACGCTAAAAATCTAGCTTTAGATCTTGGAATTAATAAATTATTAATTAAGGATGAAAGTTTGAATCCAACATCTTCTTTTAAAGCTCGAGGTTTGTCGGCTGCAGTTTCAAAAGCAAAAGAATTTGGAATAAAAAAATTTTCAATACCAACAGCAGGTAATGCTGGAGGTGCATTGTCAGCTTATGCTGCAAAAGGCAATTTGGAATCTTATGTTTTTATGCCAAAAGATGCCCCGCAGGCTAATAAAACTGAAGTGAAGTACTTTGGGTCAAATTTAGAATTAATTGATGGATATATTAATGATGCTGGTAAAAGATCATTAGAACAGTCATCAAATTTAAATCTTTTTGACGTTTCAACACTAAAAGAGCCATATAGGGTTGAAGGGAAAAAGACAATGGGTTACGAAATTGCTGAACAACTTAATTGGAATTTGCCAGATCATATTATTTACCCAACTGGNGGTGGGACNGGAATAATTGGTATCTGGAAAGCTTTTCAAGAGTTATCTGAAATTGGAATGATCGAATCTGNTCTACCTAAAATGATTTGCGTCCAAGCAGATGGTTGTAGTCCCGTTGTAGATGCATATCTCAAAGGAAAAAAATACGCNGAATTATTTAAAAAACCTGCCACAATTGCTGCTGGAATGCGAGTTCCCATTGCNGTTGGTGATTATTTGATAATTNATTCTGTGAATCAAAGTAATGGNACTGCATTAAAAATTAACGACAAAGATATGGTTGAAGGAGTTAAAAAAATGTCATCAAAAGAAGGTATTTTTTGTGCTCCTGAAGGAGGCTCTATAGTTTCTGCTGCGATTAAATTGATAAGTAGCAATTTTATAAAGCCNAACGAAACTGTTTTGCTCCTTAATACCGGNTCAGGTTATAAATATCTTGAAGAATTGACTAACGCTATTTGAATAACTTTTCTAAATCTTCACCATAAATTTGAACAAATTCGTTTTTTAGCATTCCCATTATTGCAGAATTGTATCTTGCTCCATGATGTGGCCGACTTTGCCTCAAAGTCCCTTCATGTTGAAATCCTAGACTTTCAAACATATTTCGTGCATGAGTATTATATTCAGGAATATCCACCCAAACCCTATATAAATCAAGTTCTTTAAAGGCGTGGTCCATAAGAGTTATNACTGAAGAAGANCCATATCCAAGATGCCAAAGATCTTTCCTACCTATTAATACAGATAATTGAGCATCACCAAGTGCATCATCTATAAATAGTTGTGCTTCACCTATATGTTCATTTTCACTCGGATTAATTATAGAAAAAAATGTTCTGTGTGGTTCAGGGTTTTTATCATCAAACGTCCTTTCCCAGTCATCATTAGAACTTGTTAACATTTTTTGAGGGTCATAACCCAAATGCGCAGCNTCACCATATGAATANCTTCCAAACCACAACTCAGNTACCTCATCATCTTTAATCCACTCTACGATCCTTTTAACGTCATCCCTGGTTATTTTATTTAATTCTACCTTTGGATATTTCATAAATTAAATTTATTTTCAGTTTCATTGTATTATATTTATTGATAAAACTTAATGATTTGAAAATGAGAGGCTATTTTGAAAGCAGCAGTATTGTACGAAGTAGGAAAAAAATTAGAAATCATAGACTTAAATATAGGTAAGCCTAAACAAGGTGAAGTATTAGTAAATATGAAAGCTGCTGGAGTATGTGCAAGTGATCATCATGTAATACATGGCCAGATTCCATATCCAACCCCAATAGTTCTTGGGCATGAAAATGCAGGTATTGTTGAAGAAATTGGTGAAAATGTTCAAGGAATAGAGCCTGGAGACTCAGTAATAATGTCATTTGTTTCAAGTTGTGGAAATTGTGTTTATTGTAGAACTGGTCTTGCGAACCATTGTTCAAGGCATTACTCAGACCCTAAGGTTCAGCATAAATTATTTGATAATACTTTTAGAATACATGACCAAGAAGACACAGGTATTTTTCAAATGAATAAGTTGGGAGGTTTTGCTGAAAAGCAAGTAGTTCCTGCAGATTCGCTACTTGTAATACCAAATGAAGTTCCTCCTGAAGTTGCGGCTCTAATTGGATGCTGCGTAACAACTGGTTTTGGCGGTATAGTTAATTTAGACAATATTAAAACAGGCTCTACAGTTGCAGTTTTTGGTTGTGGAGGAGTTGGTTTAAACATATTGGAAGGAGCAAAGTCTCTTAATGCAAATAAAATAATTGCAGTTGATATATCTGACCATAAATTAGAATTTGCTTATAAATTTGGAGCAACTCATGTTATTAATGCTAAAAATGAAGATCCTGTTGAAAAAATAAGGGAAATTACCGATGGTGGTGTAGATTATTCATTCGATTCATTTGGAAGTCCAATTATAATGAAGCAGGCAGTCGAAAGCTTAGGTAGAAGAGGGACAGCATCTTTAGTAGGCCTTGCTCATCCAAAATCTGATGTAGATTTAAATATGGTTGATCTTGTCAGGAATGAAAAAAAGGTAGTTGGCAGTTTTTACGGATATGCATCACCACTTGTAACAATGAAAAAAATTGTCGATATGTATTTGACTGGAAAAATAAATATTGAGCCGCTAATTAGAAAAAAATTTATGTTATCCGAGATTAATGAAGCATTTGAAGATATAGATAAAGGAGAGGATGGAAGAGGAGTAATAGTATTTTAACTTTTAAAAGGGGATATAATTAAAATATAATATTACTGATAGGAGAATCATTTGCTTGAAAATTATTTTGAAAATTATGCGATACTAGGCTTTTATTTATTGGTAGCAATTACTGTGCCAATCGGAATGATTACTCTCTCAAAATTAGCTCAATTTATTAAAGTAAGACCAAGCAATCCTTCAGAACTTAAAGAAAGTATGTACGAATGTGGAATGAAGCCCGAAACAGAAAGGTGGCAAGGTTTTAATATTAAATATTATTTTTATGCATTAATGTTTGTGATTTTTGATGTAGAAACTATATTTTTGTTCCCTTGGGCAGCTAAATACGGAATATGGAGTAAAGAGTTCGGTATCGCGTTTTTCTTATCAATGTTCATTTTCTTATTCATTGTAACTATTGGCTATGTATATGCATGGAAAAAAGGAGATTTAGAATGGAATTAGAAGATAAAGATTTTAATTTTCCTTTGTACTCACAAACTTCTGAAATAGATTTTGAAGAAGGCGATGTAATTAATAAGATGAAGAGAGAAAACATCAACGAAATACCTGTTGATGATTTAAGCAGCAATGATGAATTAAAAAAATCAGCCTTTGTAACTTCAGTAGATTTTTTACTAAACTGGGCTAGAAAATCATCCCTTTTTCCAGCTCAATTTGGATTAGCTTGTTGTGCNTTTGAGATGATCGCTTCAGCAGCTTCAAGATTTGATCTTGCAAGATTTGGTGCGGAAAGATTTTCAGCATCTCCTAGGCAAGCTGACTTAATGATTGTTGCAGGTACAGTTACATGGAAAATGGCTCCAGCAATNAGAACGATGTATGACCAGATGTCTGACCCAAAATGGGTTATTAGTATGGGGGTATGTGCAACTAGTGGAGGACCTTATTATGATTCTTATTCTGTTGTTCCGGGTGTGAATAAAATTGTCCCTGTAGATGTTTATGTTCCTGGTTGCCCTCCAAGGCCTGATGCTCTTTTATATGGTTTGATGCAGTTGCATGAAAAAATAAGAAGATACTCTCTTAAAGGAAAGTCAGCAGGCAATAATGACTAAAGAGTTGACTGGTAATGAAATTAAATCTGCAATTAACGACAAATTTAATGATCTTGTAATTAGCATCGAAGATGATCATTTAGTTATAAAAAATGACAAAGAAAAATTATTAGATTTTTTTAACAGCTTAAAAAAAGAAAATAAATTCAATTTGTTAAGTTCTGTAACTTCTGTTGANTATATGAGTAAATTCGTTGTTGTTTATCACCTTACTTCAATTGATAAGAATGAATCATTGATTATAAAAATACCTTGTGGTGAATCTCGTAAAGAGCCATCCATNGTTAGTGTAACTAGTGTTTGGAGAGGNGCAGAACTNCAAGAAAGAGAAATATATGATTTGATGGGCATTTACTTTCANGATCATCCAAATATGAAAAGNTTGTTGCTTTGGGAAAATTTTGATGGACATCCCCTCAGAAAGGANTTTGTTAATTAAATGAGTACTGAGTTAGTTACAATGAATATTGGTCCAATACATCCAAGNACTCATGGNGTATTTAGGATGAGAGTGACTTTTGACGGTGAAACAATTATCGATGCTGAGCCAATAATTGGCTATTTACATAGAGGGTCTGAAAAGCTAGCTGAAGAAAGAACATACACACAAATAGTGACTTTAACTGACAGAATGGATTACACAGCATCGATGACTAATAACCAAGCATATATATTGTCAGTAGAAAAATTAGCTGGTATTAAGCCTGCAGAAAGAGGCGTCTGGCTGAGAATGATAGCAGCTGAATTGCAAAGAATAGCTGCCCATTCCGTTGCAATAGGATTTTTAATCAATGATTTAGGTGCATGGCACACCCCTCTTCTCTATTTGTTGAGAGAAAGAGAGAAAATATTGGAACTNTTTGAAATGATGTGCGGAGCTAGAATTACAAACAGTTATTTGAGGCCTGGTGGAGTATTTATGGATGCACCTGATGAATTTTGGCCATCATTGAACAGATTTTTAGATGAAATGCCTGAAAGGCTTAATGATATAGAAAATTTACTTACTGATAATGAAATTATTGTATCNAGAACTCAAAATGTAGCTGTACTAAATAAAGAGGATGCTATTAATGCTTCTATTACAGGACCAATGTTAAGAGCATCGGGTGTAGATTGGGATTTAAGGCATAGAAATCCTTATGATTTTTACGATAAAGTTTCATTCAGGAGACCTTTGGGAACTGTTGGTGATAATAATGATAGATACCTTGTAAGATTACATGAAATCAGAGAGAGTTTGAAAATAATTGAACAATGCTTAGATNTNATAGAACCTGGGCCAATTAAACCAGAGGAAGTTCCATTTTTAGTAAGACCTGATGAAGGTGATTCNTANGTNCCTATTGAAGCCCCTAAAGGTGAACTTGGATTTTACTTGGTAAGCGATGGCGGAATTTCTCCATTTAGGTGCCATGTAAGAGCNCCATCATTAATGAATTTAACATTGCTAAGAGACATGGTAATCGGATATAAAATTGCAGATTTATTTGTCACATTTGGCTCTGTTGATGTAAACATGGGAGAGGTGGATAGGTAATGGGTCCAGCAAGAGACAGTTTTCTATTTGAGATTGTTTACTGTCATTTATCTAAAGATCCTTCTTGTGATTCAGTTAGATACATTAATTTTTCATTNATTCCANTAGAACTTAATTGGTTATCTTTTAGTTTNACTGCATTTTTTTGGATTTTTGCATTCGTTAATGCAGCACTTATAAGCGTATTAATGTTAATTTGGGGTGAGAGAAGATTGATTGGAAAATTTCAAGCAAGACTTGGACCAAATAGGTGGGGCCCTTTGGGATTATTTACCCCAATTGCTGACGCAATTAAAGTTATGTTTAAAGAAGATGTTGAACCTACATTATCGGATAAATTAATTTACGTTCTTGCACCAATTTTAATGGTGGTGCCAGTATTTATGATATTCCCAGTNATNCCTTATGGNGCNAAGTCTTTTTTAACAAANATCAGCGTAGGTGTTGTNTTTGTTTTAGCTATAACCTCCATTAATAGCCTGTCAGTGCTGATGGCTGGCTGGGCATCAGGTAATAGGTTTGCAATTATAGGTGGNATAAGGGCAGTTGCAATGCTGCTAAGTTATGAAATTCCTATGGGAATTTCTGCTGCAGGAGTTGTTATTATTGCTGGTTCATTATCTTTGAGTGAAGTTGTGGAAGCACAAATTATTCCTAATGCTATTTTTCAGCCTTTAGGTTTTTTAGTTTTTCTTGTTGCTTCAACTGCAGAATTAAATAGAAGCCCTTTTGACATAACTGAAGCTGAGTCGGAGTTAGTTGCAGGTTACATGACAGATTATAGCAGTATGAAATTTGGACTATTTTACTTAGGAGAATTCATGGCAACAATTGCATCCTCAGCTGTAATAGTAACTTTTTATTTATCAGGATGGAGAGGTCCATCATTTCTGCCAATACCAGGTGAATTCTGGTTTTTTGCAAAATGGATAGGAGTTATAGCTATATTTATATGGTTTAGGGCAACTTTCCCAAGATTAAGAATTGACCAAATAATGTCATTGGCGTGGAAAGGATTATTCGAATTAAGTCTTATTAATATTCTTGTCATAGCTTTAACAATGGCTATATGGCCAGACCCAACTTCAACACAATTGTTGTTTATGACTGGGATAAATTGGGCTGTATTTATTGGTTCCATATATATATTTGGAAAAATATTGAGTCCTAATCTTACAGGTAATAAAATAGATAAAAGAAAGGTAGTTTACGGATTAGATTAAGATGTTTGGCATTGGATTATTAAAAGGACTTTTTACAACTTTAAAAAATTTATTTGGACCTGTTTTTACAGTACAGTACCCAAATAAAAAAGTTGGTCTTTTGGGGGCATTAAAATTTCACAAGAAAACTCCTGCTAATTTCATAAAAACTCAACCTAAAGACTTTGTAAAATCACTTGCTGGTTTGCATGAAGTTCCAGAGTATCCTGATCAAGCTACAAGATTTAGAGGCCAGGATTTTAATTGGTTTGAAGACAGGTGCACAGGTTGTGCAAGTTGCGCAAAATATTGCCCACTTGGAATAATCAAGATCGAAACTAAGCCTAGCACCAGAGATGCTAAAGAAGGCTCATCTTATGATATTGATGTATTTGATATTGACATTGGCAGGTGTATGTTTTGCGGTCTTTGCGTTGAAGCATGCCCATTTGATGCATTGCATATGGGCAGTGGTTTTGAAAGAGCAAATGAAAAAAGGAATGGGTTAGTAATTCCTGTTGATGAATTAAGAACAGCCATAAAAACACCTAGTACTTGGTTTAGGCCACAAATGGAAAATAAAAATTATAGACCAAAGGAAAATGATGCTGAAATTAAAGACTATAGAGACATAGGAAGGCACGAAAAACCATCAGATGATGAATTAACAGAGAGATGGGTTAATGAGAGATAAAGATGCTGGTTGATGTAGTTTTTTATATTGTGGCTTTACTTTTACTTGGGTCTTCTTTTTTAGTACTTTTTTCATCAAATATTTATAGATCAGCAATTTTTTTAGCTTTTTCCATGTTGAGCTTCGCAAGTTTATATTTTTTATTAAGCGCTGAATTTATAGGTGTAGTTCAAATTTTAGTATATGTAGGTGCTGTCTCAGTATTAATTGCTCTTTCAGTGATGTTAGTTAGAGATATAGAAAAAAGCACACAAGGTAATAGGTATCGATTTATTTCAAATATATTAATTTCATTGACAATAATTTTAATTGCATTATTTTTTACAAATTATGACTGGAATTCATACAGTGAAAATATCCTAAATTCTTCAAAATGTTTACTTGTTGAGTGCAAGAATGAATCTGGTATTTTGATTTCTAGTACAGATTGGATTGGGAAGTTAATCACTGCAGACTTCATTATTGCATTTCAATTGACTGGGCTTATTTTGCTTGCATCACTAATTGGTGCATTGGCATTATTGAGGATAAGGATGGGTAATAATGACTCTAAGTAATCTAATATTATTGTCTTGGATTATTTTCTTTATTGGTCTATATGGATCATTAACAAAGAAGAGCGCAGTTTTAGTGGTTATAAGTCTTGAATTAATGTTTAATGCAGTAGCTTTAAACTTTGTTGCTTTTTCAAGATTTGCTCCAGGTGGGTTGATAGGAGCTACAGATGTTTCAAATGTACTTTCAGGTCAAGTAATGGCAATTTTTATAATAGCAATCGGTGCAGCTGAAGCTGCACTTGCCCTTTCAATTGTAATCGCAATGTATAGGGAAAAAAATACTATCGAATTTAGTGAAACAATTGAAATAAGGGAAAAAGATGTGGATTGATTATAAGGAAGTAGAAAATTTACTTACTGCTGAAATGTGGAAATCATTACTTGAAGGTGAAGGGCTTCCTGCGAAAATACTACCTGTAGAAGGAATACTTGAGTGGTCAGAAAATACAAAATTTAGATTGATGGTTCCAAAGGGAAGAGAACATGTTGCAGATGAAATACTTAGGAAGTTGTGATGTCTAATAACGAAATTGTTTGGTTAATATTATTGCTTCCTCTTGTAGCTTTCTTTGTGAATGGTTTTATTACATTATTTACAAGTTACAAGAATTCAAAATTTTCAGGCTATCTTAATGTAACAGCAATTGGCGTATCATTTATTTTAAGTTTATATCTTGCAATTATTGGATTGGATAAAAATTTCGATTATCAATCGGCTTCTTTCCAGTGGATTTCATTCGGAATTTTTGAAATAACCATGGCAATTATGCTTGATGAACTTACTTTAATTATGATTTCAGTGGTAACAGCAATCAGTTTCCTTATTCAAATTTATTCTCTTTCATACATGGAACATGATGATGGGTATTCAAGATATTTTAGTTATATGGGTCTTTTCACAACTTCAATGTTAGGCCTTGTTACAGCAAGAAACTTAATTCAATTGTTTATATTTTGGGAATTAGTAGGGGCTACATCATACCTACTTATTGGTTTTTGGTATAAGAAACAAAGTGCGATTAAGGCTGCAAAAAAAGCTTTCCTCATGACAAGAGTTGGAGATTTTGGATTAATTGCTGGAATACTATTAATTGCTAAACAAGGTTCTCAATATTTGGATATAACACAATTTTATTTGGGTATTCAAAGCGGCCTTTTTTCTGAAAGCCTAATTTTTATTGTGGGGCTTTTAATTGTGATTGGTGCAATTGGAAAATCAGCTCAATTCCCATTGCATAATTGGCTACCAGATGCAATGGAAGGCCCAACGCCAGTTTCAGCTTTATTGCATTCTGCAACAATGGTTACTGCAGGAGTATTCATTATTGGAAGAATATATCCAGCTATAGGATATTCAGAAAATTTAGGATTAATAATTAGTTATGTAGGAGCTTTCACTCTAATTTTTGCAGCATCAATGGCCATCGTGAGCAATGATATTAAAAAAGTTTTAGCTTATTCATCAATTAGCCAACTCGGATATATGTTCCTTGCATTAGGTGTAGGGTCATATGGAGCTGCAATACTCCATCTATTTGCTCATGCATGGTTTAAAGCATTATTGTTCCTGGGTGCTGGCTCTGTTGGCCATGCTGTCCACACTTTTGATATGAAATTGATGGGTGGAATGAGAAATAAAATGAAAAAAACCTACTTAACTATGTTGGTTGGAACAATAAGTTTGATTGGAATATTTCCATTGTCAGGTTTTTGGAGCAAAGATGAAATTTTGATTGGTGTTAAATCTGAATCTACATTTTTGTTGGTTATTGCTTTAATTGGTGTAGTTATGACAGCTTTCTACATGACTAGAATGATGGCAATGACTTTTTTTGGTGACTTTAAAGGTGGTCATGACAATATTAAATATGATGATATTCACGAAAGTCCTAATCTAATGACCATCCCAATGATTATTTTGGCAATTCCTTCAGTAATAATTGGTGTAATTTTTAGCTCTCCTATTGATTTAGGATTTATAGAAAAGCATGCTATGGTCTCATTTCTTGATCACAATAAATTAGTCTTTCCAAATTATGAATATCATGAATTTAAATTTGATATTATGATTGCTTCTGTTTCTACAATTCTTGCTTTAATAGGAATTTCATTTTCAATTTTAAATTTCAAAAAATATAAATTTAATATCAATTTCCTAAACAAGTTAATCTCAAACAAATACTATTTAGATTATTTATATGAAACCCTAATAACTGAAAAATTATTTTATAAATATTTCTCAAAATTATTTAGTGTTGTTGAAGAAAAATTAATTGATAATTTTAGTTATAAATTAACAGCAAGTTTAAGATGGATGTCTAATAAAATTTCTGTTTCTCAGAATGGCCAACTTCAACTTCAAAGTATTACATTTGTTCTTGGATTTTTAATTATTTTAATATCCTATCTAGTCTATTTAGGGGCAGGGGGTTAACTTATGCCAGGCGGAATATTATCATTTTTAATCTTTTTTCCNATATTTGCNGGANTATTTATTGGTATAGGNTCTGCAAGCNATGCTATAAAAAAAAGAATAAAGTTTTTTGCATTACTTTTTACACTTATCGAAATGCTNTTATCGNTACTTCTTTATTTTANCTACGATAAGGAAAATGGNGGATTTCAATTTATAGATTATTTTGATGCATGGATTCCTTTTGAAACATTTAGAGCACAATATCTTGTTGGTATAGATGGATTAAGTGCCCCNTTAGTTTTGCTAACAGGAATTTTAGGCTTTTGTGCTGTTATCGCATCTTTAAAAATATCATTTAGAGAGCGAGAATATTTCATGTGGCTGTTAATTTTGCAAGGTGTTGTTACTGGAGTATTTTCTTCATTAGATATGCTGCTGTTGTTTGTATTTTGGGAAGCAGAATTAATTCCAATGTATTTCTTGATATCTATTTGGGGCTCGGGAAAGGCTCAGTATTCAGCAATGAAATTTCTAATTTTTACTTTAACATCAGGNGCATTCTTTTTAATTGGGATCCTATCAATTTATTTCGCGACTGGTACATTCGTTATGTATGATATAGCAGAATTGAATTTAATTGGTGTATCAGGTTCAG
This sequence comes from Chloroflexota bacterium, assembly GCA_002727435.1. Classification (GTDB taxonomy): domain Bacteria; phylum Chloroflexota; class Dehalococcoidia; order Lucifugimonadales; family Lucifugimonadaceae. Next base: position 14,081 of record PBWZ01000021.1, read on the forward strand.
CTTTTAATATTATTATTCCTTCTTTATTAATTTTCTTAATTTTCTTTATTGGTTTTGCAATTAAATTGCCATTATTTCCGCTACATAGTTGGCTTCCTGATGCACATACTGATGCTCCNACAGCAGTAAGTATCATGCTTGCCGGTGTACTTTTAAAAATGGGAGGATATGGTTTATTGAGAATAAATGTTGACCTATTTAATTCAATAGATCCAACAATTTTATTTGATTTGTCACCTTATATTGCTTTGATTGGGGCTATCAGCGTTATATATGGTGCAGTTTTAACAATTAGGCAAACTGACCTTAAAAGACTAATTGCTTTTAGCAGTGTGAGTCATATGGGATACATTATTTTAGGAATCTCATCATACAATGCATATTCAAATTTGGGCTCTAGCGAAGGTCTTGGGGGTACTGCACTCCAATTATTTACCCACGGAACAATTACTGGATTAGCTTTTTATTTAGTTGGTTTAACTTACGAAAGAACTCATACAAGACATATTCCACACTTAGGAGGATTGGCTATAAAAATGCCCTTAATAGGAACATTTTTTGTCATAGCAGGATTTGCCAGTTTAGGTTTGCCCGGTTTAAGTGGATTTGTTGCTGAGTTAATGATCTTCGTTGGAACATTCAAGTTAGGTGGTTTATGGGCATTTTCTACAATTTTATCAGTTTTTGGTGTTGTTTTAGCTGCAGGATATACATTATGGATGATTCAAAGGTCATTTCTTGGAAGTGGTGTGTCAAATGATAGCCCTGTAGCTAAGGAGTATGACAATTTAAATGATATGGATAAAATTGAGCTTGCAGGAGCAGTTATATTGACCATTACTATAGTTGCAGTGGGAGTTTATCCATCAATTGTGACAGATTTATTTAATATAGGTATTGGTGAGGTGTTTTCAAGGTGATTAGTCTAAATGAAATTTTACTTATAACCCCTGAATTATTTATTGTTGGATTTTCTCTAATAATACTTTTATCTGACCTTATATTTGGAAGTAAATTTAGATCCTCTGACATTGCTTCTCTAGGAATATTAGCCTCATTAATTATTACAATATTATTATTTTCAGGAGTAATAAAAATTAATGATATTTCAAGTATTTCAATCCTAAATATTATTTCTATTGATAAATATTCATTACTACTCAAAATAGTCGTTTTATTACTTTCATTATCAATTTCAACTGTAGGAAAAGAAGTGATAAGTGACACTTTAAAGCTGCGCTCAGAATTCTGGACCTTATTTATGATTTCTCTTGCTGGAATGATGATGTTGACATCAGTTACAGAAATGATTACTGCATGGGTAGCATTAGAGCTTACATCATTACCTCTTATTGGAATGCTTTCTTTAAATAAAAAGAGATATTCATTAGAAATTTCATTTAAATACTTAATTCTTAGCGCAACAAGTTCAGCAATAATATTGATGGGTATATCTCAGCTATATGGATTGTCAGGTTCAACATTTTTTAACGACATAATGCCACTAAAAGATGCTTTTGGTGGAAAATTTATTTTCGAAGATTCAACACAATTACTAATTATATTTTCACTAATTTTAATAATATCTGGATTTTCATTTAAGATTGCATCATTTCCATTCTTTACTTGGGTTCCAGATGTATATCAAGGATCGCCCTCNTTAGTTACTTTATACTTATCTGTTGTAAGCAAAATAGCAGGTTTTTCAATATTAATTAGATTTTTATTTGAGTCGGTTAATATTGAGGTTTATTCAAACATATCGCTATTCATTGCAATTATTTCTTCGATATCTATGTTCTATGGAAATATTATGGCATTAAGGCAAAATGATTTAAAAAGACTTTTTGCATATAGCACCATTGCACATGCAGGATATATCTTAATTGGGATAGCATCATTACAAGTAAATGATGCAAGTTTTTCAGGTATAAATTCTACAGTATTTTATTTAATTGCTTATGGTATTACTAATTTAACTGCATTCCTGAGTATGATCTCATTATCAAGGTATGTAGATTCATATAATATGTTAGATTTCAAAGGAATTGGAAGCGCTCAAAGATATCAGTCAATAATATTTTCAATTTCTCTAATTTCGTTATTAGGTATCCCAGCAACTGTTGGATTTATGGGCAAAGCATTTATATTTAGTGGTGCTATATCTAATGATTATTTTTGGCTGGCATCATTTGGAATAATTAATTCATTAATTTCTGCCTACTACTACATGAAAGTAATTAAAATTATATTTGTTGAAAAGAGTGATAAACCATTTCCTGAAATTACCTTCCCTAGATTGAAAGTCATTACAACAATTGGCGCAATACTTATTATAGTTTTAGGGTTGGCTCCAGTAGCATTATTGAGTATAGTTGAAAGCGCTTTAAATACAATTATATAAAATGGAAAAATTTTACAAGCCAAATACAATTGCAATTTTGTTTAATGAAAAATTAAATGAATCTGAAAATTTAGCAAATAAAATAAAAAACGATATTAGCGATGATTTTGAAGTATTTGTTCAAAGCGTTGCTGTTGCTCTTAACAATAATTTACCTTCAAACCCAGACCTTTTAATATCTATTGGTGGGGATGGCACTATTCTTAGATGTGCAAAAGTGCTAAATGGCACCAACTGTCCAATTCTTGGTATAAATATGGGTAATCTTGGATTTTTATGTGAGATTGAATCTAGTGATGTTGATTCAAAACTACAAAAATATTTGAGTGGTGAGGCAGTTATAGAAACTAGAAATAAATTGAAAATAAATCTAGTTAGTTCAAATTCAAAAAAAGAATATTCTGCTTTAAATGATCTTGTTGTTTCAAGAGGTTCAAAAATTAGAGTAGTTAATGTTGAAGCATTAATAAACGGAAATCATTTTGCAACATACAANGGTGATGGAATAGTAATATCCACTGCAACTGGCTCAACAGCTTATTCATTGTCTTTGGGGGGAGCGATTTTATCCCCATCAAGCAACAATATGATAATGAAGCCAATAGCTGCACATACAAGTTTGATGGGTGGCCTTGTAATTGAGAAAGACGTAGTTATTACACTAAAGGCATCATCAAATGAAGACTTATCAATTAGTGTTGATGGATTTATAGACAATAAGATAGAAGATTTTGATCAAATCGATGTNGAAATTGACAGTGAAAATAAGGCATTTTTTNTAAGATCAGAAAATTTTGAAAATTTATATTGGAGTTCATTGGCTCAAAAACTAGATTTAAGAAAAGGGGACTCAATANGTGGATAAAAATAATCTTATTGAAAGATCTAGTTCTCAAATTATTCATCGTGGTGATTATATTAATATTAGAAAAGACAGTTTAACCAAAAATGGAAATATTATTGCAGAAAGGGATGTTGTTGAGCATGTAGGATCAATAGTTGCAGTGCCATATGAAATTATAAATGGTGAAATATATTTTTATTTAGTCAAGCAATGGAGAAATCCGGTTGAAGAATGGTTAATAGAATTTCCAGCAGGGACATTAAATGAAAATGAAGATCATGAACTTGCTGTTATTAGAGAGCTTCAGGAAGAAATTGGCATGATTCCAAAAAGTATAAATTATTGGTCTTATTTTTATGTAGCTCCAGGTTGGTGTGACGAAAAAATTCATTGTTATTTTGCAGGCAATTTAGAAAAATCTAAACTTGAAGAGGATATCGACGAAGAAATTNAGGTNATAAAAATAACTTACGATGAAATGGTTAAAAAGATTAAGAACTCTGAAATTATTGATTTGAAGACAATATCAGCTTTCAACGTCTTTGATAATTTTTTCAAAAATGATTTACTAGAATTTAACAATTAATGAATTATTTTAACCAAAAAATGCTAAAATAGANTAAGAAAGATAACAANATTATGAGTAAACACGATTTATTAATTATAGGAGCTGGTTTAGCTGGATTAAGAGCAGCTGTTGAAGGCGTTAGACAAGGCCTTAANGTTGCAGTTATAACTAAAGTTCATCCAGTTAGAAGTCATTCAAATGCAGCCCAAGGTGGTATAAATGCTGCTTTAACTGACAGAGGAGATGATTGGAGAGATCATGCATTCTCTACAATCAAAGGAAGTGATTACTTAGCTGATCAAGATGCAGTAGAAGTTATGTGTAGAGAAGCAGGTGACGCAATCATTGAACTTGAAAATATGGGTGTTATTTTCAGTAGAGACGATGAAGGTAAATTGGGAACAAGAGCCTTCGGTGGACAAAAAAAAGCAAGAACATACTTTGTTGGTGCAATTACTGGTAGTGCATTATTACACGTTTTATACGAACAATCAGTAAAATATAATTTACACATTTATGAAGAGTGGTTTGTCACAAAATTAATTAAAGAAGATGGTCGAATAGCTGGAGCTATTGCATTTGACATTAAAACAGGACAAATGGAAATGATAAGTGCTAAAGCTGTTGTTCTGGCTACTGGTGGGGCTGGAAGAGTTTTTGAGCCTTCAACTAATGCTTTGATTTGCACTGGGGACGGATTAAGTCTTGCAATGCAAGCTGGAGTCCCTTTAATGGATACTGAAATGATTCAATATCATCCTACAACTTTAGCCGGCAACGGAATATTATTATCTGAAGCTGCAAGGGGAGACGGTGCTTATTTAATTAACTCTGAAGGTGAAAGATTTATGGAAAAATATGCTCCTGAGTATATGGAGCTAGCATCACGAGACGTTGTTTCTCGTGCTGAACAAACTGAAATTGATGAGGGCAGGGGTGTGGATGGATGTGTCTTTCTTGATTTAAGGCACCTAGGCAAGAAATTTATTGAAGATAGATTAGGTTATTTACAAGAAGTTGCACTTGAATTTAGAGGAATAGATTTATCCGAAAAGCCTATACCTATAAAACCCGGAATGCATTATATAATGGGTGGAATCAAAACTGACTTGAATGGAGCTACAAATGTTCCTGGACTCTATGCTGCTGGTGAATGCGCTAATGTAAGTGTTCATGGCGCTAATAGACTAGGGGCAAACTCTCTTCTTGATACAATTGTGTTTGGAAGAAGGTCTGCTATTGAGAGCGTTGAATATATCAAATCTGTAAAAGACGTTGAAATTGATTCTAAAGAATTATCAAAAGAAAAATCTCGTATTCAGTCAATTTTAGACAGGCCAAAAGGAATGAGATCTGCTGAATTAAGAGATAAAATGGGCTCAACAATGACAAAGGGCATTGGAGTGTGGAGAGATACTGAAAGTATTAAGTATGCAATTGAAGGCATGAAAAGCATTAGAGGGCAACTGCCAAATGTGTATGTTGAAAATAAAGGTAAAGTTTTTAATACTGACCTTACTTCATATTTAGAATTAGAATTTATGGTTGATGTTGCTGAATCAATTTGTCAAGGTGCAAATGCTAGATTTGAAAGCAGGGGGGCACATTTTAGAACTGATGTTACTACCAGAAATGATAAGGACTGGTTAAAACACACTATTGTTGAATATAATGGAGAAGAATTAAATACAACCAGTGAAGATGTAACTATAACTGACTGGGAACCTACTGAAAGAGTATATTAATTGGAAGCCTTAATTAAAGTTAAGAGATACAACCCTGAAGAGAGTGAAGAAACTTATTTTCAAGATTATTCTATTGATGTTGCTGAAGACTCAACTATATTAGATAGTTTAATTAAAATTAGAGAAGAACAAGATGGAACTCTCAGTTTAAGGTGTTCATGTAGAGCTTCGATTTGTGGATCATGTTCCATGAGAGTAAATGGATCTGCAAAGTTAGTTTGCAAAACAAGAGTTAAAGAAATATCTCCAGATGGTGAAGCTATCACCATTGAGCCAATGGGTAATTTTAAAGTAATTAAAGACCTTGTTACTGAGATGGATTCTTTTTGGTCAAAAATGAAAAGTGTTGATCCATATGTAAAAACTTCTTTCGAACCTGAAGCTGAGCACATAGCATCGAATGAAAGTATGACCCATCTTTTAGGAGTTATGAATTGTATAATGTGTGGAGCGTGTGTATCTGAATGTACTGCAATGGAAGTTGATCCAACTTTTACTGGACCTGCTGCTCTTGCGAAAGCTTACAGATTTGTAGCTGACCCAAGAGATGAAGAAGCTAACTCACGTCTTGGAAAATTAAATGAAAATACTGGGGTTTGGGACTGTACAAGATGTTTAGCTTGCGTTGAAGTATGCCCTAAAGATGTTGCTCCAATGGAAAGAATAGTTAAAATGAGAGATTTGGCTATTGAAGAAGGTTATACTAATACAAGTGGTTACAGGCACACTGAAAGCTTTAATGATTCAATTAAAAAACATGGTAGGTTAGACGAAACTAGATTGGCACTTGAGAGTACAGGCCTGCTTAATATTTCTGGACTAATAGATTTAGCAAAAATTGGTATTAAGTCACTTATAAGAGGAAAACTTCCTCCGATTCTTCCGCATAGACCTAAAGATATGAANAAGGTAACATCTATAGCAGAAAGATTGGATAATCAAGGAAAAGAGGAAGAATAATGAAGTTTGCTTTCTATCCTGGATGTGTTGCAAGAGGAGCTGCTCCAGAATTATATAAATCAACAATGATGGTGGTTGATAAGCTCGGAATAGAACTTGAAGAGATTGAAAAGGCAGCATGTACAGGTGCTGGAGTATTACAAGAAAAAAATCAAAAGCTTGGCGATGTACTTAATGTGAGGACGCTTGCACTTGCTGAACAGATGGGCCTGCCTATAATGACAATATGCTCAACTTGCCAAGGTGTTATTTCTCAAGCCAATCATAGAGTAGTTAATGATCAAGAGTACTTAGACGAAATTAATGAAGAGCTGGCTAAGGAAGACTTACATTATTCAGGTAAAACTGAAGTTAAACATCTTTTATGGATNTTGCTTGAAGACATAGGTGTTGAGCCTTTACAGAAAATGTTNAACATTGATTTATCNGGATTTAACTTCGCNCCATTTTATGGCTGTTANTTAATAAGACCATCAGATGCACTAGGAATGACAAAAAATCCAAAAAGAAAACATTCTCTTGATATTGTAATTGAATCTACAGGAGCTAAATCAACAGATTATGAAGGTAAAACACGGTGTTGTGGATTTCCAATTCTTTTGATCAATCAAAAAAATTCACTCAAAATGGTTGCAAAGCATACAGGNGATGCAAAAGACAATGGTGCAGATGCAATGGTAACCCCTTGCCCATTATGTCATTTAAANCTTGATGGNTATCAAGCAAAAGCAAGAAAACAAAATAAAAGAGGCAAAGCTGACTTGCCAATATTACATCTACCTCAATTAATTGGAATGGCNATGGGCTTAGATCCTAAAGAGCTTGGTGTAAATAAACATTTAGTTTCAACGGCAAATTTTATTAAATCTATCAAATCAAAAGTAGCTTAGTCTTAAATNACTTNAGCTAATTAAATTATCATTCCGCCATCAATAATATGGGCAACACCAGTAGTGTATTGGGATTCATCAGATGCTAAATATAAAGCTAAATTAGCTATTTCTTCCGGCTGACCTAACCTACCCATTGGCTGTCTTGCAATGAAGTCCTTTTTTGCTTGTATTGGATCATCTTCCGCATTAATTCTGTCTTGAAGAGAAGGNGATTCTACTGTTGCTGGTGCAATAGCATTACATCTAACNCCTTTNCCNACAAAGTCTTTTGCAACAGACTTAGTAATGCCAATTATTGCAGCTTTACTTGCACTATAAGAAAATCTGTTAACAACACCTGCTAAACTTGATGCAACAGAAGACATATTTATTATTGAGCCAGAACCTTGNTCAATCATGTAAGGAAGATAGAGTTTAATAATTTGATACATTGATTTTACGTTTATATCAAACGCTTGATCCCATTGATCTTCATCACACTCTAAGATAGTTCCTCCATGAACAAAACCTACTCCATTAAAAAGAACATCAACTCCACCCGTGATGTTAAATATATTTTCAATATCGCTGTATTTTGTTACATCCGCCTGTATTGTTTTCATTCCACTCAGAGTATCTAAAGTTGCTTGATTAATATCGCATGCATAAACTTCAGCTCCGTTTTCTGCAAAAAGTTCAGCAGTTGATCTTCCAATTCCTTGGCCAGCTGCAGTAACTAAAGCTTTTTTACCTTTAAGTTTCATTTATGATTGACCTTTCATTACTTCAATTAGTTCTTCCACAGCTTTAGAGGATGCAGTAAGTCCGTCTTTTTCACTTTGACTCAAATTAAGATTAACTATTTCTTCTATACCTGAACTTCCAAGTTTAACTGGAACGCCTGCATAAACTCCACTTATTCCATATTCTCCATCAAGCATAGCAGCACATGGAAATACCTCTTTGGTATCAAATATGATTGCATCTACCATTTGAGCTACTGCAGCAGAAGGCGCATAATAAGCACTTCCTGTTTTTAGATGAGCAACAATTTCAGCTCCACCATCTCTTGTTCTTTGAACAATTTCTTCTAATCTATTTTTTTCAATTAATTCTTCTACTGGAACTCCACCAACTGTGGTTGCTTTGAGTAGTGGAACCATTGAATCCCCATGTCCACCTAATACGTATGCGTCGATGCTGTTCACAGAAACATCTAATTCCTCAGCTAGAAAAGTTCTAAATCTTCCTGTATCTAAAATTCCAGCCATGCCTATAACTCTTTCCTTTGAAAGACCACTTTTTGAAAAACTGTGCTGAACCATTGCATCAAGTGGATTGGAAACAACAATAATTATAGGGTTTTTAGAATACTTCATTATGCTTTCAGTAACTGAACCAACAATATTCATATTAGTTATTAATAAATCATCTCTACTCATTCCAGGTTTTCTTGCAATTCCAGCAGTGATTACAACAATGTCAGAATCTTTAGACTCTTCATAAGTGTTTGTTCCAACAATTTTTGCATCAGATTTTACAATTGGGCCACTTTCTAAAATATCTAGAGCTTTTCCCTGAGGGATTCCTTCTACTACATCAATTAGAACAACATCACTATGACCCTTTTCAAAAATTCTTTGAGCGGTTGTTGCTCCAACGTTTCCTGCGCCTACAACTGTAACTTTAGATTTCATTTATTTTTTCCTTTCTTAAGCTCCCCATGGAGTAATTTGTTCTTTTAATTTCTTGTATCCATCTAAAAATCCTGGTCTTTCACCAGAATAAATTTCATCAAATTTATTTAAAGCATGGTCTAGCCATGAATGAAGTTCTTTATTCTCAGGGTTTGCATCAATGTATGCATCTCTAATTAAAACAAAATGGATTCTTGGATCATAAGGTTGCTTAGTTCCTCCAACCCATTCATCTCCATCTAATAATCTAAGTAACATTGCATCAGCTGAACCCAATGTCTGCTCATGAATTGGTGGGCCTTCCATTCTATACATTACAGATGTCATATCTCTTCCATTTCCTGTTGTATATCCCATCTTGTTCCATAGATTATTTGTATCAATATCATTACCTAGTTCTTTTGCAACCATTCCTGAATAAGTTCGTAAAGGATCAGATATGTCTGCAAGAAGATCAGTAAGCCTGTCTCCGTCTAGATCGGTAGAAAGTACAATAGTATCTTGCTTATTAATAAGATCCCATACTAATAGTCCATAATTTGTATCTGCTATGTGTTGTTCTATTTTTCCGGACCAATTTTCCATTCCATCTTTAAAATCAGGTGGCAATAATTTAATTATTTTTTCGATACTTTCTCTGTGTTCCTCATATGGATCAACTGCATATTTTCTACCAATTTCAAACTTTGTGCCTTTTATTAACCAAGAATGAATCCCGGCATTTATTCCATCTTCCATTGCTTGAGTAGGTTTCATTGCAATTCTNCCGATTGAACCGCTTTCGTTAACCATTTTTAAAAATAGTCTGTTTGCATAAGCCATTTGCACCCCAGGTGAGTTCATTTCTGAATGAATTACACCCGAATCNTCTACATTAAATTTAGGTTTATTTTGAGAATAGGGAAGACAAGGCATACTTCTTACTACTGTTATAGGTCCGTAAGGCCTTACATTACAATAAACTCCAGCCTGCGTTCTTAAATGAGCNTTTCCAGATTTTCCCATCACAACAACTTTGTTGCCATTACCNTCATTTACATATGCATCACCTGCAGTAGACCATTTAATTGAAGTTGCAGGAATATTTCCAAACCAAGCCANTGCNTCNAGNTTTGTNTCATGNCTNAATTGTGACCACATAGGAACNGCATAAAAAGGTAGCCCTAAAATATCAATTGCAGCAATTGTTCCAAGTAGGGCATANGCATCAGTAAGTGAGTGAGCTATAGGATTAATNTTCCCNTCATGATTNCCNCCTTCCCATACTACTGCTTCAGGGTACCCATTGGGNTTAATATCTGAATCTCGGTATAAATTAGATAACTCTTCAAATAAATTTCCGCCATCAGCTTCTGTCTTTGCTATTTTNAGCAAGTCAATCATNTAGTTATCCTTTCAANTTAAAGAGGAATATTTCCGTGTTTTTTTGGAATATTTTGATCTGTTTTATTTTCNAGCATATTTAGGCTTTTNAAAATNAAATCTCTTGTTTCAGAAGGTTTGATTACGTCATCNANAAANCCTTTTTCAGCTGCAACAAATGGNTTAGCAAANTTATCTCTATAGTTTTGAAGAAGTTCTGCTTTTTTNTCATCTTTATTTTCAGCAGCAGCAATTTCTTTTCTACCAATTATATTTACTGCACCTTCTGGTCCCATTACTGCAAGCTCTGCTGATGGCCAAGCAACGTTTATATCTGCTCTTAACTCCTTCGAACCCATAACAATATATGCACCACCATAAGCTTTTCTTAAAATAACAGTAATTTTAGGAACTGTAGCTTCAACAAATGCGTAAAGAAGTTTTGCACCATGCCTAATAATTCCTCCATATTCTTGAATTGTGCCAGGCATGAAACCAGGTACATCAACTAACGTAACTATTGGAATATTAAATGCATCACAGAACCTTACAAACCTAGCAGCTTTTGAAGAGGCATTGATATCTAATACTCCAGCCATATGATCAGGTTGATTTGCGACAATACCTACTGTCTTTCCATTAAATTTAGAAAATCCAACAACTATATTTTTGGCATATTCACTTTGAACTTCGATAAATGAATTTGTATCAATAATCGTTTCTATAACTTCAAAAACATCGTAACTTTGATTTGGATTTTCGGGAATTAATTTATTTAAATCTTCTTGATTTACAGTTTCGACAGAACTATCTGAAGCTTTCATATCAACATTATTAGCTGGAAGTGTATCAATAAGCTTTCTAACGCTTTCAAAGCAATCTTCTTCGCTTTCTGATGCAAAGTGGGCAACACCACTTTTACTTGCATGCGTAGTTGCTCCTCCAAGGTCCTCGTGGCTTACTTCTTCACCAGTAACAGCTTTGACAACTTCTGGACCAGTTATATACATCTGACCAACACCCTCAACCATAAAAATAAAATCTGTTAGTGCTGGGGAGTAAACTGCACCACCAGCAGATGGTCCTACAACAACTGTGATTTGAGGAATAACACCTGATGCCATTGTATTTCTTTTAAAAATTTCTCCATAACCAGAAAGAGAATCAACACCTTCCTGAATTCTTGCCCCACCAGAATCATTAATTCCAACAATAGGACATCCTGTTTTAATGGCAAGATCAAAAACTTTGCATATTTTATTTGAAGCAACTTTAGATAGCGATCCTCCAAGAACCGTAAAGTCTTGAGAAAAAGCAAACACTTGTTGACCGTTTACTGTTCCGTATCCAACAACAACTGAATCCCCATCAATTCTTGATTTATCGAGACCAAAATCATTTGAAAAATGCTTTACGTATGGATCAATTTCAGTAAACTCACCATTATCAAATAATAATGACAATCTTTCTCTAGCAAGTTTTTTACCTTTTGATTTTTGAGATTCTTGCCTTTCTTTGCCACCACCAAACTTGGTATTGGCTCTTCTCTCTTCTAGATTTTTAATTTTAGAAGCAATATCTTTAGGCGAATTTTCTTCAGAATTTGTATTTTTCGAATCTTTACTCATTTTCAAATGTAAATGCTATATCACTATACAATTTCTATCAAATAAAATTTGTTATAAATTAAATATTAATAATTTAAAAATTAAAAGATTTTGAATAGTGAAATTAAACTTATTTAATAAAAACATTGTTATGGGCATTCTTAATGCAACCGATGACTCATTTTCTGGCGATGGAATTGGGAGTAATGTTGATAAGGCATTGCAATTAACGAAAGAGTTTGTAGATGCTGGAGTTGATATTGTTGATGTTGGCGGTGAATCTACTAGACCAAAAAGTATTTATGAAGGAGTGCATGAGGTTTCATCTGATGAGGAACTATCAAAAGTAATTCCTATAATTGATGCAATTAGATCAAATTTTGATGTAACCATTAGTATTGATTCAAGAAAATCTGATGTAGCTGAAGAAGCGATTAAACATGGTGCAAATATAATTAATGATATTTCCATGCTAAATTACGATGAAAATATGATCGATTTATTGAAAAAAACAGATAACCCTTACATTCTTACTCATAATAGAAAAATCAATCCCGGCAAAGTCATTGATCAGGTTGTAAATGATATTAATATAACGATTAATAATCTTGAAAAAGAAGGTATTGATAAAAAAAGAATAGTCATTGATCCGGGTTTTGGCTTTAATAAATCCATTAAGCAAAATATAGAGCTTCATAATGATTTTGCAAGTGAAAAATTTAATAATTTTCCAATAT